>DATKUU010000260.1:0-12580 GCA_035530455.1 Phycisphaerae bacterium | reverse complement strand
GGCCGCGCCTTGTCCGTTGCGGACGCCCTGGACTACGAGGTCACCCAGATCCCGCGCTTGCCGACGCAGCGCCAGCTGGTCGCGGCCACGTTGCAGACCAGGTGGAGGAAGTCGCCGCGGAGGCTGGTGGCAAGCGTGTTGATCGCGGTCTTGGTGGCCGCGATCGTCAGGTTCTGGCCTTCGATGATCTCGTTCCCGTTCAGGTCGACGATCATGCCGTTGATGCCGTCCGCCTCGTCGTTCTGGATCACCCAGTCCATCCCGACGACGCCCACCGGCAGGGTGATGGTCGTGTCAAAGCCGACGTCGGCGGTGACGTGGATCACGCCGCCGCTGTGGGTGGCCGCGGCGAGGGTCAGGTCCACGGCGGTCAGGATGTGGGTTTTTTCCTGCCACGCCGGCAGGTTCGGGTTCGCCCGGTTGAGGGCGATGTCGCAGGTCGCGTCGGCCGCGACGGCCGCCTTGACCAGTGTCCCAACCCACCAGTCGCCGTCCGGGGCGCTGCAGGTGAACGCGCCGTCGGCCGCCCCGCCGTAGGGGGTGCCGTTGGCGTCCCACCAGACTTTGTCGCCGATGTTGGCGGCGCCGCCGACGTAGGGGCCGCGGATCACTCCGTCGATGTGGAGGGCCCCCACGGCCGAGGCCGCCACGTCGCGCGGGGTGAAGCCCGACAGCGCGCCGATGTTGATGATGTTGCCGGCGTAGATCGCCGCGGCCGGGGTGTGGTCGATCGCCCGGCCTTCCTGATAGTACTGGCTGATGTTGGCCATGATTGTCTCCGTGCGGAGCTCGGTTGCCCCGCGGTGTCATTTCGTCGCGACAACGGTCGCGAAAACGTTCCAAAGGCCCGAGCCGAACGCGGCGGGCCGTCTATGCGCCGGCGCTCTTGACGCCCGCCCGCCACTCGGCGGCGCCGACGCCGAAGTCCCAGTAGACCCGCCAGGTCATGCCGAGGACGTCCGCCTGGGACTCGAGGCCGAAATACTCGACGATCGGCGTCTCGGCGCCGTTGAGGTACGCGATCTCAAAGCAGGGGTACTGGTTGGGGTCGGCCAGCAGATACCAGTACGCGGCAGAATGGCCGGTGAGGGCGGCGTTCTCCAGCCAGGGGCTGATGAGCGGGGCCCCGCCGAAGCGGCCGGCGTACACGTTCGCCGAGCTGCCGATCGACTTGGCCGCACCGACGCCGTACATGACCACGTTGCTGCCGGTCGCCAGCAGGCGGCGGCCTTCGTCCTCGAGGGTCGGGGGCAGCAGCAGGACGGCGGGCTCTACCATGATCGGGTCGCCGTCGGGGCCCTTGAGCCCGCGGAAGGCGACGATCGCCGTCGCCATCGCGGCGGCGCTGAAGGCGGTGCCGGCCCCGGTCAGGTAGTTGCCGTGGGCGGCGGTGAAGTGGGTGGTGCCGGCCCCGGTGACGCAGACGGCGGTGAAGAGGGCCTTCTCGCGGGTCGTGTAGCTCTTGCGGGCCAGGCCCGAGGCGTTGCGGGTGAACACGCCCAGGTCGTCGTTGATCACGTCGGTGCGGCTGAGCCGCAGGATGGCCCCGCGGGTCGACACCTGGCGGGTGTAGGACTCCTCGGAGAACTTCATGTGCTTCAGTTCTCCGGTCGGGCCCACCGGCAGGAGTTCGCCCGTCATGGCCAGGCTGTAGACGGTATGCGAATGGAAATTCGCATGGCTGGCCTTGCCGGTGATCAGGGGCGCGAGCCACTGGGGCTCGCCGGCGACGGCGGCGAGGGCCTTGTAGGCGACGGCGCCTAGGATCCCGGTCAGGTCGACGGTGGAGAAGCCCGCCGCCTGCACTGGCGGCGGTGCAGCCCACGAGAGTACCTCGCGCCAGTTGCCGGGGGTGATCCGGGCCCGGCCGGTGTAGCCGTTGGCCGCGGCGGCCTCCAGGATCAGCTCCTGGAGGCCTATCGTTTGCCCATAGCGGCGAGACGCCGCCTCGACGGTTTCCTGGCCGAGCGATCGGACGAGTCCGTCGCCGCCGAAGCCGGCCGCCATCAGGGCCGCGGCCTCGAGGAGCGGCTGGCCCACCTGCTGGGTCCGCGCGTGGATCGCCGGGGCCTTCGGCCGCGTGACGCGGAGGATGGCCAGCTCCAGGTCCTTGACGGGCCAGGATTCCGTGGTTGCCTTCGCCGCGATGTCCTCGAGCGCTTCGATGTCGGCGCCGGGGGTGCTGGCCGCTTCCTCGACCAGGGCCGTGATCTGCCGCACCCGCTCGCGCTCGGCCTTGGCGGCGGCGATGATGGCGTCCACGTCGCCGCTGCCGGAGTTGGCCGGTGCCCGGCGGCGTTTCTTGGGCGCCGTCGGCAGGAACTCGGCCGGGGGCTCTTCGCCGGCGTCGTATGCCGCCCGCAGCGTTGCCGTCTGGTCGTCGTCGAGCCCGGCGGCATCGATGCCGTATTTGGTAAGCCACTTTTCCCAGTCCATTTGCGTGTCTCCCATATTGGATGCCGCGGCCTTCGCGGCGACCTTCACGGACGTTCCCGGGTCGGCCGGCACGTCCACGAAACTTATTTCCAGAAGGGTTGATTTGCGGACGATGTTGACGGGGCCGTCGAAGTCGCGGCCGTTGACCGTCGCCTTTTGGTTCTCTTTCACGAACTCGAACTGATCGACCGACGCCCCGATGCTCGCCTTCCAGGGGAAGCCGTTCTTGGCATCGTCGACGACTTCCTTTGCGGCCGGGCCGGTGCAGGAGATTGTGCCGGACGCGGTGAGGTTTCCGTCGACGACGGCGATGCTCTGCGCGTGCCCGATCCGGCTCTGGTGGGATTCGCGGATGGGGGCGTTCTGGTTCGGGATCGCCAGGCCGGCCAGGTCGACGACGACGGGGTATCTCCACAGGGAGATCCGCATCGGCCCGCCGGTGTAGGCGATCATCTTGAACCGCGGCAGCCTGGGCGTGCCGTCGGCGCCGGCCGCGGCCTCGAGGTCGAAGTCGACCGGCCCGGAGAGCTCGAGCGTGGCGGGGGCCTCGGCCCCGCCGTCCCACCGGCTGCCGGCCAGGCCGATGGCGGGGCCCTCGCTGGCGGCCGCGGCGGATTGCCCTTCGCAGATCGCCCGGCGCTGCTCGGCGTCTGGATACTCTTTGACCATCTTCGCATCGGCCATGCAGCGATCAACGAAGGCTGCTTTCTTCTCTCCCTTGCGTCGTTTAGGCAGGGGCATCGGCAGTCTCCCTCTTCTCGTCGAGCTTCTCGTCGATCTTCTCGTCGAGATCCTCGTCGGGGTCTTTGGCGGGGGCGGCGCCGGTCGGCTCGGGCAGGCCGCGCTTTTTCCGGCCTTCCGCTTCGCGCTTGCGCTGGTCCTGCTCCTCTTCCCAGTCCATCCCCTTGCGGGCGCAGTACTCCGCCTCGGTCAGCAGGCCGGCCCCCAGGAGCGCGGTCGCGGCGGTCGCTTCCTTGTTGGGGTCGACGTGCTCGTGGCCGGTCCAGAACCACTGGTGCGGCCACTCTTCCAGATCCTGCAGATCGTCGAGGACTTTCACGGCCTCGACCATCCAGGCGTTGAGGATCGGATCGAGCACGACGCCTTCGCAGTGCGTCTGCTCGACCCGGATGCTCTTGAAGTACATCTGGTGGTCCAGCCTGCCGGAGGCGTAGTTGTAGCGGGCCGAATTGCCGGCGGCGATGTTGTAGGGCATGTTCAGGCAGCGGGCGATCTCGTTGACGATCTCCCGCTTGAACATCTCGTAAGTCGTCGGGGGCTGCTCGGCCTTGATCTGGGACGGCTCCCAGCCCTCGGGGGCGAAGACGGCCATCCTCGGGCTGAACTCCATTTCCGTATTGACCGCGATGGGCGTGGCCTCGCCGTCGGCCGGCATCGACGTTTTCATGAAGACGGCGATGTCGGCGGCCGTCTCGGCGGCGGCGATCACGGCCAGGGTGTAGCGGCGGAGCTGGGCGAACAGGGGCAGCGCCGGGGTGATGTCGGGCACGCCGCGGGACTGGCCCGGCCGGTCCGCCCGGAACCAGTGCACCATGTTTTTCGCGGGGACCAAATCGTATTCCGTGCCCGGCGGGGCGATGCTCGCGCCGGGGTGGCTCTTGAGGACGTGGTATGTGATCGGGTTGCCGTGGTCGTCGAATACGATGCCGTCCACGGCGGCGGTCGGCATGCTCGCCACGACGGGCGTGGTGACCTGTTCGGCCTCGATGAGGCGGATGTCCAGCTGGACGTCCGATTTGAGGTTTGGATTGCTGACGAGCATCGCGAAGGCCTCGCCGTCCTCGGCCCGGGCCATTCGCATCGTGCGGAGCTTCGCGGCCAGGTCGATCGTTTTCATCCAGGCGGCGAACTCTCGCTCGATGAGCCGGTTGGCCTTGGGGTCCTCGCTGAGCATCTGAAGGCGCGGGCCGGTGCCGATCACGTCGTTGGCCAGGGTGAGGACGATCCCCTTGGCATAGGAGTTATTGGCGACCTCATAGCGAGCCCGCATTCGGAGGATGCGCCGGACGTCCGGGGTCATCGCGGCGTTCGCGGAGAGGGCGTCGGCGTTTGCCCAGTGCCGGCGGTTCTCGGGCGTGGTTTGGGCGGCGTCGTACTTGGCGCGGACGGCCCGGGCGCCCGCGGCGTAGGCGGAGGCGAAGGCCGCGGCCGCGGCGGATCTTTGCCGCTTGCGGGATCCAAACCATCCCATTCTTACACCGTCCCTGGGGGCACGATCTTGAGCCGGAGCAGGGCCAGGCGAGGGTCGACCCTGGCGCGCTTGGCGGCGAGGTACTTGTCGGCCGCGATCATCGCCCCGAGGTCGTGCTGCCGCATGCTGGTCCCGTCGCCGGAGGCCTGGGCGGGCCCCTCGGCGTTGCTGGTGATGGCGTCGTCGAGGTTGGTGGTCATACCCGGGTCATCGCCCCCCGGACGAACCTCCGGTCAGCCGAATCTGCCAGAAAGGCAGATTTTTCGATATGTATAGCGCTGGGGCGGGAAAATTCGTCCACGAAGGGGGGTTGAGAAGCGAAGAGTTGTCCACGAATTACACGAATTACACGAACGCAACCGATTAACTGATCAACAGATTAGCAGATCAACTGGCCCCTGGTTCTCCGCAGAGGTCCTACATCAGCGAATCGATTCGTCCGGCCATAGTACGGAAAGAAGAAGCAGCACCAACACGCCCCCCAGGGCCAGCCCAACCGCCAGGAGGTCACAGTCGCGCAGTTTGCTCATCAGCCTTGCCCTTCGCGGGGTGCTTCCTGGGTTGCTTCATGGTCCCGATCCTTCCTTCGTGTAATTCGTGTAATTCGTGGACAGATCTTCCGTCGTCAGCCCTCGGCGTCGGCCGCGTTTTGCTCGACCGTGGTGATCCTCCGGCCGCAGTTGCGGCATTCCCGCCGGCGGACCAGTTGCCCGGGGCGGGGCCGCACGTACAGCACCCAGAAATGCCGGCAGCCGCAGGTGCGGCAGACGAGGCCCTCGTCGGGCTCCGCCGGCGGCTCGAGCGGCGGCGGGATCCCGGCGTCGGCCAGGTCGGGCATCTGGTCGGCCAGGTCGCCGACCGGGATCGTCTCGCCTTCGTGGAGGTCGCCGTCGGCGGCGGCGAGGGGCCGGCGTTTGGGCCTGGTCGGCTTTCGGCGTTTTGCTCTTCGCGATTTTGATTTCACAGTCGCGTCCTCGGCTTATTGAAATCGGCTTGGGTCAGCATCCTCCGTTCCGGCCTGGCGGTGGTGCGCATGGCGGCGCTGGCGCAGCCGGCCATTGCCGCGGCGCAGGCACAGGCGACGAGGCAGTCGAACCAGTGATTGTCGGGGCGGTTGGCCCGCTGCCGCCATTCGTGCACGACCCGGCCGCGGCCGAACGTCTCCACCCAGGATTCCGAGGCGGCGATGTGCTCGGCCAGCATCTGGTGGGCATCGGCCTTGCGGCCGAAGAGGGTGAGGCTGCCGGGCTCGCCCGGGGCGGCGATGAAGGCGGTGTGCACGAAGGATTTCCAGTAGTTTACATCGATTTGAACGTGCGGGAATTCGGAGGTGCCCTTGACGTTGGGGATGTAGTAGTGGTGCCCGTATTTCTCCCCGGGCTTGCGGCGGTACTGGCTGATCGGGCGGTTTCTCGCCCCGATGCCCATGCCGCGGGAGAGCATCATCGCGCTGCCGCCGATCTTGTGCTTGACGGCGCCGACGATGGTCGGCTTGTAGCCGCTGTCGACCAGCAGCCGTTCGATGCGCAGCACGCCGCCGCCCTGGCGGGGCCAGGGGCGGTTCAGCAGCCGGCTGACGAGGTCCTCCAGGCCGGCCTGGATGGCCCCGTCGTCGCCGATTCCGGGGTGGCCCCGCCGCAGTGTGCGGCGGCAGCTCCGCAGGTCGAACCACGCCTCCGACTGTTCCGGCTCGGTGCCGTAATCCACCACGTAGCCGGTGAAGTCATCCATCCAGGCGCACGCCACCCAGTACAGCAGCCGGTCGTGGATGTCCACGGCCGCCGTCAGGTGGGCGGTCGCCAGGGGCGCCGAGCCGCGGGCCCGGCCGCTGCAGCGCTCGGTCACCTGGCGGGAGGTGAGCTGCTCCTCGCTGACCTGTTCGGCGACGGGCTCGTTCTGGTATTCGGCGGCGAAGGCCTCCGGCGACCGCAGGCGGAGGTTCATGGCGTGCTGTATCGCCGACAGCTCGACGCCCCGGGTGTATCGTTCCGCCCAGGCCGTCTTGGCCCCGAGGTCCATCGCCTCCCGGTGGTCGCGGTAGAACTTCGTGGCCGGGGCCATGCCCAGGCCGCGGCGCAGGGCGTCGGCACGGATGGCGGCGTATTCCTCCCAGAGCTTGGTGTTGGTCGGCCAGGCGTAGACGAGGCGGGTGCACTGGCCCTGCCAGTCGGGGAACTTGCCGCGGTCGAGGAGCTGGTCGGCCAGGTCGCCCGCGTACATCTTCGTGCAGGTGAGCATGGCGGAAATCTGCTGGCCCGGGCCCGCCATCGGGAGGACGTCGCCGTAGAGCAGGTCGAGGCGGAACTTGGTTTGCGCCGGGGACCTGGCGGACTCGCGCGTCTGCGGGTCGTCGAGAAAGACCAGGCTCGGCCGGATGACCGTTCCGTCCGGCCGGGCGTGGTGCTGGCCGCGGATGTTGGCGTCCAGGCTCGTGACGGAGATCACGGCCCCGCCGGAGGGGCTGGCCATCAGGCCGCGCTCGCGCAGGCCCGGGGGCAGGTCCTCGGCGGCCAGTGTTGGGAAGACGAGCTTCTCCTGACCCCAGCGGACGTGGGTGAGGCGGCCGCCGACGTGCTGCTGGAGTTGGCGCTTGGACGAGTTCTCCAGCGCCCGCAGCGGGTGGATGGCTTCCGGCCAATCGGCAAGCAGCAGCGCGTTCTCCAGGATCGCCATTCGCAGCGGGGCCAGGATCTCGCGGCCGCGTTCCTTGGAGCCGCCGATGAGGCAGGGGAACGCGCGGCGGCCGGTGAGGGTCGCCCACAGCGCGGCGATTCGGGCCAGGCAGGTCTTGCCGGAGCCGCGGGGCATGGCGAAGGCAAAGAGGCCGGGGTCGGTGATCACCCGTTCGATCGTGGCGAGGGCATTGAGGTGATCGTCGGACCAGGGCCAGGTGAATGTCTCCGCGAAGTGGGTTTCGCAGAATTTCCGCAGGGATTTCTCGGCGGCCTGGCGGCGGGGCATGTCGGCGACGTCGGGGATCGGCCCGACGTCCTGGCCGGCTTTGGTCGCGGCGCGGTTCCGCTCGGACTGGCGGCGGCGGGCCTCGGCGTAGTCGGCCGGGCTCGCGCGCGGCCGGTCGTGCTCGAGGATCAGCCAGCGGATGTACTTCAGCAGGTGGACGGTCTTGCCGTCGCCGATGCGGCCGGCGGCGGCGTCCATCTGTCGGCGGAGACGCGAGCGGGTCAGGACGGTGCCCAGGGGCGTGCCGTTCAGCAGCTGCAGGAGCTGGCTCCGCGTCAGTCTGGTCAGATCGGTTGGCATCGGCGGCGGTCACTTCGCTGGCGTGCGGCGTTTGTCGACCTGCCCGGCCAACCACGCGGCGTACCTGGCCAGGCGGAGTCGGCCGCGTTTGTCTGCCGGAGCCCCGTCCTTGATGTGGCGGGGAATGACGGCGGGGTCGATCCGCTTGCCGGCTTCGGAGATCAGCCTTGCCAGCTGTACGGCCGACATCGGCGTCTCCAGCATTTTCCGGGTGAGCTTGGTCCGACCAGCTGAATGTATTGCATGCTTCCTCATGGCTGACACTCCTTGCTGGTGTCTGCCCAGGGGACCGGCGCGTTCGCGCGCGTGCGGTCCCCGCTCTTTTCTCAGGACGGCGTGGCCGACTCGGCAAGCTGGCGCAGCAGCCAAGCGGCGTAATGGATGAGGTTCAGTCGGCCTTCCGGATCCGCCGGGGCGCCCAGTTCGATGTGCCGGGTGATGGCCTCGACCGGGACTCGGAGGAGGCGGGCGGCGGCGGCGGCGGTGAGCGACGTGGGGTCGGCGGCGGGCGGCGGCGAGGTGCTTCGGGGCGGCTTGGCGGGCTTGCGGGTCCGCCGGCCGCTGGCCTTCGCGCGTTTTCTTGCCATCCAGATCTCCAGGGCCTGGCCGGCTGGCATTGTCCTCTATCGGCGGGGGCGGGGGCAACGCGCGAGGTGTTCTGCTGGCGGGGGTTGCAGCTGACAGCGGGGGCCGCGGCGCCCGGGGGGCGGCGGAAGTCGAGGCGGGAAAGGGGGTTGCGGGCAAAATCCACATTCTTTTTTCGCCCGTAACTGGCGAACACGCGGCCACATGCGTCATAAGTCGAATTGGCGACATACTTTAGGGTTGACGTCCTGGCGGGGCATGGTATTATGTGTTCGGTTGAACGATGGACGTCGAAATCAAAAACGCGAATCCGAACGAACGGAACGAGGAGAATGTCATGGTCGCGAAAGCGGATACGGTTTACGGTCGCTGGACGACGGTTCCGGTTGCTTGGTCGGGGCAGCGTCTTTACGACTGGGGCCGCGGCGGCCTCCGGTCGCAGGGGAATGTGCTGGTTCGGCCGGCTCGCGGCCGGGCCCGCAAAACCTTCCATTACCACCAGGGCACGGTCGAGCTGGTATCGATGGCCGTCGGCGGCGATCGTCGCCTGCTGTATCGGGTCAGGGCGTTGGCGCCGGGCGAGACGTGGCCGGTGTATGAGCGGTCGGGAAAATTCTGGTCGAGGCGGTACTACCTGGTGCCGCCGGCGGCGCTGGCGACGGCGCGGGACGAGCTGGCGGGCGAGGCCGGCGAGCAGCTGGCGGCGGCGGGCTAGTCGGGCCCGCGCCCGGGCGCCCCGCGGGGCGGCCGGGCATGGGCCCGGCAATGGTGCCGGGGCCAAGGAAAGGGCAGAACGATGACGAAGCAGAAGCGGCCGAAAACGTACGAGGCGAAGGTGAACGGGCGATCGGTGCAGGTGACGGTGCCGCCGCGGGAGGCGGTAGCGTACAGCGGCGACCTCACGGAGGTTCTGCGGGACGTCATCCGGGACAACCTCAGCCCGCATGCCGTGGCGGCGGTGGTCTCCTGCCTGCGGATCAACCGGACCAACAACCCGCAGGTCGATGGGCAGGTCCACTGGTTCGCCGAAGAACTGGTGAAGATGCTCGGCGGGCCGGAGGAGCAGGTGCGGCTCGGTGAGGAGCTGGGGCTGTAGCGCGGCCGTGCGGGCCGGGCCCGCACGCGGGCGTCGCTGTCGGCGGCCTCCGCGTCCGGGCCTGGCGATGGTGCCGGGGCCAAGGCGAAAGGACAAGGCCATGAAAATCACGCAGATCATTGTCGAGGGCGCTCGCGGCTGGGCGACGATTCTCCGCAGCGGTTTGGACGTCATGGTGAACTGGGAGGTTTCGACCGGGTCGCCGCGTCAGGGCTCTTGGGTGATCTCTCCGGGCGACTGGCGCGGGCAGGGCGGCTGGGCCTGGGCGGCGCGGCTGCACCGGCAGCTCGAGGGTTCCGACGGATGCGCGGGCGACGTCGCCCCGTATCGGTTGGCGCTCGAGCACTTCTTTGGGTGATGGTCGTGCGGGCCAGGCCCGCACGCGGGCGTCGCCGGCGGCGGCCTCCGCGTCCGGGCCTGGCGATGGTGCCGGGCCGGTAGCTTGAAGGAGATTGGCATGGTTTCTGTTGTGATCGAGACGGGTGTCGCTCGGGACGGCGTCGGGGCCTTTGCCCAGGTCCTCGCGCAGGGCGCGGGCGGCGGGCTCCACTGCACGGCAGATTGCGGCAGCTCGCGGGCCGCGATCTTGCGGGCCCGCCAGTGGGCGAAGCGTGCCGGCCACGTGGTCGGGTACGTCAACGGCCGGCGGGTGCCGACCTAGTCGCGTCGTGCGGGCCGGGCCCGCACGTGGGCGTCGCCGGCGGCGGCCTCCGCGTCCGGGCCTGGCGGGTTGCCGGGCCGGTCACTTTGGGAAAGGATCGTGTCATGAAGAAGCAGGACGTAGTTGTGGGCGAGCTGTATCGGATCTCGTATCGCGGCAAGACCACGGTTGCGCGGGTCACCGGCGAGCGGGATGGGAAGCCGGGCTGGGACGGGCTGGACATCGCCACCAGGCGGCCGGTGATCGTCGCCGCGGCCTCGAGGGTGCAGTGCCGCTGCGATCGGAACGGGAAGGCCCTCGAGCCGGCCGCCAAGCCGGCCGCGGCGGCGAACCGGGAGAACGCCCGTCTGGCCGCGGAGCGGCGGAAGTCGACCGACCGCATGACGGCCAGCGAGCGGGCGATGTCGGCCGCGGCGCCGGCCGTGGTCGCGGAGCTGGCGAAGAAGGCCAGGGCGAAGCCGGGCGTGGCCGCAACGGTCGCGGCGGTCGAGAAGGGGGACTTGACCAAGGGCGTGACGGTGCCGACGGCGAGGCGCAAGCGGCCGACCCCGCGGGCGACGCCGAAGGTCAAGGCCAAGGGCAAGGGCCGCAGCGGCCTCGACGCGGCGGTCGCGGTCCTGGCGAAGGCGGATGGGCCGCTGGGGGCGCAGGCCATCGTCGATCTGGCGCTCAAGCGGGAGCTCTGGTCGACGAAGGGCAAGACGCCGGCGGCGACGATCTACGCGGCCATGATCCGCGAGATCGCCAGCAAGGGCTCCGCTTGCCGGTTCCGCAAGACCGGGCCGAACGCGTTTGATCTGACCGACATCGGGAGGGCGATTGCGCCGCCCCGGTAGACCGCCGAGGCTATCTTCGGCGGGCTCACTTCGCCCTGGACGAGGCCCCGACCCGATCGGCCGGGGCCTTTCCTTTGCGCGGGCGGATGGAAAAGGGCACGTTCGCCGCGGCGAAGGCGGCGACCATGGCGCCCTGGGCGTCGGCGATCTTCTCCTGGGCTCGCCGGGCGAAGGTGCGGGCGGCGGCCAGGTCCTGGCGGATGGTGCGGATGGTGGTGCGCTTGGCGGCGTCGGCGACGGCCAGCTCGAGGCCGATCAGGCAGCCGCGGGCGATGCGGAGCTTGGAGAGGGCCCGGTTGGCTGGGCTCGTCTTGCTCATCTCCGGGCACGCCCTCCAGGCGGGGGTCCTGGGGTGGCCCGGGCGGGCGATCGGCGGCGGGGCGGGACTTGGCGGCGGCCGGCTGGGGCTTTGCTCACACGGGGCAACCTGGGGGGGGCTGGCGTGCCGGCCGGCCGGGGCGTCCGAAACCGTGGCCTGGGGGTCCCTGTTTGGCGGGCGACCTGGCGGCGTCGGGCCCCGGGGCCGCGACGCGGGGTCCCTGTGTCGCACGGGCGGGCGATCGGCCGCGGGGCGGGCCTCCGGGCGGCCCGGGGGGTTCGAGCTGACACGGGGCGACCTGGGGGTTTCGGCCTGGTGGTCATCGGTGTGGTTTCTTGCTGGGGGCCTTGCGGGCGGTCCCGGGGGCCCGGCGGGGGCGGCGGCCCGGGGCGGCCGGTTTCGGGGTGGTCCTCTCGGCCTGGCGGCCGGTGAAGGCCTGCCATCGCTGCACGATGACGTCGCAATAGGGCGGGTCGGTGTTGACCAGGTGGATCTTCGCCCCGTCGAGGAGGCGGTCGACGTCGGCGGCCTTGCCGGCGTCGCCGCACAGGAGGCGGTGGTCGCCGAGGACGTAGAGATCTCCGGGCTGGGTCGTGGCCTTGTCGGGCGGCTCGGGGACGGCGTCGGGGTCGGTGAGGCCCTCGGCCAGGCCGGGCTCCAGCAGGCTGCCGAGCTGGTCGGCGGGAAATCCCAGGGCCTCGAGGTCAAAGTCGACGTCATTCAGCTCGCCCAGCTCGGCCAGGAGCAGCTCGTAATTCCAATCGGACAGGTCGGAGGTCTGATTGTCGGCGAGGCGGTACGCGCGCACCTGGTCGGGCTTGAGGTCGGTCGCGACGTGGACGGGGACGCGTTTGAGCCCGAGCTGCTGGGCGGCCTTCCAGCGGGTGTGGCCGACGATGATGACGTCGGCGGCGTCGACGACGATCGGCTGGCGGAATCCGAACTCGCGGATCGACCGGGCGACGGCGGCGACGGCCGGATCGTTGACGCGGGGGTTGCCCGGGTACGGGCGGATCGACTCAATCGGTCGCAGGACCACCTTCATGGCTGCCTCCAGGCCATCCGTGCCGCGCCGCGGATGGCGGTTTTCTTTTGCGCCGTTCATTCTCGCCGGCGGCGGGGCGGGCGTCCAGGTGGCCGCGCAAACAAACAAAAAGCGGCCGCGTGGAGATCG
>DATKUU010000259.1:0-3451 GCA_035530455.1 Phycisphaerae bacterium | reverse complement strand
CCCGCTGTCGAACGCGCCGCCGAGATGCTCTCCCCGCCTGCGGGGCCGGCGGACGCGACCGTGCGGCATCTCGTGCTCCTGAGCGACGGCCGGAGCGAGGATTTCGATTGTCCGCGGCTGGCGGTGCTGTGCAAGGAACGGGCGGCGAGCGTCTCGGTCGTCGCCACGGGCGCCGATGCCGACCTGGAGCGTCTGGGCCGGTTGGCCGAGCAGACGGGCGGACGGCTCTATCGGTCGGCGGACCTGGCGCGCCTGGCGGAGACATTCCTCGCGGACCTGGCGTGGGCGCGAGGCGAAGGGCTGACCGAAGAGCCGCGCCAGATCGTCTGGCGCGACGCGGAGCCCGTCTGGCGGCGGGCCGGACCGCCGCTTCCCGCCGTCGGCGCCTGGAACGCTACGCGCGCCAAGGAAGGCGCGACCGTCCACTGGGAAACGCGCGAGGGGGCGGTCCCTCTGCTGGCCACGTGGCGCCGGGGCTTGGGCAAGGTTGCCGCCATGCCCTGGCCTGCGGGGCACGCGGGCGACGCGTGGACAACCGACAGCCAACTCGCGCGCTATCTGGGTGAGGTTCTGACGTGGCTGCGGAGTCCGGGCGAGCCGGCCGATTGGTCGGCCGGGCTCGTGGAGCGTGACGGCCGGTGGCGGATCCGCGTCGAGGAATCGCCGTCGGCCGTCGCCGCGGCCCCCCGCCGGTTCACAGCCGCGGTCTTTGAATCGGGGGCTTCCACGGTGCAAGACGTACGGCTCGACGCGGTGGGACCCGGCCTTTACGAGGCGGACATCGGGCCGCGGAGCGCCCAAGCGGCTTCGTTGGCCGTCCACGCCGAGGACGCGCCGGGCGTGCAGGCCTGCCTGGCGCTGCCGGGGCTTCCGCCGCGCGAGTACGAGCGTTTCGGCGTGGACCTCAAGCGCCTGGAGACCATCGTCCGGGCAGGAGGGGGACAGGTCCACGAGCGCCTCGCATCGCTCGCCGATGGCGTCGCCAAAGCCGAGGCGCAGGGCGAAGAGCCCGTGGGGATTTATCTGGTATGGGCGGCCGGCGCGGTGGTTCTGGCGCTGGTTGCGGGACGTTTGGCGGGACGCCTGTAGGCGGGCTAGGGGATGGGGTCGAGCAGCGACCGCTCGAAGTCGCTGTCAAAGACAACGACGAGGATGCTCTTCCAACCTCCCATGTCGGTGACGCGCCGGATTTCGCCGTGCACCTTGACAATACGGACGGGCGGGCCGCTGGCGCGCGGGCTCGGTACGCTAAGTTCAACCCAAACGGGCATATTGACTTGCAGGGCTTCGCTGCCGGGACCGACGATGCAAATGCCGCCAGGTGATACATCGGCCCCCCGGCCCCGCATAAGCACCCGCCCGGCCTTGTCGCGAACGACCGCCCTGCAGGCGGTCGGCCAGCGCGTGTGACGCCGTCTTTCCTGTATCCTGTGCATACTCGGTTCCCGCATCGAAACAGGGTACACCGCCGGCGCAGAAAACCACCTCCTGCGGTACCCGCTGCCGCACTCTTTCTTATCGGCTGGGCGGTCCGCCTGCCTTGAAGAAAGCGGCAACTGAAGGGATCCGCGGCCGCTAGCGCTTCAGGTGGATCAGGAGGACGGCGAGGTCGGCCGGGCCGATGCCGGCAATCCGGGTCGCCTGGCCGAGCGACCGCGGGCGGATGCGGGCGAGTTTCTCGCGGGCCTCGGTCCGCAGGTGCGGGACGGCTGAATAGTCGAGGCCGGCGGGGATGACGCGGTCTTCCATCCGGCGGGCCCGCTGGACCTGGGTCTCCTGCCGTGCCAGGTACCCGGCATACTTGGCCTCGATTTCAACCTGCTCGCGGGCCTCGGGCGAGAGGCGAAGGCTCGCCAGGTCGGGCACCTCGGCCTCGAGGGAGGACCACGTGACCTCCGGGCGGCGAAGCAATTCTTCCAGCGTCCGGCCGCCGCGCCGGGTTCGGCCCAGGACGTCCTGGGCCGACCGGATTTCGCGCTCCTTCTCCTGGAGCGCGCACCACGCGTCGTCGCCGACCAGGCCGATTTCGCGCCCAATCGGCATGAGGCGCCGGTCGGCGTTGTCGTGGCGCAGACGCAGCCGGTACTCGGCCAGGCTCGTGAACATGCGGTACGGCTCCTCGGTGCCCTTGGTCACGAGGTCGTCCACAAGGACGCCGATGTAAGCCTCGTCGCGGCGGAGGACCACCGGGCGCTTACCGGCCAAGGCGCGGGCGGCATTGATTCCGGCCAGCAACCCCTGCCCCGCCGCTTCCTCGTAGCCGCTCGTCCCGTTGATCTGCCCCGCCAGATAGAGGCCCTCGAGCGCCTTCAATTCGAGGGTGGCCTGGGTCTGAGTCGGCGGCACAAAATCGTACTCGATGGCATACCCGTATCGAAGGATGCGGGCCTTCTCCATGCCCGGAATGCCGCGGACGATTTCGTCCTGCACGTCCTCCGGCAGGCTCGTCGCAATACCGTTGCAATAGACCTCGTCGGTCGCGCGGCCCTCGGGCTCCAGGAAGACCTGGTGGCGCGAGCGGTCGGGGAAGCGGACAACCTTGACCTCGATGCTCGGGCAATAGCGCGGGCCGGTGGAGCGAATCTGACCGGTGTAGAGGGGGGCACGGTCGAGGCTCGAACGGATCACTTCGTGCACTTCCGGCGTCGTCCAGGTGATCCAGCACGAGAGGGGCTCCATCCGCTGAGGCGCCGACGAGAAGGAGAACCGGACGGGGTCGGGATCGGACGGCTGCTCGGTCATGCGGCCGAAATCGATCGTCCGGCCGTCCACGCGCGGCGGCGTGCCGGTCTTCAGGCGGCCCAGGCGCAAACCCGCTCGCTCGAGCGCTGCCGAGAGGCCCTCGGCCGATGGCTCGTCCAACCGCCCGCCCGGCCACGTCCGGCTCCCCCGGTGCAGGAGACCTCGCAGAAACGTGCCGGTGGTCAGGACGACGGCGCGAGCGCGGTAGCGATGGCTGCTCCTACAGAAGACGCCGGCGACTCGGCCGCGCTCGACCAAAAGGTCCACAACGTCCTCTTCGACGACCTCGAGGTCCGGTTGCCGGGCGAGCCTCTCGCGCATGGCCTGACTGTAAGCCGCGCGGTCGCACTGGGCGCGCGGGCTGCGGACGGCGGGCCCTTTGCTGCGGTTCAGGAGGCGGCACTGGATGGCCGTCGAGTCGGCGACGCGCGCCATTTCGCCGCCGAGGGCATCCACCTCGCGGACGATCTGGCCCTTGGCCAGGCCGCCAATCGCCGGGTTGCACGACATGTGAGCGATCCGGTCGGCGCGGAGCGTGAGGAGAGCAGTCCGGGCGCCGAGACGTGCGGCAGCCAAGGCGGCCTCGCACCCGGCGTGCCCCGCGCCAACGACCACAATGTCGAACGTCTGCTCGGACATGGCATCCCCCGTGGACATCGCATTATAGCACCGGGGGCGACCAAACCAAGCGCCCCGCTGCCAAGCCGCT
>DATKUU010000258.1:0-3107 GCA_035530455.1 Phycisphaerae bacterium | reverse complement strand
ACGAGATGGGCCAGCCGTTGCTGCGCGGTTTCCTTTCTTTCGCCGAACTCATCCCGCCGGACCGTCTCGCCTGCATCAAGCGCCTCGCCAACCAGGTGGAGCAGGACGTCGCTGCGACGCGCGAATGGCCGGTCCTTCGGCCGGCGAACCTCGACCCCGGGTACATTGCGCCCTCGCGCCTGGTCTTGGCCACCACGAAGGACAACGCCCACCGCATCTACCTGGAGGGCGGCATCTACGGCGAGGTGACGCTCCTCTATCGCCGCGACCGCTGGACGGCGCTCGAGTGGACCTACCCCGACTACCGGACGCCGGACTACCATGCGTTCTTTTCGCGCGTGCGCGAGCGCCTGCTGGAACAACAGTCGCGGCGCGCCGGGACGAAGACGGCCGGGGAGGCCCAATAGTTTCTACAGCAATCCATAACATGATGCCCACCCCGAGTGCGGAGGACCGTCTGGCCCGATTCCTGCGCGGGGCCGTTGTGGTCGTGGCGGCCGCGCTGGTGCTCCTCGTGCCGCGATTCTCGACCCGCGCGTCGTTTCTGGGCGTTTCCGGTGCGCCGGACCCCGTGGTGACGCTGCTGGTGGGCTTGGCGCTCTGGACGATGCCGATCCTCGTCGCGGCGTCGTGGGCGGCCGCGGGCCGGGTGCGACTGGCGCACCCCTGGCTTCTCTTGCCGGTGGGGCTGTTCGTGGCGGGGGCGGTGGTTTCGACGGCGTCGGCGTCGGACAAGGCGGCGGCGGTGGTGCGCGCCGCCGAGATGACCGGCGCCTGGGCCGCCTTCTTCGCCCTTCTCCAGGTCCTGCGTACGGGCGCCGACCGCCGGTTCCTCCTGGGCGCCGTGGTGGCGACGGCGGCGGTCTCGGCCGGCCTGGCGCTCGCGCAGGAGACGCAGGACCGGCCGTTCGTTCTGGCGGCGGTCATGCTCCTGGCGCTGCCGGTGGCGGTCGCCCTGGCGGTCGAAAAGTGGCGCCGCCTCCCGCCTTCGCCCGACGGGCTACGACGGGCAGGCCGCACACGAGGGGCGCGCGGCCTGGCGGTCGTCCTTGTGGTTTCGGCGCTCGGCTTGGCGGCG
Organism: Phycisphaerae bacterium; assembly: GCA_035530455.1. Classification (GTDB taxonomy): domain Bacteria; phylum Planctomycetota; class Phycisphaerae; order FEN-1346; family FEN-1346; genus JAPLMM01. The sequence goes on along the minus strand of DATKUU010000258.1, from coordinate 2,029 downwards.
GCGCTGGTCGTCCGTCATGGCGCGTGGCTGCGCGCGGAAGAGCCGGCCGCGTGGCGTGGCGCAGCGGCGATGTTTCTGGATCGCGGCCTCGCGGGCGTCGGCCTGGAGAACTTCGAGTGGCACTATGCGGCCTACGAACCGTTGGCCTTCGGCGGCGCGCCGGTGCGGGCGGGAAACGTCTGGCTTGCCGTCGGAAGCGAGATGGGCCTGGCAGGCCTTGCGGCTGCGGCCGCGCTCGTGGTCCTCGTGGTACGGGCGTGGTGCAGGCGGTCGGCGGTGCCGTACGCCGAGGGCGCCGGCGCGTCGCTCCTTGTACGGCTCGGGCCGGTGGTGGTGCTGGCGGCGCCGGCATTCATCGTATTTTTCCCGTTGGGGGTGCGGATCGGCGCCGGCGTGTTGGCCGGGGCGGGGGTCCTCGTGGCGCTGGCGTCGGCCGATTCGCCGTCGCGGATGCGTCTGGCGGACCGGCCACTCGGGCTTGTGCGATGGGGATGCATCGCCGGGGTTGTCGCCTGGTGGCTTTACGGGCAGGCGGCGCCGGTCTTTTTTTCGGCGTCGGCGGCGTGGCCGATGCTGGTGGTGCTGGCCGTCTCGCTGGAGCGGCGGGACGAGGGAGATTCGCCGAGCGCGGCGGGCCCTGTAGTAGAGGGAATCTCTCACTACAGGGCGGGCGTGCGGCTGGGTCCGCGCCTTCAGTTCCTCGTTGTGATTGCGGTGATGGGCGGATGTTTCGGGTATGTCAGATGGCTCCTCCTGCCGACGATCCACGAGCAAGCGTGGCTGGATGCATCGGTGGGGTCGGAGACGGTCCTCGAAAGGGCCGAGGCGCTGCGCGAGGCGGGGCGCGCCAGCCCGCTGGCCTGGGAGCCGGCGTGGCTCGAAGGCCGCCTCTGGCAGGCCGAGGCCGAACAGGAGGAGCCTCCCGGCGCGCCGGGACTCCTGGCGACCGAGAAGGCCGTCCGCGCCTACCGGGAGGCGATTGCGCGTCACCCGCGGCTGCGGGAGGCCTATCTGGCGTTGGCGGCGTGCAGGCTGGCGGTTCCGGGCGCGCTGGAGGACCGGTCGGCGCTCCAGGCGGCGCGCGCGAACCTGGAGCGTGCGGCAAGCCTGGCGCCGCACGATGCAGCGACGCGGCTGCGCCTGGCGGACGTCGTGGACCGGCTGGGCGACGATGCCGCGGTGCTGGAGGCGTATCGCCGGGCGCTCGAGCTGGACGCGCGGGCGCCGGAGGGCGCGCGGCGATTGAACGAAGACGAGCGCCGCACGGTCGAACGCCGCATCGCGGAACTGGAGGAATTGGTGGAGTCGCCCGACACGGCGCCGTAGGATGGATGAAAAGGGAAAGGGACGGCCATGCCCAAGCGCGTGCAAATCTCGGTAGCCATGCAGAACCAAGTCGGCGCCCTGTGCCGGCTGTGCGGCGTGCTGGCGCGGGCGGAGGTGAACATCGGCGGCATGAGCATTGAGGACTGCACGGACGAGGGGTTCGTGCGGTTCATCGTGGACGAGCCCGGCGCGGCCGAAAAAATCCTCAAGGCCGCCAAGGTTCCCTATCGGGCCCAGGAGGTCCTTGTGCTGGACCTGGAGAACCAGCCGGGGGCGCTGCAACGGCTGTCGGCGCGGCTGGCGGAGGCGGGGATCAACATCCAGTACGCCTACGGGACGGCGGACCTGTCGGGTCGCGGCGGGGCGCTCGTGCTGCGGGTTTCGGACCTCGAGCGGGCGTGCGAACTGCTGGAGGGCGACAAAGCGCAGAGATGATCGGCCGCACTCCGGATGTCGCTCAAATCTGCTTGACAGCCGGGTCCGATTTGGTATCCTCGCTCGACGGGAGCAATGACTATGGCGGGGGGTTGGGAACCGGAACGGGAAGGAGACTGACTTATGCTCGGCTTCTGGGGACTTTGGGAACCCGGCTGGTTCTTGCTGCTGGCGATTGCGATTATCCTGGTTGTTGTGTTCCTGGTAATCCGCAAGAGGCAGCAATAGTTGGGAACGGCTGTTTTCGGTCGAGGCCGGCCGGGAAAGG
>DATKUU010000257.1:0-19764 GCA_035530455.1 Phycisphaerae bacterium | reverse complement strand
TGACCGAAATCGCGAGGGTGATGGAGGGCGCCCGGCAACCTTGGAACCAAGTGGACACTGTGGGCCACTCCACGGACCTGGCGATCATCCAGCTCGGCAACCCGTCGGACTGGCATCCCCTGCCGGTGCCAGACTACGCGGACCTCATCCGACCTTTCTTACGGGATGATGCGATCGTAAACCTCCTGCATTGCTTTACAGGGGAGCCGTATAGCTTCTTCGCGGATGCGACGGGTGAAAATATTGTGGAAAGGACCAGCCTCGCGGCCCAGATCAAATCGACCACGCCGCCATTGCCGTCCGGTGTCATCAGCGCCGGGATCAGCGGAAACTGTGCGTGCGGGGGCGGTTATGCTGATGACAATGGGAATGGGCGCTGGGACCCCGAAGAACCTGTGATTGGACGCATGCCCCGCCCGGATGGGGGGACTTGGCAAGTGGTAGAGACGCCTTAGAGTCTGTTTCATAACCCCCTCTCCCCTTGTGGGAGAGGGCAAGGGTGAGGGGTTGCAGTGGTTTTGAAACCGTTTCTAGAGACTTGACAAAAGTGTGAGACCCGGAGCAAGGCTTGTGGAGGATGCGGAAATGGATAACTCGAGGTTTTGGGCGAGAAGGGCCATGGAGCAAGCCGCCGTAGTGGCGCTGGCGGCGGTGTGGCTTTTGGTCATGACTTCCGGGGCGGCCGGAGCGGCCCAGGAGCCGCGCCGGCGGACCCCCGAGGAAACCGCCAGGTACGAGGCCGGCCTCCGGGCCGCACGCAAGTTCCTGGAAGATCGCGACAAAGTAGCGTCGCGGGAAAAAACGCCAGGGGATTACGCGATTGCCATGGAGGGGGTCAAGGATGAGTTTTTGGAAAGCCTGCGCCAAAACGGCAGGGAAGGCGCGGAGGCGGCCGAATTCGTCGCACTCGTGGAGTGCCGACGGAGAAAACGCGTTATCCCATGGGAATTCTGGATAACCTATACCGCGTATCTTCGCGGACGCGCGGGCGACTGGGGGCGGCCCCACCTGAACCGCCTTCTGGAGTCGGACAAACTAACCCATATGGACAAGGCTTGCATTATGGGGGAGTTTATCCGGGTCTCCATCGAACCGGCCAATTGGTTGGACGAGGCGGTCGTCCTTCCGATCATCCAGTCGTTCCTCAAGAACACGGATTACTTCTGCACTCTTGTCGGTTCGGCGGGCGATCGGCATCTCGAGCCGGTCAGCGTGCGGTTCTGCGACCTGGGGGTTCAGTTGGTGGCCGGCCTTTACCAGCCGGCCGAGGTAGAGTGGATTGATATTGGCACAAGGCTCCCGAAGGAGGAAGCCGACCGCAAGCGCGACGAGAACGTCAAGGCGGCCAAGGCGTGGGTCCAGGTGCGGCTCGCGCGGGCAGGGCTGCGGCCGCAATTGCTCGAGATGGCGTCCTCGTATTGGCGTTACCGGTTGACGCGGGACCAGATCGAAACCTTGCTGGACCTCTGGGCGGCCCTGGAGAGCCGCAACCCGGCCGGCAACATCCGCGACGTCCGCGCCTTGGCGGACCTGCTTGAGGAAGATCTTCGGCGGACGGGCGACAAAGACCGCGACGCGCTCGAGAAAGAGTTTCACCGCCTCGTGCATGATCGGCTGGCCGGGATGCTCGCCAAGGCGGGCTATCAGCCGGAGGGGCCTGCGACGCGACTCCCGCGCAACCATGTGGATCAGCGCGAGTGGCTGCGCAACGCCGTCCACCACCTGGCACGGGCACGGGGCGGGGCGCCGCCGGACCAGTGGATGCGCTACGAGTGGGAACGATACCTGGACGAACTTCGGGACGCCGCCCAAGCCGACCGCAAGGCCGCCGAGACCCCGCCGGGCGGCTCCTAACCGCCCGGTTGGGGACGCAGAAGGGGAAAAGGTGGCCGAAGAAATCGCGAGGATAATGACGTGCGCCCGGCAGCCTGAGAACCAGAAGGACGCGGTGGGCCACTCCACGGACCTGGCGATCATTCAACTCGACCCCAACTTCCCGTCGGACTGGCATCCTCTGCCCATGCCGCAATACGCGGACCTCATTCGACCTTTCTTACGAGGTGATGCAATCGTAAACCTCCTTCATTGCCACACGGGGGAACCGTATCGCTTCTTCGCGGATGCGACGGGTAAAAATACCGTGGAGAGGACCAGCCTCGCGGCCCAGATCAAATCGACCACGCCGCCCTTGCCGTCCGGTGTCATCAGCGCCGGGATCGTCGGAGGCTGTTCGTTCGGGGGCGATTTTGTTGATAACAATGGGAATGGGCGCTGGGACGCCGGAGAAAAAGTGATTGGACGCATGCCCCGCCCAGATACGGGGGGGACTTGGGAAGTGGTAGAGACGCCTTAGGTAGGGGCTTGACAAAAGGGTGAGACCCAGAGCAAGGCTTGTGGAGGATGCGGAAATGGATGACCTGAGGTCTTGGGCGAGAAGGGCCATGGAGCAAGCCGCCGTAGTGGCGCTGGTGGCGGTGTGGCTTTTGGTCATGATTTCCGGGTCGGCCGGAGCGGCCCAGGAGCCGCGCCGGCGGACCCCCGAGGAAACCGCCCGGTACGAGGCCGGCCTGCGGGCCGCACGTAAGTTCCTCGAAAGTTGGGAGAAGGAGATGGCGAGGAAACAACCGCCGATGTATTACTTGGAAGTGGAGAGCCGGTTGCGGGGCGAGTTTTTGGAAAGCCTGCGGCACAGCGGCGAGGAAAGCGCGGAGGCCGTCGAATACGTCGCCCTCGTGGAGTGGCCACGGAAAAAACATGTTGTCCCGGTGCAATTCTGGACAACCTATGCCCTGTACCTCGATGCACGCGCAGGCGACTGGGGGCGGCCCCGCCTGAACCGCCTTCTGGGGTCGGACAAACTAACCCGTATGGAGAGGGCGGCCATTATGGGGGAGTTCATCGAGATCTACATCGAACCGGCCAATTGGCTGGACGAGGCGGTCGTCCTTCCGATCATCCAGTCGTTCTTGAAGAATACGGAGTATTATGGCTTCATGGTGGGCGCTGCCGGCGGAAAGCATCTCGAGCCGGTCCGCCTGCGGTTCTGCGATCTCGGCGTCCGAGCGGTGGCCGGCCTTTACCACCCGGCCGAGGTGAAGTGGATTGATATCGGCACAAGGCTCCCGAAGGAGGAAGCCGACCGCCAGCGTGACGCCAACGTCGAGGCGGCCAAGGCGTGGGTCCAGGTGCGGCTCGCGCGGGCAGCGCTGCGGCCGCAATTGCTACAGATGGTGTCGTCGTACTGGCATTACAGGTTGACGCGGGGCCAGATCGAAACCTTGCTCGACCTATGGGCCGCCCTGGAGAGCCGCAACCCGGCCGGCAACATCCGCGATGTCCGCGCCTTGGCTGACATGTTGATTGCGGACCTCCGCCGGACGGCCGATGCGGAGCGCGACGCACTCGAGAAAGAGTTTCACCGACTCGTGCAGGATCGGCTGGCCGGGATGCTCGCCAAGGCGGGCTATCATCCGGAAGGGCCTGCGACGCGACTCCCGCGCAACCATGTGGATCAGCGCGAGTGGCTGCGGAACGCCGTCCACCACCTGGCAAGGGCACGGGGCGGGGCGCCGCCGGACCAATGGATGCGCTACGAGTGGGAACGATACCTCGACGAACTTCGGGACGCCGCCCAAGCCGACCGCAAGGCCGCCGAGACCCCGCCGGGCGGCTGATCACTGCCGGGTTGTCCTGACCCCCGCCGCGCGTCCGTAGCGGCGTGGTCTCCGGCCGCGGCAAGCACGATGCTCCACCGCGTAGCCGCGAATCTCGCGCCACGGGTACGGAAAGAGGATGTCGGCCCGGTTCGAGAGGACACGTACACCTTATAGCACCGGCGACAAACCGTTTCAACATCCGCCCGGCGACGCAAAATGGTTGACGGCCGCGGTCAGCCACGCTACACTCCCGCCCTCGTTCGGGGACTCGCCGCCCTCGTTCGGGGACTCGCGCCAACCGCACGCACCGGACCTTACAAAGGAAAGTGCTTCATGTTCGCGGACCTCGCTCGCTTGTCCTGCGGGAGGACGTCGCGCTGTTCGTCGTACGACATGGCCGGCCGCAATGCCGATGCCTGGACCATCCCCGCAGGCAAGACGGCCGTCCTGGCCGACCTCCGCGGTCCGGGCGTCATCCGGCACATCTGGATGACGCAGGCCTGCCACTACCGCGAGTGCCTCCTGCGAATCACGTGGGACGACGCCCCAAGCCCCAGCGTCCTTGTGCCGCTCGGCGACTTCTTCGGCCTGGGTCACGGCATCGCCAACTCGTATCAATCGTTTCTTTTCACGGCCTCGACGAACCAGAACAACCATTTCAATCAAGGCTGCGCCCTGAACTGCTACGCGCCGATGCCGTTCCGCAAGCGCGCCCTGGTGGAACTCGTCAACGAGGGCCGCGAGGACCACCGGCAGTATTTCTACGTGGACTACGAGCGGGTGGACGCCCTGCCGGACGACCTCGGATACTTCCACGCGGAGTTCCGACGGGCGAACCCGTTCGGCGGATGGGCGCACGAGATCACCGTCAACCACCCCGAGGCCAACGCCGTAAACAAGGGCCCTCTCGCGTGGGACAATAACTACGTTATCCTTGCGACCAAAGGTCGCGGTCACTACATCGGCTGCAACCTCTCCGTCACCAACTTCCAGGGCACGTGGTGGGGGGAAGGCGACGACATGATCTGGGTGGACGGATACAAGTGGCCGCCCGACCTCCACGGAACCGGCAGCGAGGACTATCTGAACCAGGCCTGGGGCATGCAGCCGAACGCCTTCCTGCGCAATGGCTCGTCCATCCACGAGTCCAACACCAGGGGCTATCAGACCAGTTACGTTTTCCATCTGGAGAACCCCGTCCGCTTTCAAAAGGAAATCAAGGCCACGATCGAGCACGGGCACGCCAACCACCTGGCGAACGAGATGTCGAGCGTCGCCTATTGGTACGCGGCCAAGCCGACGCGCGTCGCGGCGCCGCCGCCGGTGGCCAAGCGCATGCCCGTCCTGCGAGACAACCTCGGCAACTGGCTCTACGACCGCCGCAACCAGTGCCCCGGCAAGCGCGTCCGCGTCACAGCCGAGATGAAGCGATTGAAAGCGCGGTGGGCCAGGAAGCACAAGCGCCCGTAGCGCGACCCGCCGCCGGCAAAAAAAGGAAAAGGAGCAGACCGGATGATTAAGGTAGCTTTCATCGGCGCAGGCAGCGTCGGCTTTACGCGCCACCTCTTCCGCGACATCCTCACGATCCCGGAACTGGCGGACACCGATTTTGCGTTCACCGACATTAATCGCCACAACCTCGACATGGTCACGCAACTGTGCCGCAAGGACCTTAAGGCGAACCGCCTGCCGGCGCGTCTGACGGCGACGCTCCAGCGCCGGCGCGCCCTGGAAGGCGCCGATTACGTCATCAACTGCACCCGGATCGGCGGCCTGGAGGCGTTCCGGCTCGACATCGAGGTGCCGCTGAAGTACGGCGTGGACCAGTGCGTCGGCGACACGCTGTGCGCGGGCGGCATCCTGTACGGCCAGCGGAACATCCCCTGCATCCTGGACTTTTGCAGAGACATCCGCGAGGTCGCCCGCCCCGGCGCCTTGTTCCTCAACTACGCCAACCCCAACGCCATAAACACGTGGGCGGCGATGGACTTCGGCCGGGTGAATACCATCGGTCTGTGCCACGGCGTCGAAGGCGGCTGGCAACAGATCGCCCATGTCCTGGGCGCCAAGGACCGCCGCGAGGTGGACATCATCTGCGCCGGCATCAACCACCAGACCTGGTACATCCGCATCCTCTACAAGGGACGCCTGGTCACGAGCCGGGAACTCCTCGAAGCCTTTGAGCGCCACCCCGTCTATTCCAGGACCGAAAAGGTCCGCATCGACGTCCTGCGGCGCTTCGGCTACTACTCGACCGAGTCGAACGGCCACCTGTCGGAGTACCTGCCCTGGTACCGCAAGCGCCCGAAGGAAATCCGCAAGTGGGCCGACCTGTCGAGTTGGATCAACGGCGAAACGGGCGGATACCTGCGCGTCTGCACCGAAGGGCGAAACTGGTTCGAGACGGACTTCCCGAAATGGCTCGCGGACAAGGACCCGCCCATCACGCCCGCGGCCCGGTCCACCGAACACGCCAGTTACATCATCGAGGCGCTCCAGACCGGACGCGTCTATCGTGGACACTTCAACGTGAAGAACCACGGCTGTATCCCCAACCTGCCGGACGACTGCATCGTCGAGGTGCCCGCCTATGTGGACCGTAACGGCGTGAGCGTTCCGCGTGTCGGCCCGCTGCCGCTCGCCTGCGCCGCCACGTTGAATGCGAGCATCAGCGTCCAGCGCATGGCCGTCCAGGCCGCTGTCGCAGGCGACGTCACGCTTCTGAAACAGGCCGTGCTGCACGACCCGCTCGTCGGCGCCGTCTGCGACCCCGAAGAGGTCTGGCAGATGACCGACGAGATGCTCGTCGCCCAGGCCCGTTGGCTGCCGCAGTACCGAAAGGCCATCCCCCAGGCGAAGCAGCGTCTGGCGGCGGCGAAGCGTCGCGGCGAGTATCGCGGCACGTGGAAGTGGCAAGGCGCGGCACGGATGAGGACCCGCTCGGTCGCGGAACTCCGGCGGAAGGGCAAGAAGGCCCGCGAACAAGCCACCGCCGCCGACAAGGCCGCCGCCGGCCGCCAGCGCGATGCGCAGAAAGGCCGACGCCGCCGGCCCACCAAGCGCCGCCAGGGCTGAACCAAATCCTGGGGGCATCCGCCTCCCCAAACCTCATCCGTAGGGGGCGTGCGCCCACCCCGAAAAACCTTTTCGGTTTCGGCGCCGTCGTCGCCGCAACAGGGCTGCATATCAGAACAGGCGTCCCTGTTCGCCGGGGGCCGGACCCTCCGCGGCGATGGCCTGGAGGAACGGAAACGCCTCAAGCATCGCGATGGGAACCGGCACGCGCCGGCCGCGCAACTTCGACAGGATCTGGAGCGCGTTGGCCGGCGCCTGGCCGCGATAGTGATTGTTCGTGAAGACGTACGTGCGTTCGCTTGCCCGGGCGATCTCGTGGATACGCCCGATCCATTCCTCCAATTCCTCCTCGCGGTAGAGGTAATCGTAGCGCGAATCGCGGTCGGCATCCTTCGAGAACCAGGCCTCGCGGTTCCGGCCGTGAAGGCGGACGTAGCCGACGGGCCCCGTGACCAGGCTCATCGGCGGGATGGCGGATCGGCCGGCGGGCTGGTCAATGTCGGCGAAGCCGAAGCCCCCGTCGCGCACGGCGGCGAGCGCCTCCTCGCCCAGCCACGACACGTGCCGCACTTCCACCACGAGCGGCAGGTCGCCGAAGTCATGCCGGACGGTTTCCAGGTGACGGAAGGCGTCGGCATCGGCGCGGAAGGACCAGGGGAACTGCACCAGGATCGCTCCGAGCCGCCCGGCCTCGCGCACCGGCTCGATGCCGCGCTTGTACTCGTCCACTTCGTCGCGCGTCCAGGGGCGCTGGCGCTCGTGCGTGAAGCGCTGGTGGAGTTTGAAGGCGAACTCGAAGGAGGGCGGCGTGCGGCGGAGCCAGGAGGCGGCGTGGCGCGGGTTCGGCGGCCGATAGAACGATGAATTCACCTCGACGCAATCGAAGGAGCGGGCAAGGTATGCGAGGTCGTCGAAGGAGCTCGGTTTCTCCGCCGGATAGAACCGGCCCTGCCAGTCCGGGTACGACCAACCGCTCGTCCCGACACGGACGTTCTCGGCCGCTTCGCTCTTCCGCTCGCCGGGAACCATCCGCCGCGCTCCCTCCCCCGCTTCGCCGCGCAGCATCGCACACGGTCGGAAGGCTGTCAAGGCGAGGGTGGCAAGAGGCGCCCGGGAGACTGGCGCGCGGGACCGAAGCGTTTACTCGCGTTCCGGCAGGCGAAGGCGTTGGCCGACATAGAGCGTGGCGTTGACCGACGGGAGTACGTCGCGGTTGGCTTCGTAGATATTCTTGTACATGGCTGCATCGCCGTAGAACCGCCGCGCAATGCCGATGAGCGTGTCGTTCTTCCGGACGACGTACACCTTGGTATCCGCGGCCTTGGCTTCCGGCTTCGGCCGTTCCTCCTGCTTGTCGGGAAGGACGAGGCGGTCGCCGATCTTCAGGGTCCGGGGATTCAGTCCCGGATTGGCCGCCTCGATGACGCGGACATAGGAGGCGTCGCCGTACCGCTCCACCGCGATGCCGTACAGCGTGTCGCCGGCGCGGATGACGTGAGACCGCGACGGGTCGTCGGCCACGGGGAGCCATCGGCCGGTGACAACGGTTCCCTGGATCCCGTCCGGCCGCAGGGTCGGGCCCGGCGGGTCGGCCCCGACGATGGGGGTCTGGGTCTGGACGGCGACGACGGTGCCTTCCTGCTGGGCGCTGGAATGGAGGTTGGGCGGCTCCTGGGACGGCGGGGCGGCCCGTCCGCCGCCGGCGGTCTCTTCGCGCCGCGCGTCGGCCAGGCGGTCGCGCCACCGCTCATAGGTGGAGATCTGGTCCTCGAGAAGGCGGCCGGCGGGCTCGGTCGTCCCGACGCGCGGGCGCGCGTCGCGGCCGGGGTGCAGCCCGCCGCGAAGGCCCGCAAGGTACACGACGAATACGCCGAGCGCGATGAGCGACAGAAGCAGAATCGCCTTCGTGACCAGACGCATCAGAATCCCCGGAAGGCGCGACTCTTTTCGCGGTTCCCCTTCTCCCGCCCAGTGTATCGGAAAGCGGCGGGCTGCAGGATTAGTTTTTCCGTATTTCCGGCCGTTTCCCCCACACGAGCCGGTACAAGGCGTAGGCGGCCGGGATGATTGTCAGGGTCCGGACGGCAGCAGGTCCCGCCCAGGCCGCATGATCGGCCGGCGCCGCCAACGTTATCAGGGCGAAGACCACCAGCGCCGGTGCCGCCAGGACCGCCAGGCCGGCGATGACGACCGCTACCGGCCGGGCCTTTTCGAGGACGGCCCACGGCCGGCCGTAGGCGTACGCCCACAAGGCCCACGTCGCCAGGACGATCCAGAGCCCCTGTCCGCCGGCCCAGGCCCAGCCGCCCCACGAACCGAAGAACTCGGCCGCCGGCTGGTACACCGCCGCGTAGTAACCGAGCAGCAGAACCCCCAGAATCGGGAACGTCCAGACGTACACCTTGAACAGATAGCCCCGCAGGACCAGGATCGGCGAGGCGATGGCGATGGACGAATACGTCCCGACCAGGACACCGAGGGTCAAGACGAAGGCGAAGCCGTGGATGGTCGAAGCCGTCCCGCCGAGAACGTAGAGGACCGCCACGACGACGAGCGTGGTCAGGCTGGTCCAGATGGTGCGGGTGAGCGTCTGGTTGATGCTGCGGTTCGTGACGTCCACGGAGAGGTCGCCGAATTTGCCGCGGTTCTCCCGAATGCGGTCGAAGACGACGACGGTGTCGTTCACGGAGTAGCCGATGAGCGTCAGGAACGCGCCGACCATCGGCAGGTTGATGCGCATCTCGGTGATGAGGAGCGGGTTGCCGGTCCACCACGCGGCAACGGCGGCGCTGCATGCCACGGCGCCGAGGGTGATGAAGACGTCGTGGACGAGTGCGGCGACGGCCGCCACGCCGTACCCCGCCTTCGCAAAACGGAACCACATGTAGAGGACGATGGCGATGAGCGAGAAGACGATGGCGATGACGGCCTTGTGCCACATCTCCTCCGCCAGGGTCTGCTCAAAAGCCGTCGTCGAGGCAAATGTCTCCTCGCCGCCCAGCGCCAGGCGCGCCACATCGGTCCAGAACACGGGGTTCGCGACGTCGGCGCGTGAGCCCTGAAAGTCGGCAGCCACCCAAATCTCGCACGCGCGGTATTCGCCCTGGCGCTCGGCCGGCTCGCTCCCGTCCACCCGCAGCAGCGTGCTGACCAGGCTCGGGTAGCGGTCGCGAACAAACACGTCCAACCGCCGGCGAACTTCCGGCAGCGTCAGCGGCGGATCGAGCCTCGCCACGAGGCGCACCTTGCCGAGGTACTGGCGGTACGCCGGCGGGATGTAGCGGACGGACGTGGCCTCCGCGGCGCCTTCGCCGGCGTCGGCCGCCCCCCCTGCCCCGGACGCCGGACCCACCAGCCGCGACCGGATCAAATCTTCCGTGATCTCGGAGGCCTGGACATCGGCCATGGCGGCCCGCGACTCCGGCCGAAGGTCTGCGAAAACCGTCGTCAAGCGGCCCTTGACGTGCTCTTGGATACCCGCGGAGAGTCCCTGCTGGATCATTTCGCGCCACCGCGCGACCTTCTCCTCGTCCATCCATTTCACCTCGGTCAACACGTCAACCGCCGACTGAAGCTCAGCGTCCGGCACTTGGCCGACCACATACCAGGGGGGCGCTTCGACCGGATAAGCCCTGCCGATCTCCTCCCGCAGGCGCGCCTCGACGTCGGCCAAGTTCAGCGCCGGCCGCATGGTAACTTCGAACCGCGTTTCAGGCAGCAGGGCATCCTTGAACGCTGCCAGCCGGGCTGCGTGTTCGGGATCGCGGTGTTCGGCCACCGCCAGAAATCTGGCGTCGATGGCGTCCGCCTTGACCTTGACACCGGTGGCGAGCGCGACGAGGAACCGGTCCAGCCGCGGCGCGCCCTGGCCCTCTTCGGCGGCGATGGTGGCGCGCTCATACTGGAGTTCCTGAACCGTGGCTCCGGGGCCGAGCGCCTCCGTGACACGCCGGCGGACCTCCTCGATGGAAACGTCCGTCTGACCCTCCGGGACCTGGAGCGCCAGTTCCACCTGCGTGCCGCCCGTGAACTCGATGTCATACTTCCCGTCGCCGCGATTGTAGAAAGCGACGGCGCCCGCGAGGACGAGGACACCGGAAACGACAATGGCCGGCTTCGCCAGGCGCATCCAATTGATGTTCGGGGTGCGGAAAATCTGGAGCATCGCCATCTGCTTGACGAGGCCCGTGCCGATCGCCGTCTCGAAAATGAGCCGCGTGATGATCAGCGCCGTCCCCATGCTCACCAGAATGCCGACGACAATGACAATGGCGAAACCCTTCACCTCCTCGGTGGAGAGTTGCGGCAGCAGAAGAATGAACGCCGGGATAAGCGTGGTGATGTTGGCGTCGAGGATGGTGCGGAAGGCGCGGCTGTAGGCCCGCCGCAGGGCGAGAGAAAGGCTGCCCTCGCGGCCTTTTTCCTCGCGGATGCGCTCGAAGATCAGGATGTTGGCGTCCACGCTCATGCCGATCGTCAGAATCAGGCCCGCGATGCCGGGCAACGTCCACGCCTGGCCCACCCACTGCATGATGCAGATGATAAGCACCAGGTTCAGGGCGAGCGCCAGGTCGGCGACCAGCCCGGCGAAAAGGTAATAGACGGCCATGAACACCAGGACCAGGGCCAGACCGACCGCGAGGGCCTTGACGCCCTTGCGGATGTTGTCCTCGCCCAGTTCCGGGCCGACGGTCCGCTCGGTAATCGGGTCGCCGAGGCTGGCGGCCAACTGGCCGGAGTTCAGGATCGTGACGACCTCGTCGCGTTCGTTGAGGTTGTTGCGGTAGCCCTCGATGATGCCGCCCTTCGAGAGAGGCCGGTACTCTTCCTTGGACCTGCGGCCTCCGAGCGTCGGGGACGACTGGATCACGTCATCCAGAATGATGGCCAAGGCGCGCTGGTAGTTTTCCTTCTTCGTCAGGCGTGCGAAGCGCGCTTCGGCCTTGGGCTTCATGCTGAAACTGACGATCGGGTCGCCGGCCTGGCTGTCGGCCTGGGCGCGGGCCATGTCCGAGCCGGTCACATCCTGCCCGTCGCCCACGTCCACCAGCACCTCGACCGTCTTGGTCTCGCGGTCCACGACATAGACAAAGTTCCACGCGTCCAGCGCGCCGTCGGCAGCCAACTCCCATCCACGGCGCATCGGGTACCACCGGAACCGCGGGCTGTCGGGCGGCTTGCCGGCTTCCTTCAGGCGCTGGATGCGATCGAAATTGGCCTTGTCGCGGTCCTTGACACGGTCGGCCACGATGCGAAACTCCAGGAACCCCGCCTGCTTTACCAGGCGCTTGACGCGCGAGACGTCGCGCTGCGTGCTGAGGGCCCTCTGAATCAGGTCTTCCCACTGCGCCAGGGCTTCCTTGCCTTCTGCGGAAACCGCAAGCCAGACGGCGATTTGTTGATACTGGTCGCCCGCCTTCTCAACGCCAACGACACGCCAGGCGGGAGACTCGAGCGGCATGCGCTGGCGGATCTCCTCCTCCACCCGGTTGCGGACATCATCCAGGTAAAGAGGGGGCTTCAGACGGATGACCAGCCGCGACCCGCCCACAAACCGCTGCAACTCCTCCGGCCCCTCAGCGCCCGGCTTGGGCAGGTCGGCTTCGGTAATCGGCTCGACGCGGACGACCTGCAGTTGCGTCCGCCGACCCGGAAGGATGATCTCGAGGCGCCGCTTCCCGATCGGGCGCACCACATAGCCGCGCGTACCGGTAGGATCAATGCGGCCCATGATGACGCGTTTGGCCTGGGTCGCGTCGGGCGGCGAGGCCTCCGGCGAGGGAGGCCGAAGTTCGTAGATCAGGCTCGTCCCGCCTTCCAGGTCAATGCCCAGGCGAAACAAGTCCCGCACCGAGCCCTGCGGGTCGAGCCCAATCGCGATGAGCGGCACGCCGACCACCACCGCGATGAAAACCAGACTGACGACGTAAACGCCTCGGTTCATGATGACCCCATTTCGCTGGCGGGTGACGCGCCGCGCCGAACCCCCGGAGCAAGATATCCCGCACCTGTCGGGTGGCGGCCTTCCCAGGCCGCCACCAGCTTCGAAGCCTTTCTGTGCTGTTCGCGGCGGCCTGGGAAGGCCGCCGCGCGATTTCTCAAACAGCGCTTAGGCCGAACCTCGGTCCTTCTTTTCCTCTTCCTTGCCGTCCGGCCCGACGACCTTGTTGATGGCCTCGCGGGCCATGCGAATCCGGACGTCGCTCTTCTCGTCCACCTTCAGCACCACTTCCTCCTCGGTCACCGTCGAGACGATGCCGTGGATGCCCCCGATCGTCACCACATAGTCGTTCTTCTTGAGGTTCTTGAGCATCTCCTCGCGCTTCTTCTGCTCCTCTTTGCGCTTCTTGCTCTGCGGGCGCCAGACCAGAAGATAAAACACCCCGAAGAGCAGCACCATCATGATAGGCAAGCTGTAATTCCCGCCGGGCGGCGCCTGTTCCGGCGACGGCGATGGTGCAGCCGACTCTGCGGCAATCAGTGCGTAGGTTTCCACGAATGCGTTCCTTTCCTGTACCCTGGCTCGCGAAAGACAGAAAACGACACCCGGAAGGAACCCTTTTATTCGCTTCCGGCGCAGGTGTCAAGCAAACCTCGGGAGACCTCGTCGAAGCGACCGGCCGAAATCGCCTCGCGCAGCCGACCGAAAAGCCGTGTGTAGAACCTCAGATTGTGAATCGAAAGGAGAATCGGCCCAAGCATCTCCCCCGCCGCAAACAGGTGCCGCAGCGCCCCCCGGCTGAATTGCCGGCAGGCCGGGCAGTCGCACCCCTCCTCCACCGGCCGGCGGTCCGTGCGGAACCGCTCGTTGCGAATCCGGATCGGCCCGTCGAACGTAAAGGCCGAGGCATTCCGACCGTTCCGCGTCGGCAGAACGCAATCGAACAGGTCCACGCCCCGCGCCACCGCCGCCACCACGTCGCGCACCTGGCCGACGCCCATCAGATACCGCGGCCGGTCGGCCGGCAGGAAAGGCGCCGTCCACTCGACGGCCTCGACCAGGCGCTCGTGCCCTTCGCCGACGCTCACGCCGCCGATCGCGTACCCCGGAAACTCCATCGCCGCCAACTCCTCTGCGCAAAAGCGCCGCAGGTCCTTCTCCACCCCGCCCTGGACAATGCCCCAGAGCGCCTGCCGCGCGTCGCCGTGCGCCTCGCGGCATCGCCCGGCCCAGAGAAGAGTCCGGCGAACGGCTTCGGCCACCTCCGCGCGCGGACACGGATACGGCGGGCACTCGTCCAGCGCCATGATAATGTCGGCGCCGAGGGCGTTCTGGACGGCCGTGGCCGATTCCGGCGTCAGCGTCATCTCCGCGCCGTCAATGTGATTGCGGAACGTGACGCCCTCGTCCGTCACCGTCCGCAACCTTGCCAGACTGAAGACCTGAAACCCGCCGCTGTCCGTCAGGATGGGACCGTCCCACCCCATCAGGGCATGGAGGCCGCCCAGGTCGCGGACGACCTCGGCCCCCGGCCGGAGGGCCAGGTGATACGTGTTCGCAAGGACGATCTGCACGCCCAGTTCGCGGAGCGTCTCGGGGCGGACGCCTTTGACCGTCCCTTTCGTGCCGACGGGGATGAAAGCCGGCGTCTCGACCGTTCCATGCGGTGTGGTCAACCGGCCGAGGCGCGGACCGCCGTCGCCGTCGGGCGCGGCCAGAACCTCCCACGCAAAGCCATTCGGCATGTTCATCCCGCGGCATCCTCTTCAGCCGAAGCGCCGTGCCCCGTCCAGTTGGGGCATCAATGTTGCTCTGCGGGTGCCATGCTTTCGCTTGCGAAAGCATGTTCCCGCCGACCCGCGAACGACCATGCTTTCGCAACAGCGCGAAAGCATGGCACCCACAAGTTCAACTGGGACGGACCTAATACGCCCGCACCAGGACGGCGCCGGGATAGTAGAACCGGACAATCTGCTCGCCCGTCATGCCGTGCGACGCCAGGTACTCCGCTCCAAATTGGCAGAGGCCCACACCGTGGCCGAACCCGTGGCCGTCCTCCAGGACGATGCGGTCACCCTCGTCGCGGACGGTGAACCACGTGCTCGGGACGCGCAGGCTGCCCAGGGCGCTGCGCCAGAAGTTGGCGTCCACCAGGAGCGAGGCGCCGCCTGAGTCGGTGACGCGGATGCGGGTGGCGCGCCCGCCGCTGGTCGTTTCCGCCACTTCCACGCGCACAACGTCCTTGAGGCGCGCCAGCGCCGGGACGCCGCGCGACCGCAGCGCCTCGCCGATTTCCTTTTTTGTCAGCACGACGCCGGTCCAGCGGAACTTCGACGAGCGCAGACAATACGGGCACCGGACGCCGGCCAGAGGCGCGGGCGTCGAACCGCCGAACACCGCCCCCGACGGACACGTCGCCCCGCCGCACGTCGAGTGGTACTGCGTCAGAAGAAGGCGCACCCGCCCATCGGCGTCGCGGCACGTCGCCACCACGCCGCACGTCGCCTCCACCGCTTCCCTCGACTTGCTCGTCTCGGACCCCTCGCCGCCGTAAACCTGGCTCTGCTGGGAATCATAGACATCGAAGGCGCGGCTCAGGCGACGGTTGCGTTCGGCGAGGGCGTAGGTGCGTGCGGCGACGGCCTGGGCCTTGTAGGTCTCCACGTGCCAACGCCCGAACAGTTCATTCGGCAGCACGCCCGCCAAGTACGCCTCCATCGGCAGGACGTTGATGGTCTGCAACTTCCCGTCGGCCGTCGCCACCAGCCGAACGAAGCCGCGGTACGTCCGCTCGACTTCCTTGCCGTTCGCCGGGAACCGGACGGCAACGGTCCCGTCCTGGGCCGGATGGAGTTCGAGCGGCGGCGGGCCGAACGACGTCGCACCGGCGACGATTTCCCCGCCGCGCAACTCCAGCCGCGCCCACTCGAGCCGGTCCCCGGAGGCGACGGTCTCCTCACCGCGCATCAGACGGTACGGCCCGTCCACGGCAAGGGTGACGGCGGGGGCGTCGGAACCGAGTTTGACGCGGATGGTGGGGACCGGTCGAGGCGACACCGGCGGCGCCTTGCGTGGCTGCGGGCGCTCACACGAGCAACCGGCCAGAACGAGGGCGGCCAAGCCCACGCCGAGCGCCGACGCCGCCAGCACCGTCCCTGCACCCCTCTGCCTGCCGCGAGCCTCCGGCCTCACCTTGCACCTCCCCGCGCCTCGCGGCGCCCGCCGCCGCGATACACATGCACCGAGGTCGGCGCGAACCGCTCTTCTTCGCTGAAGATGCAGCCGCAGTACTGCTGGCGGTAGAGGCTCGAGCGAGCGGCCTCCTCGTGGCCGCGCGCTGCGAGCGGCCGCCAGTCCTCGTAATGAAACGCGAGGCCCTTGGCCCGGGCGGCTTCTTCGCCGATGCAGCGGACCGCATCGTGGTCCTGGTGCGTCGAGGCCAGCAGCGTGGTCGTCATCGCCGCAAAGCCGCGCTCCGCAGCGACGCGGGCCGTCTCCTCCAGGCGCATCCGATAGCACGCCGGACACCGCTCGGGCCGGTCCCAGGGGACGGCATGCAGGAACTCTCGAAGGTCGTAGCGGTCGTCGGCAAGGAGGTCCAGGCGCTTACGGTCGGCCAGCGTCCGGACGGCCTTGAGGCGGCGGCGAAACTCCAACAGGGGATGGATGTTGGGATTGTAGAAAAAAGCGGTCGGGCATCCTAGGGCACGTAGCGGGTCGAGGATGGCAGCCAGGCAGGAAGCGCAGCAGACGTGGACCAGAAGCGCCGGTTCGGTCATAAGAGCCATGCCCAAGAGCCTGTCCGACCAATCCTCTGTCTGAAAATGTTTCTCGAGTGGCGGCCTTCCCAGGCCGCCACCGACTTGGGAGCCACCCGTGGCGCTCGCGGCGGCCTAGGAAGGCCGCCGCGCGATTTTTCAAGCAGGGCCCAACCGAGTCCACTGCGACCGGCCACGAAGGCCGAGGCCGTCGCCGGGCCCCGTCTTACCCGGCGAGGGTGAGCTTGTACCGGGTGAGGGCCTGTTTGACCTCGTTCAGGCTCGTTTCGCCGAAGTTCTTGCAGGTGAGCAGTTTCTCTTCGGTCAACTGGCTGATGTCGCCGAGCGTCTTCGTGCCGAGGCGTTCGAGGGCCTTTCGGCTGCGGGCGCTGAGTTCGAGGTCCTCCAGGAGGACGGACGGTCCGCGTTCGCGGCTCGGCGGGGCGGCGGGGCGCAGGCTCAGCAGGCCGATGCCTTCGGCGGTGGCGGCCTCGGCCGCCTCCATCGCCATGCCCAGGTACAGGTTCTTGGAGGTCAGCATTTCCTTGATTTCCTGGAGGCTGGTCTCGCCGAAGTTTTTGTACGAGAGGAGTTCCTGCTCGGTGTGGCGGATCAGGTCGCCGAGCGACCGAATGTTCATCTTGCGGAGGCAGTTTCGGCTGCGGACCGAGAGTTCAAAATCGGTGACGGGGATTTCGAGCACCTGGTTGCGTTTGTCGCGTCGGCGTTCGTTCTCTTCGTCATAATACATGACCTGGGAGGCCTTGGCATCGCGCAGGAACAGGCGCGCCCGCGCGTGGTTGGGATTGACGGCCAGGATGCGCTCGAAGCACTCGACGGCCTCGTCGTATCGCCCGATGTCCTCATGCAAGACGCCGAGGTTCACCAGGGCCCCTTCGTGGATGGGCGGCGACTGGACGCACTGCTTGTAATAGTCCATCGCCAGATTCTCCTCGCCGCGCATGTCGTAGAGGAACGCCAGGCGGAAGAGCGTCTCGCGGTGGGTCGCGTCGAGTTGGAGGGCGCGCTCGTAGGCCTCGATCGCCCCCTCGTACTCGCCGCGCGTCTCCCGGACGTACCCCAGGCAGAACTGGTACGCGGCCGTTTCGGTCTGATCGCTGGCGACGCCGCCCAGAAGCCTGGCGGCCTCCTCGCCTCGACCGTCGCGGCACGCCTTTTCCACTTCCTTCAGGACCTCAGCCACAAGCCACCTCCGATTCGGGGCCGTCACGCGGGGGGGCGGCCCCCTGCCCCCGTTTGCAAGGGGCGTATTGTACAGCGAACGCCGGGGATTGCAAGGGCTGCGGACCGACTGTTTCGCCCGGGCCGAGCGGCCGCTATAATCGCAGCATGGACCCCCAGGACGATGCTCCGGAGCCGACGCCCGCGCAGCGTCCAGAGTCGGAGGGGCGGTTGCGGATGACACGGCGGCGTTGGCTGGCTACCGGCGCGGGCCTCGCCGCCGCCGGGGCTGCCGCCGGAGCCTACGCCGCCTGGATCGAGCCCACGTGGGTCCAGGTCGTCTCGCAGGACCTTCCGGTGCCCAACCTGCCGCCCGCATGGGAGGGCCTGCGCGTCGTTCACATCGCCGACCTGCACCACGGCCGGAGCGTGCCACTGGAGTACCTGGCGCGGTGCATGCAGCGCGTGGCGGACCTCGCGCCGGACCTTCTGGCCGTGACGGGCGATTTCGTCTCGGACGCGGACCCGCGATTCGGGTCGGCGGCGGCGGGGCTTTTTGCGGGGCTCGCGCCGCCGTTCGGCATCTTCGCGTGCCTGGGGAACCACGACTACGGGATCGTCCGGCCGACGCCGCCCGAACTGGCCCGCCTGCGAAGCGTCGCGCGCGACCTCGAGAGCGCGGGCGTACGGGTCCTGCGGAACGAAGCCGTGCGCCTCGCGCGCGGCAGCGAGGACCTCTGGATCGCGGGCACCGACGACCTCTGGGCCGGGCGCAGCGACCCGGTCCGCGCGATGCGCGACGTGCCGCAGGGCGCCGCCAACATCGTCCTCTGCCACAACCCCGACGCCGCCGAAGACCTCGAGGCCGCAGGATGCGGGGCGGCCCTGGCAGGACATACGCACGGCGGACAGGTTCAGATTCCGCTCCTGGGGCCTCCGATCCTGCCGGTGCGGCACCGGGAGCGCTACGAAGGACTACACCGGGTCGGCGGAACGTGGCTCTACATCAATCGCGGTCTGGGTTGGTGGTTGCGGGTGCGTTTTGCGTGTCGGCCGGAGATCACCGTCCACACGCTACAATCGTGCGCGGCGGGTGCCCCTCGACTTCGCTCGGGGCAGGCTCCGACCCGCCGCGCAGAACTTGTCTGAAACACTCACCCTTGGGTCGGCGGCTTGGGATCGGACTTGTCGTCCTCGCCCGCCTTGTTGACCTCGTCCTCCATGCCGCGAAGGCCCTTCTTGAACTCGACGATGCCGCGGCCGAGGCTCCGTCCGACCTCCGGCAGGCGACGCCCGAACAGCAACAGCGCCACCACCAGGATAATAATAATCTCCAAGGGACCCGGCATCCCAAAGGCCAGCGATTCCATGGAACACTCTCCTGACTGGACAGGCCCATTATACCGGACATCGGCCGCACGCTCAAATGGAATCGGCGAGGCCTCGCCCCTTGCGGGCGGCTTGGCGCTCCTCGCGGAGCCAATCGAGCCAGGCGTCCAGCCCCGCGCCGGTGCGGCACGAAAGTTCCAGGATAGGCGCCCGGGGCGCGAGTCCCCGGACGTACCGCCGAAAGGCCTCGCACGAAAAGAGAGTCGCCTCCAGCAGGTCCACCTTGTTGAGAACCACGCAGTCAGCCGACTCGAACGCCACGGGGTACTTCAGGGGCTTGTCATCGCCTTCGGGGGTGCTCGAGACAACCACTCGCTGCCGCTCCCCCAGATGAAACTGGGCCGGGCAGACCAGGTTCCCCACGTTCTCGATGAAGAGGATGTCGAGGGCCTCCAGGTCGAGGGGCCGGCCGTCGCCGTCAAAGTCGCTGAGGGCGTCGGCGACCTGGCGGGCGCTCAGATGGCACCCGCGGCCGGTGTTGATCTGGCGGGTGGGGAGACCCGCGGCGCGAAGGCGCCGGGCGTCGCGGTCGGTGGCGAGGTCGCCCTCGACGGCCGCCAGGCGGAGTTCCGTCCCCAGCCGGCGGGCCGTCTCTTCCAGGAGGCTGGTCTTCCCCGCACCCGGGCTGGAGAGGAGGTTGACGGCGAGCAGACGCGCCCGGGCAAACCGTTCGGCCAATTCGGACGCCAGGCGATCGTTCTCCGACAGGACTTTTTTTTCAAGCGGAATGCGTTTCGCCATCGTCTTCCTGGATTTCGAGGGA
>DATKUU010000256.1:0-2085 GCA_035530455.1 Phycisphaerae bacterium | reverse complement strand
CTCGACGGCGCCGCTCCACCGGACGGACGTGCGGACGGTGGCGGTGCCGATCTTCGCCTCCCGCGAGTTCCGCCGGGAACTGGAGTTCGAACTCACCAAGGAACTCGTCAAGACGATTGAAATGCGGACCCCCTACAAGGTCGTCCAGGACCGCACGCGCGCCGATACGGAACTGCTCGGCGAGATCGTGGACCTCGTGTCGCCCGTCCTGGCGGAGGACGTCTCCACCGACAGCCCGACTGAGGTCGAAGTGACCGTCTCGTGCTGGTTCGAGTGGAAGGACCTGCGCACGGGGCAGGTCCTGACGAGGCGCGAGGACCTGCGGGCCACCGCCTCCTATGCCGTCGCCATCGGTGAAACGCTCGACTCCGCCACGACGGAGGCGATGCGCCGACTGGCGGAACGGATCGTAGAAGCCATGGAGAAGGACTGGTAAGGCCCGGCGCGGCGCGCCGGCTGGCGGACCAATACGATGCGCGGACCGGACTCATCGGACGACAATCCGCAGGGCGAGGGCGAGGGGACGCCCACCCCGCGCGCCCGCGGACTCCTGGGGTGGGTGGCCCTCTTTTTCCTGGCCGTGGGCGTTGTGTGGCTGGTGACGCAGCATTTCGCCCGCCCGCCGGAGTTTTCGCGGCAGGAACTGTACCGGCTGCTGGATCGGCCGGAGGTGCTCGAGCGCATCTGGATCGAAGGCACCGTGCTTCACGGCGAGATCAACCCCGCCTCCGAGTACCAGAACGAGTTTCCCGAGGGGAAGTTCCAGGTCCACCTGGAGGTCCTGGAGGTGGCGTCGGTCATCGCGCGCCTGGAGACGGACGAAGCGATCCGGGCCAAGTTCATGAACGAGAAGAACCAGAGTTTCACGCCGGATGACCCGTTCTTCCGGCAGATGATAATGTACGCGGCGCCGCTGGTGATCCTGCTGGTGCTGCTGTGGTTTTTCGTATCCCGGCAGATGCGGACGGCGGCGGGGGGCAACGTGTTCTCCTTCGGCCGGAGCCGCGCGAAGCTCGCCAAGAAGGAGCGCGTCAAGGTCACCTTCGACGACGTGGCCGGCATCGAGGAGGCGAAGGAAGAGGTCCGCGAGATCATCGAGTTCCTGAAGAACCCACAGCGCTTTCAGGTGTTGGGAGGACGGATTCCGCGCGGGGTGATGCTGGTCGGTCCGCCCGGCACGGGCAAGACGCTTCTGGCGAAGGCCATCGCCGGCGAGGCCGAGGTCCCCTTTTTCTCGATCAGCGGCTCCGACTTCGTGGAGATGTTCGTCGGCGTCGGCGCCAGCCGCGTCCGCGACCTCTTCCAGCAGGCCAAGGCCTCCAGCCCGTGCATCATCTTCCTGGACGAGATTGACGCGGTCGGCCGGCGCCGAGGCATGGGCTTCACCGGCGGCCACGACGAACGCGAGCAGACCCTCAACGCCATCCTGGTGGAGATGGACGGCTTCGAGACCAACGAGCAGGTCATCCTCATCGGCTCGACCAACCGACCGGACGTGCTGGACCCCGCGCTGCGGCGACCGGGGCGATTCGACCGCGAGGTCGTCCTCAACCTGCCCGATCTGAACGAGCGCGAGGCAATCCTGAAAGTCCACGCCAAGAACGTCAAACTGGCCGACGCGGTGGACCTGTCGGTGCTGGCGCGCGGCACGCCGGGGTTCAGCGGGGCCGACCTGGCGGCCATCATCAACGAGGCCGCCATCCGCGCCACCATGCTCGACAAGTCGGCCGTCCAGCAGGACGACCTCGAAGAGGCCCGCGACAAGGTCCGCTGGGGACGTGCCAAGCGGTCCCGCGCCATGGACGAAGACGAGCGCCGCCTCAGCGCCTACCACGAGGCGGGGCACGCCCTGATAAGCCTGCTCCTCGAGCCCGACGTCGAGCCGCTGCACAAGGTGAGCATCATCCCTCGCGGCATGATGCTGGGGGCGACGATGTTCCTGCCCGAGAAGGACCGCTACACCGTCCGCCGACGCCAGTGCATCGGCCAGTTGAAGGTCGCCTTCGCGGGGCGCATCGCCGAGGAACTCTTCTTCGACGATATCACCTCCGGGGCGGCCAACGACATCCGCAACGCCACGCTCAT
>DATKUU010000255.1:0-9595 GCA_035530455.1 Phycisphaerae bacterium | reverse complement strand
AACGAATCCGCCCGCCTCTCTCCAATACATTGGCGTGAAACGGCAGTCGGGCGCGATGCTGCGGCCCGTGAGAGATAGCCGCCCACTGAAGGCGAAGCGGCCACGCCAGCACCAACCTTGCTCCCGCTGCGGATTCGCGGGTCTCCTAATGTGGAGTCCTAGATGGCATTCCGTCATGGCCGATGGCGGCAGTTTCTGCGCTGGGCATGCAGGCCAGCGGGAGCAACAGTCCCGCCGTGCATGGACAAGGGCGGCGGGGCGATGAGGGCCGTCGCGGCAGTTGCCGGGTATCACGTCGCCGGCAGCAACCCTCAGCCCCGTGCCCGGACCTTAAGCGGATAGGGGCCCGGGCAACTTACCCATACCACCGGCAGGGCGGTCCTGTCGGGCCTCGCGGGAAGACGTAGGTGTTCCCAAGCCCGCGAGGCAATTTGAGAACATCCGTTTTACGGAAAGGAATAGAACATGAAGATTGTGAGACTGGAAGCTCAGAACGTGAAACGCCTCAAGGCCGTGAACATCACGCCGGAAGGCCATCTCGTCGTGATCGGCGGCAGGAACGCACAGGGCAAAACTTCGGTCTTGGACAGCATCGCAAGCGCGCTCGGCGGCAAGGGGCTCTGCCCCGACAAGCCGGTGCGGGCGGGAACGAAGAAGGCAAAGGTCGTCTGTGATCTCGGCGACTTGATTGTCATCCGAACCTTCACGGAGTCTGGCGGCGGGACGCTGGTAGTCAAAAGCAAGGATGGCGCGACCTACCCGAGTCCCCAGGCGATGCTCGATTCCCTGGTCGGGAAGATGACCTTTGACCCCTTGGCTTTCTTGCGTGAGTCGCCAAAGCGGCAACTAGAGACGCTGAAGGGCTTGGTGGGATTGGACTTCACCGAGGCCGACAGCCGCAGGGCCGGACTGTACGAGCAACGGCATACAGTCAACCAGGATGTCAAGCGGCTATCGGCTCGCGTGAACGATCTTGTGGCGCATGAGGATGTGCCAGCCGAAGAGGTCAGCGTTAACGATCTGTCCGCGAACCTTTCAGCCGCCCATGCGACCAACCAGCACAATGCTGAGGTCCGCCAGAGAGTCATTGCGGCTGAGACAAACGCAAAGCAACTGCGAGACAAGATCAAGGAGGACCAGCGCATCCTTGGCAACCTGGAGGCCAAAGAGGCCGAGTTGCGTGCGCAGGCTAAGGGCGTAGCTGATGTGGATGTCGCCGCCCTTGAGCAGCAGATCGCTGACCTGTCCGCAAATCTCGTCTCCGCCCATGCCACTAATCGACACAACGCCGATGTCCGCCAGGCAGTCATTACAGCCGAAGGAAGCACAAAGGGCCTGCGTGACAAAACCCATGAGGAACAGCGCAGTTTGGCAGCTCTGGAGGCGGATGAAGCCGAGTTGAGGTCGCAAGGCTCGGACCTTGCCGATGTGGATATTATGGCCCTTGAACAGCAGATCGCCACGGCCGAAGCGACCAACCGGAAGGTGCGCGACAACCGGGCGCGGTCTGATGCTGCCACCGAACTTGCAAAGCACGAGGAGGCGTCCGCTATCCTCACCGAACAAATCAACACCGTGGACGCCGACAAGGCCAAAGCGATGAGAGAAGCGGCATTCCCTGTTGACGGATTGGGCTTTGCCGGGGATGGGGTGCTTTACAACGATCTTCCGTTCGGCCAAGCATCTTCCGCAGAGCAGTTGCGCGTCTCTGTCGCGGTCGGACTGGCGATGAACCCGAAACTTCGCGTGCTGCTGATCCGCGACGGCTCACTTCTGGACGAAGAAAACCTGCGACTAATCGCGGAGATGGCCGAGGCCAAGGACGCCCAGGTTTGGCTGGAGCGTGTCGGCGAGGGAGACGAATGCCAAATCGTCATTGAGGACGGGATGGTCAAGAACGCGATACTCAACGGAGGGGAATAAACCATGGCAGAGATATTGCCCGGCATATATCTTGACGTGCCCGACGATGAATACAGGGCATGGCCGTACCCGAGCTATAGTTTACTGTCGGCGTTCCGAGACGAAGGGCTGTGCGAGCTAGATGTGCAGCATCGCATGACACGCCCCATCGAGACAACGCCACAAATGGCCCTCGGGACGATGACTGAAATCGCGATGCACAATCCCGATGTCTTGATGGGGAACGTAGAGCCCCTGCCGGACGACATCAAGCAGCGGAGGGGGAAGCGATGGGAAGCCCTGCAAGAAGAATATCCCGGTATCGAGTTTCTGCCGCAGTACGAATATCAGAAATGGCTCTCCGGCGTCCGGCAGGCTGTGGACATGGCGGAAGCCGTGAAGGCATATCCACTGACCGCCAAGCTGATAGAGGGAGCCCAGCGGCAAGTGAGTTTCATTTGGGATGCGACCTTCAGGGGCGCGAGCGGCGCGCCGGTGACCCACCGCGTCAAGGGAAGGCTCGATTACCTCAACACGGAAAAGGACATCATCGTTGACCTCAAAACGGGGGCGCGTGGTGGGCAGAGGGCGTTCGGGCGATCTCTCTGGCAGTACGCATACGACGTCCAATCCTCCCTGTACACCGATGCGATGAACTCACTACGTGGCAAGACACATCGGTTCTACTTCGCGGTGGTACGCAGCACCCCACCGTACCCGGTGACAGTTTACAACGGCCACCAGACCACGGAGCAGCAGCAACCCGACACGCTGCTGAACATCGGGCGATTCGCCTATCAGCAGTATCTTGAGCAGCTTTCTGAGTGCCGGAGCACCGGCTATTGGCGCGGGTATTTCGCGCCCGATGCACCCGATGGACTAATCCTGGACATCATGCTACCGCCTTGGGCGGTGTAGGAGACTGCCATGACAACAGCACTGGCCAAACGTGGCGATATGCTACTGACCAGCCGCAAAGACGCGGCGTGGTTCGCCAGCGAGATCACCAAGAGTGGACTATGCCCGAAGCAATTTCAGCAGAGACCGGCGGATGCCCTGATTGCGATCCTGTCCGGCGCGGCCGTGGGCTGGGCGCCGATGCAATCCCTCCAGTACATCGCCGTCATCGACGGGCGCCCCAGCATGTACGGCGACGGCCCGACCGGGCTTGTCTGGGCCTCAGGAAGCGTGGAGTGGATCAAGGAGTGGTGGGAACTCAACGACGCGCAGGTTAGCGAGCCCCAATACGCCACGCTGGAGGAATACCCCGACAGCCTGGCTGTGTGCTGGCAGACCAAGCGCAAAGATGCCACCGAGCCGTCGAAGGTCTACCGTTTCAGCGTCAGTGACGCCAAGGTGGCGAAGCTCTGGGGTAAGCGCGGCAAGAGCGGCTTTCCGACGCCGTGGTGCCTGTACCCGAAGCGCATGCTAGCGTGCAGGGCCCGGGCGTGGGGGCTGCGGGACTGCTACTCCGACGCCCTACAGGGCATCACCCAAGCCGAGGAATGGCAAGACCTCGCCCCCGTGGCCCACGAGCCGGATCCGATCGAGGCCGACGTGATCGACGTTCCGGCCCCTGATGATACCGCTTCGCCCCAGCAAAAACGGACCCTGATCGGCAAGGTCAACGAGTATGTGAGGGCTCGTGATTTGTCCGAGCCGATGGCTACCGCGGACCTGATCGTCGCCGTGGCCAAGAGCGAACTCGGCAAGGACCACATAGACACCGTGGGTGAACTCCAGCAGGTCCACGAAGCCCTCCTGGGCGGGCAGTATGACCTGGAGACCGGCGACAAAATCCCGGACACCACCGACTCAGGCACGGAGGCCCCCAGTGACACGGACGTTTGACTTTGGCCGCGCGCGGCTCACCCCGCGCGCCTTCTTCGCCCCCCGGGCCGTACACGGCCGCTACCCGGTGCGCGCCCGGGGGGTTAAAGGATAGCTTAATGTCAACCAAAATTGAATGGGTTAGAAATTGTCACTTTACAAAAGGCGAGACCTGGAACCCGATTACCGGCTGCACCCCCGTTTCGGATGGCTGCCAGAACTGCTACGCGCGCCGCATGGCGAATCGGCTGACGGGGCGGTTCGGCTATCCGGCCGACGACCCGTTTGCGCCAGCGGTTCACCTGGACAAATTGCGAGAGCCGCTGACGTGGCGTAAGCCGCGCATGGTCTTTGTTTGCTCGATGGGGGACATGTTTCACGCCCACTACCCACAAGCCGTTGTCGATCATTCGTGGGCTGTTATGGCATCATGCGGGCAACACGTTTTTCAGGTGCTTACCAAGCGCGCCGGCCGGATGAAGGCGTATATCGAGGGCCTTACGGCTCGCGGGCGGGCGGCGGCGGCGGATTACGAGCGGCGGATCCGCCGCCACTTCGAGCGATACAAAATGAAGTTCACGTCGGGATATTCGCTCCCATCGCCCCCCACCCCGGAACTGCGGGCCATCTATGACGCGGCCAGCGAGTATGAAGGAAGGCCGAAATCACCGAACGGCGCCACGCTTGAACATGGCTTCTCTGGCCACGAATACCACTGGCGGCCGTGGCCCCTGAATAACGTTTGGCTGGGCGTCACTACCGAAAACCAGCGCACCGCAGACGAGCGTATCCCCATACTGCTGGATACACCCGCCGCCGTGCGGTTTGTGTCGGTGGAGCCGATGCTGGGGCCGGTCGATTTGCGCATGGGGGACAACATGGGGCCGGACGAAGATACTGGCGCGGGTTGCGTATCGTGTGATATTGGCGGGCGGAGGCACCAGCACTATGTCGGAGAGCGCTGCGGCCGGTCGCTGGATTGGGTTATCTGTGGCGGCGAGACTGGGCCGGGCGCGCGGCCGATGGACCCCGAGTGGGCGCGCGACCTGCGAGACCAGTGCAAAGAAGCGGGCGTGCCGTTCTTCTTCAAACAGATGGGCGGCTACCCCCGGAAAAAGCCGATCCCCAAAGGCCTGATGGTGCGGCAATGGCCGGGAGACCAGCCATGAAAACCGCAACCCCAGTACGCCTCCAGCGCATTCGCGGCAAGAAAACCATCAGCCCCAACGGCCTGCCTGTGCGGTACGTGGGGCGGGGCAGCCGCTACGGCAATCCGTTCGTCATCGTGCGCGCGGGACGGCGATGCTGGGACGTGATGCTCAGCCACAATGGCGAGTTGCAGCCCTTTGACATTTGCCATGCTAGTTATCATTCTGCCGCGAGATCGGCCCAGCGGGCGTATGAGCGTCACATTTTGCCAAAACTCGACCTCGCAGACGTTGATCGCCTGCGCGGCTGCAATCTTAGCTGCTGGTGCAAGCCTAGCGACATGCCCTGCCACGGCGACCCCCTGTTGCGATGGGCGAATAGGTGACGACATGACGATCCCCACGATCACGATAGACATGGACAAGCCCTGCCGCAAGTGCGGCCACAAGGGCGCGATGGCAAGCGGGCTGTGCATCGAGTGTGCGGCCAAAGAGATTCAGGCCGAAGTAGAGCGGCCCAAGCCGGACCATTTCGGGCACGACACGGGGCAGGGAGCACAGCGAAATGACCATACAAGGCACGGATGCTGACTGCAAGGTGATCCCCGGCGACTGCATGGCCGTGTTGCCGACCTTGCCGGCGGGGCACTTTCATGTCTGCATGACGAGCCCCCCATACTTTGCTTTGCGGAGCTATCTGGCCAAGGACCACCCATTGAAGCCCCAGGAGATCGGCAGCGAGCCGACGCCAGATGCGTTCATCGAAACGATGGTTGCGGTTTTCCGCTCGGTCCGGCGCGTGATGCACCCGACGGGCCTGTTGTTCTTGAACCTGGGGGATTCGTACAACCAGTACAATGCGGGGCAGACCGCCGAGCCGGGCACGCCCAGCGGCAACACACAACACGCAAGACCTGTTTTGCCCAAAGGCCACGGCCTTGGCGACAAGAACATCGGCAGTGGTCAACTCCTCAACATCCCCCACCGCGTAGCCGAGGCCCTGCGCGCGGATGGCTGGGTGTGGCGGCAGACGATAATCTGGCAGAAGCCCTCCCCGATGCCGGAGAGCTGCAAGGGCTGGAGATGGGAACGGTGCAAGGTGAAGGTGAAGGCGCAGAGTGGCAACATGGGCGGCATGGCATACAAGGACGTGATTGAGCGGGATGGCGGCTGGACCAAGGACACGCACCCAGGGACCCGGAAGCCGACAGAGTACACCCCCTGCCCCGGCTGCCCCAAGTGCATCCCCCACGGCGGCCTTGTTCTCCGCCGCGGCAAGGGCCGCTGCACTACGGCCCACGAGTACATTTTCGTGATGGCTGTCAGTGATCGGTACTTCTGGGATTCAGCGGCGTTTGTGGAGGAAGCGGAATATGCCAATAGCGGCCGCGAGTCCAAGGCGCGCGGCGAGTTTGACGGCAAAGGATCCCCGATGCCGGGCAGGGAACCGTTTAGGGCGATCACCCCCACCCGCAATCCGCGTTCTGTCTGGACCATATCCGCCGAGCCTACTTCCCTCAAGCACTTCGCGGCCTACCCTTCGGAGCTTGTCAGGCGCTGCGTACAGGCGGGTACTTCTGATGGCGGCTGCTGCCCGGAATGCGGGATGCCGTGGGCGCCGATGGTGGAGATGCGGCGCGGAGATACAGAAGCCGCTTCGCGCCCCAAACGCACTGCCGGGATGGATAGCAAGACAAGCACACTGAGCCTCAGCGGCAATGGGAGCCGCGAATGGGCAGAGCGCGGTAGCCACAGCACCATCCTCGGCTATCGCCCGACATGCGAGTGCAGTAAGGAACTCGCGCGGGCGGTATGGGGCGACGGCGAGCGAGTGATGACCGGCCAGGGGATATTGACCCTGGCGGGCAAGGTGGCCGAACAGCACCTGCCCGTGCCCTGCCGCGTCCTTGACCCCTTCGCGGGCACGGGTAGAACCCTGGCAACCGCCAAGTGGATGGGCCGCGACAGCGTAGGCATCGAGTTGAACCCGGACTATGTGGAGTTTTGCCGCCAGACGATCACCGAGCCGCCGCGCTGGTGGCTGCAAGAACACGAACCCCCGCCCCCCGAAATCGAGGGGCAGTTGTCGCTATTCGAGGATCTTCCATGACGGCCATCAGTAGGGATGACGCCCGGAAGTTTCTCAAGCGCGCCGGCGTGGCGCAAGAGCACATCGACCGGCAGCTCGGCGAGGTCGGCGAGCCGATCCCCAAGGTCCGCAACGCCCATACCCGGCGGGAAGGGTACGGGGCGAAGCGCACCGCGTCGCACGTCATCGGACGCAATTTCCGATCTGACTTCGAGCGTCGCGTGGCCGAACGACTCTGGGCTCGCCAGAAGGCGGGCGAGATTTCCGAACTCACCTTCGAGCCCCGCGTGAAACTCCTGGGCGTGGTCGCGATGATCCCCGATTTTCGCTACATCGAGGACGGCCAGGTGATCCACCACGAGGCCAAGGGGTACGCCGATCAGCGGTGGAACATGCAGCGGAAACTCTGGGCGCTCGTCGGCCCCACGGAGTATCGAGTCACCCACATGCGCGGACCCGACGAGGTTATCCGCCCGGCGCCCAACGACGAACTGATCGAGCTTGTCCTGAACTGGCTACGGAAGGACGCCACATGAACCAGCGAACGCTCTTTGACAGCAGCTTCCCCGTGCCCGCAAGGCCCGACTCGCCCCCCCAGGTAGACGGCGCGAAGGTCGCGGCGCCCCACGCCGGCCGGCAGGCCAGGATCGTCCTCTCCGAGCTTCGCCACGCGGACCTGACGGCGGAGGAAATCTGCACACTGACGGGCCTGACACGATGGAGCGTGTGCGGCCGCCTTGGGGCGCTCGAAAACCCAACCGGGCCTGCACTACTGGCCCCCGACCCCCTTGTGGTGAAGCACGGGCGGCGCATGGCGGCCTCTGGCGTGATGGTCTACGTCTACCGGATCACGCCCGCGGGCAGGAGGGCGCTCGCGTGAATGCCTCTACCGTCCGCGTATTTCCCAGCCGCACAACCGCGACGCCATACGACCCGATGGCATTCGTGGGGGACCCGCCGTTGTTCCGCCCTGAGGCCGCCGAGGTTCACGTCTCCTGCGCGTTCACTTGGGACGTGCCGGAGGCCCGGCGGCTGGCCCGTGCCTGGGGGCACTACTATCCGACGGTGAAAATCGGCGGACCCGCGATCGATGACCCCGGCGGCGAGTTCGTCCCCGGAAAATATCTTCAGCCCGGCAACGTCATCACTTCGCGCGGCTGCCCGAATCACTGCGCCTTCTGCTTCGTGCCAGATCGAGAGGGGCCTATCCGCACGTTACCGATCGCTGATGGCCACATTCTGCACGACAACAACCTGCTTGCCTGCCCGGATAGCCATATCGCCGACGTGCTGACCATGCTCGCCAGGCAGAAACACCGGCCCGTGTTTGCCGGCGGGCTTGAGTCCCGCCGAGTGACAAAGGACTTCGCCAAGGCGATCAAGCCACTGAAATGCCGGGCATTCCTCGCCTATGACCGGCCGGGCGATGCCAAGGCGGTAAAGCAGGCGGCGGAGATCCTGCTCGCCGAAATCGGCCACGAATCAGACCACTGGCTGTCGTGTTTTGTCCTTGTCGGCTTCAAGGGCGACACGATGGAGGCCGCTGAGGGGCGGCTGCGGTACGTCCTCGACATGGGATTGACCCCACTGGCCATGTACTACCTACCCAAAACGGCGAAGTCCAGAACAGCCCCGCCGCCTTGGCGAAAGTTTGTGCGAAGCTGGGCGCGCCCGGCGGCTGTCTGGTCGCAGAAAAATACTGCCCAGCCCCTTGACGGGCATGGTGGGTAGTGCTACAATTAGGACGGTGAGAAGATGTATCGTGTCCTATTGACCGAAAACGCAGGCCGCCCAGTCATGCCCCTCACGGTGCATCTTTTCACCACCTGGGCGGCTTGCTTTTCTTTTGGGTGCATCCATGCCCCTCGATGACGGCAAACGAAAGAGGGGCTATGTCAAGGCCTGGCGATGCACCCTGGAATGGTGGGGCTTCACGAATCCCAGGCTCGCCCACTTCTGGGAATACTGCCGCCTCAAGGCCAGCCGTCAGGCCCGAGACGTGCTGTTCAATGGCGAGAAAATCCACCTGGAGCCCGGTCAATTCGTCTTCGGCCGCAACGTCGCGGCGGCCGAAACTGGCCTGTCGCCGCAACAGATACGAACATGCCTTAAGCATCTTTCGGCCGGAACATCGCCAGAAACAACCATCCGATCAACCAAGCGATACTCGGTCGTAACTCTCGTGAATTGGAACGGTTATCAAGTCAAGGGCGACGAGAGCAACCAAGACATCAACCATGATCCAACCATGTCCCAACCATGTCCCAACCATGTCCCAACCACAGACAAGAATGTTAAGAAGAAGAAGAATGAAAAGAATGAGAAGAAAACAACAACGGGTGTTTTGATCCCGCCGGAGCTTGACACGAAACAATTCCGGGAGTTGTGGCCCGACTGGCTCGCGGATCGGAGGCAGCGGAGGCATCCGGTAACAGAGCGGGCCCAGGAGATGCAACTCAAGAAACTCGCCTCATGGGGAGAGCCCGCGGCCATCATGGCGATACAGACCTCCATCGAGCACGGGTGGCAAGGATTGTTCCCGCCGGCCGAAACGACGCCCCCGGCAAAACCGGACAGCCAAGATTGGGCGGATCGGAAACTACGTGAAGCACGGGAGTATCGAGAT
>DATKUU010000254.1:0-2992 GCA_035530455.1 Phycisphaerae bacterium | reverse complement strand
GCGAGTTGCTGTCGTCGGTGTCTGACGAACTGGGGCCGGAGTCGAGCGCGTTGTTCATCGCGAACGTTGCGCGATACAACACGCCACGGGCGCGGTGGCTCAACGAGCGCGCCCAGAAGATACTCGCTATGCCCGAACCCTTCCTCACGGACATTACCCTGAAGAACTGGAGGGACAGGATAAAGGACGTTGCCGGCATTCCCGAGGAGTACCGGCGAGAGTTTCTTGCTCTGCTGGCCCACAACAAGAACAAGATGCTCGGCCAGCGCCCGCAGGGGAGCACGGTAATGCGCACTGGACGGAGCCTCCACCAGTTGGCTGGGACGCGGGCAGAGTCAGTGGGCAAGTACGTGATAAACCTTGCCGCGTCCAGCGAGACAGTGAGCACCCTCGACTTCTATAACGCGGTGCAAGGCATAGCCCGCAGCGCCGACCCGATAGAAACGCGCAATTTTGTCGAGTGGGGCGTTGTCCAGGGAACGACAATGGTGCCGGACATCCTCGTTTCGCGGCTGGCCGGTGCCGGAACCTCGTCGCTGGCTAAGTGGCTGGGGTCCACGAAACTTGTGAAATCTCTGCCGTTTGTGGAGAAGCTGTTACGCCATGCGAAGGGGGCAGGCCACCTGGCCTATTGGACCACGGTCAGCACACCGGACATCTATCAGACGTTGCGGGAATACGGCGTGTCGCAGGGCGATGCCCGGTACCTGTCGGTGTTGTTCGGCGTGCCCTATGCCATGATCGAAGAGATGCAGGTCAAGGGGCTTCTCCCGAAGTTCCTGACCGACTCCGCCCAACAGATCGCATCGCGCACCGCCTTGGGCTATGTCGGGCGGCTGGGGAAGCAGGTGCTGATACAGTCGCCGAAAGAACTGGCGGAAGAGGGCTCGCAGAAAGTGTTAGTGTCGTTTGCGAAGCAGATGGCCGAGTGGATCAGCCGGCAGAACCCCGACGTGGAGTGGGGCGGCGAGATCGGCGACGCCGTGAAAGAGATGGGCGACGCCGCCGCGCCGATTATCTTCCTTCAGTTATTGGGGCTGGCCGGTGCATCGGTGGGCGCTCGCGGCGTGGTGGCCGAAACGCAATGGGCAGAGGGCATGGCCACCGATGTGTTCAAGCAGTATCCAGAAGTCGCCGAAAAACTCAGGGCCGCGAAGTCAAGCAGTGCAGAGGACATCATAGCGGCGTTTGGCGGAACCGACAAGGTGCCGAAAACGCTCGGCAGCCGCGTGACACGCGAAGTCCTGTGGCGTGCGGCGCAAAAGATGCCGAAGGAGGCAGAAAAGACTGCCGAGCCTGAGCAAGAGAAGCAGGAGTTGCCGCCGCAGCCCGCCGTCGTTTCCACATCTGAGGGCGACGTGTCGGCTGAGGAATACGAGGCGGCACAGACCGAGCGCCGCGAACGCAGCAAGGACAAGGCCGTCGACGAGTGGACGCAGCAGTGGGAAGAGGGCCAGCGTGCGAAGCGGGCCCGGCACGAAGGCGAAGCCCTTGATCGTATCGGCGAGGGCCAGCGTGCGAAGCAGGCCGAACGGGATGAGCGAAGGAAGCGGGTGGCTGAAGAAGGGGAAGCTCTGGGCCGCATCGGCGAGCGCAAGCGGGCGAAACAGGAAGCCGTCCAGCAGCGTGAGAAGCTCGCGGCCGAGATCGACGCCCTCCACACCATCGGGAAGAAGCAGCGGGCCGAGCAGGACACGTCGACCGACGAGGAATACGAGTGGGAAGTCGCCCCGGACGTTGCCATCGACACGCAGCGGGCAAAGGCCGAACTCGAAGCCCTGCCTGTGGATAAAGAGGCGGCGGCGTTGCTCGATCGACTGGTCCGCAACGAAGAGCACCTCGGCGAGATCGAGGACGAACCCGACGTTCAGCAGGCGGTCATCGAGCGGACAAACGAGATCGTGGCGCAGTTGTATGACATGGGCGTTACCCCGGAAGTGATCCAGGCGACACTTGCCGGGCGCTATCTGGCACCACGGGCGCCGGCAGCGAAGGCTCGCGGCGAAGTGGCCGTCGCCCCGGCGGACATGGCGCTGATAGACGAGGCGGACAAGAAGCGGGCGGAGTTGCAGGGCGACGTGTCCCCCGCCCGGCGCAAGATGGTCGAGAAGCGGCTGAAGGCCATCACCTCGAAGCTGCTTGAGTCGGGAATGGACATCGAGGACATCGACAGCGTGTTCCAGGGGCGCAAGAAGCCGGTGCTTCGCGGCGTGAAGCTGGTGAAGCCCAAGGCCGAAGCAGTGGCCCCTGAACCGGTTGCCCCTAAGCCTGAGCCCGTTGCCCCTAAGCCAGCGGTCGTCGCTCCCAAAACTCCCCGAGAGGCTCCCAAAACTCCCCGAGAGGCTCCCAAAACTCCCACAGGGGCGGCTGAGAAGCGCATCGTCTCGCAAGATGACTACAATGCGGCCCTGGACGTGCTGCGGCGTCGGCGGCCGATGACCGGCCTCGACACGGACATGCTCAAGGCGACGGTAACCATAGGCGCGTACCATTTCGAGAATGGGGCAAGGTCGCTCTCCAAGTGGAGTCGACAGATGCTGAAGGACGTGGGCGAGTCCATCAAGCAGCACTTGGACGCCATCTGGCAACAGGTGGTCGAGATGCACAGCGCTGCGTCGGCGTTCCTCGATGCCGATTTCGTGCCTGGGACGATGGAAGCGCCGAAGAAGACGATCAAGGCTTACAAGTTGTTTGGGACGAAGCCAGGACAGCCGGGCAAGCTGTTTCCGCTGTTCATCGGGGCCAAGAACGAGGTCGAGCAAGGGAAGTGGCTTCCGGGCGAGGCCCTTTCCCGGAAGGGATTCGGCAAGCATCCGGGTTGGCATTCGGGAGAACTGCCGCACGGCCCGCAGTTACTGGGAGCGGACGGAAAGATCAATCCGCAGCGTGTATGGGCGGAGGTTGAGAACACCGCCGATGTTGACTGGCAGCCAGAGGCGGACAGCAGGCGCGGCGGGATGATTGATGACCAGGTGCCGGAAGGCGGCTACTA
>DATKUU010000253.1:0-2914 GCA_035530455.1 Phycisphaerae bacterium | reverse complement strand
GTCCGATTCGGCGACGACGGCGGTGACTTCGGCCGGCTCGACCGCCGGCTGACCGGCCACGGTGTAGCCGGGGATGGCGACCTTGACCGGCACGCGGAGGCGGACCAGGCGGTCCACATCAACCAGGATCTCCCCGTCGGGCACCTGGTTCTCGTCGTCGGTGATTTCCAGGACGCTCAGGCGATAGGGTTCCCAGTGGGCAAAGCCTTCACGGGCACGGAGGACGAGGCGTCCTGCCCGCGGTTCGGAGCCGGTGAGGGCCAATCGGCAGACGAGTGCCTCCGGCGTCTTTCGGAGTGCCTCGATTTCGCCCTTCGGTCCCTTGAACTTTACCGTCAGGTGCGCCGGCCGGATGCTGCGCACGACGAAGTCGGGCGGGACGGTCACCTCGACAGGGACGTCGATCGAGTCCTCCTTCGCCAGTTCCAGGTCGGCCCAGACCCAGACGACGGCGGTGAGGATGACGACGGCCAGCAGGGTTCGGACGCTTTCGTTCATGGGGTTTTCGGGTCCGGCGGCTTGGCGGCCGGAGAGTCAAGCGTCGCGGGTTCGGGCTGTTCCAGCGCATGCTCCGTGAGGGTGGCCTCGGCGCCATGCAAGAGTTCGGTCAGATGGGTGCGCAACTCGTCGGGGGAGAGGCCGCGGCGGAGTCGGCCGCCTTCGGCCAGGGAGATCTGTCCGGTCTCCTCGCTGACGACGATGACGACAGCATCGGTTTCCTCCGTCAGGCCGACAGCCGCCCGGTGCCGCGTCCCCAGGTGCGGGTCGAGGATGGCGTGGTGCGAGAGGGGAAACTCGCAACCGGCGGCCGCCACCCGCCCGCCGCGGATCACCACCCCCATGTCATGCAGGGGGGACCCCGGCCAGAAGATCGTCACCACCAAGTCGCTCGTCAACTGGGCGTCCAGCGGGATGCCGCCTTCAATCAGCGTCCCGAGCCGCGCGTCGCGCTCGACGGCGATGATGGCGCCGACCTTGTTGCGGCTGAGGACAGCGGCGGCGCGGACGATGCGGTCCACGAAGGCCGACGCTCCCTCCTTCAGAAACAGTCTGAGGAGCGGGTTCTGCCCCAGGCGCATCAGGCTGCGGCGCAATTCCGGCTGGAAGACGATGATGGCGAAGATGACGACCACCGAGATGAGTTTCTCATAAAGCAGCTGCAGCCGCTCCATGTGAACATAGTCCGACGCCAGCCGCACCATCACGAAACTGAGGACGACGAGGAACACGAACGCCCGGACGAGCCGCGCGCCGCGCGTCCCCCGCAGGCTGCGGTACACCAGGTACACGATGGCGCCGATCAGCGCCAGTTCCAGGGCGTCCTTCCACCCGAAGTTGTGGACGAGCCGGCTGAGGTAGTTGATGACGTCGTTCATGGAACTGTCTCGTAGGCGCGTGCGACGGCATGGGCGACGGCGACCGCCTGGCGCACCTGGGCCACGTCGTGGACCCGCAGGATGGCGGCGCCTGCGGCGACGGCCAAGGCGCACGCCGCCGCCGTCCCGCTCGTCCGTTCGGCCGGTTCCTGGACGCCGGTCACCTCGCCGAGGAAGCGTTTTCGGCTCGGGCCGACCAGGATCGGCCTTCCCAGACTGCGAATCTGCCCTAACTGGGCGAGGATTTCAAGGTTGTGTTCGAGCGTTTTTCCGAAACCGATGCCGGGGTCCACGATGGTTCGCTCCTCCGGGATGCCGGCCTCCTCGGCCAGCGCCAGTCCGCGGCGAAGGGTGCGGACGATGTCGGCCATCAAGTTGGCGTAGTGGGGAGCGTCCTGCATCGTCTTCGGTTCCCCCAGGATGTGCATAATGACGACGCCGGCGCCGGTCTCGGCGACGGCGCGGGCCATCCCGGCGTCGCCCTGGAGGCCGGTGATATCGTTGACGAGCGCGGCGCCTGCGGCGACGGCCTCGCGCGCCACCCGCGCGTGGCGTGTGTCAATGCTGATGGGCACTTGGACGGCCTCGGCGAGAGTCTCGACGACGGGCAGGACGCGGCGCATCTCCTCGTCCTCCGGCACGCTTTCGCTTCCGGGGCGGGTGGACTCGCCGCCCACGTCCAGGATGTCGGCGCCCTCCTGGACCAGTTGGCGGGCGTGGGCCACCGCGCGGTCGGGCTCGAGGAACTTCCCGCCGTCGCTGAACGAGTCGGGGGTGACGTTGACGACGCCCATCAGGAGCGGGCGGTCGCCGACCGCCAGGCGATAGGCGCCCAGCCGCAGGTCGAACCTCCGCCGGCCATACTTTTGGAGCGCATCGGCGACGGCGCGGCCGATCCGGGGGAGGTCGAGCGGTTTGTCCGACAGGCGCGCCAGGAGCCCCTGGAACTGGCGCCGCGTGCCCACGAGGACCAGGCCGCTCGTCTCCGCCTTCTCGGCGCACGCGTCGCCGCCGGAGGCCAGCATCTCCTGCGCGAGCAGGTTTGCCGAGGGGCGCTCGACACCTTCGAGGGCGACGGCCAGGGCCTCGGCCTCGGGCAGCAGGCGGGCCAGGCTTTCCGGCGAGGCGCCCGAGCGGAGCATCTCGCGGGCGACGGCCGACACAGGCGTCGGCGAGACGACCCGGACGTTCCAGGGCGAGAGCGGCACGTGGTTATTCCTTGGAGGCGGCGGACGACTCGGAGGCGGGTCCCGCCGGGACCGGCCGTGCCAGCGTCATGCCTTGGAGTTCCTTTCGGACCTCGTCGGCGGAGAGGACCTCGCGCGCGAGGAGTGCCTCGGCGATGCGGCCCAGGGCCTCGCGGTTTTTTTCGAGGAGCGATTTGGCCTCGGCATAGGCGGTGTTGACGGTGCGCTGGACCTCCTCGTCAATCAGGCGAGCGGTGGCGTCGCTGTGCTCGCGGGCGCCGAAGACCTCGCTGCCCCCCCAGGGCGTGGTTTCCTCCTGGGGCGTGTAGCGGATGGGCCCGACGCGGTCGC
>DATKUU010000252.1:0-2608 GCA_035530455.1 Phycisphaerae bacterium | reverse complement strand
GCCTGACGATGCGGTACACTCATTAAGAATGGCCCACGGTGGTCGTAGGCCAAAGGTCAGGTGGAAAATCCCGGATGGATGAATGGGCTCTTCTGGCTGGGCCTTTTCTGGGCGATGCAGGTGGCGGCGGCGGGGGGCTTTCCTTCTCGCCCAGTTCGCCATGATACCGCTGTTCGGCCGACCTGAGCCTCATAACCTTGACGCCCTACGGACAAAGGACGCCTTGCTCCGCGTTCCATACCTCAGCGAAAGGATGACAGTAGCATGCCCAAGAAGACCGGTGTAGCCCCCGAGACGCTCATCACGGGCTGGCTCATCCTCGGCGCTTTTCCCAACCCCGACCCGGCGCGGATCCTTGCTGCGCCCTATCTGCCCGAGCCGCTCCTGGCGCCGTCGCCGGGCGAGCACGTGGCGCACTTGGAGTGGCGGCCGGTCTATCAGGAAAACGGCATGGTGGATTTGAACGCTATCGGCCTGCATCCGCGCGAGTACTGCGCGGCCTATGCCTTCACCTACGTTCACGCGGCGCGGAACGTTTCGGCCAAGCTGCTTCTCGGCTCCGATGACGGCGTCGCCGCCTGGGTTAATGGCCAGGAGGTCTGGCGCAAGGACGTGACGCGCCCGCACACACTTCAAGAGGACGCGGCCGCCATCCGGCTCCAGAAAGGCTGGAACCGCCTGCTGGTGAAAATCAGCCAGTTTACGATGGGGTGGATGTTCTCCGGCTGTCTGGTCGCCGCCTGTCCGCTCAAATTCAGCCTGCGTAATCCCGCGCCGAAGCGTTTTCCCAAGCCGCGCTTGCCGGCGGCAATCTTGTCCATGGCGAGCATGCATTTCGTCCGCCAGGACGACGAAGCCCTGGCCACGGTCAAGGTCTCGCTCTACAATTTCGGCGCGGCGGAGGCGCGCGGCGTAACTTTGGCCCTCGTGGACGCGGCGGGCAAGCGACTGGCCGAGACCACCGGCGCGCCGTTAAAGACCTTCGCGTTTGGCACCACGGAATTCCCCGTGGACCTGAAAGTCCTGGCCGGCGCGCTTAGCCGGGAAGGCGTCGCCTTGGAAGTGCGGTGGGGAAGAAAGGCCGCTAACCGGTGGGATCTTGCCGCGGCTGAGGCCGTGCGCCTTTTGGCGTTGGCGGGGTGCGCGGGCACGGAACTGCGCGACTTGGGGCGCCGGCTGCAGGATGTATTGGATCTTTACGCCGTCCCGCTTGAGGAGGTGGCCGGCCCGGCGCGCCAAGGGCTGGCGGCGCTGGCCGCCGGAGAGAGCGGCAAGGCCGCTACGGCGATTCGCGCGGTCCTCGCCGCCGTTTTGCGCCCACTCCCGGACCGGAAAGACCAACTGGCACACGTGGTCGGCCACGCCCACATTGACATGAACTGGATGTGGACTTACCCGGAGACGCTCAAATCCTTCCAAGATAATTTCCGGCAGGTGTGCGCCTTCATGGATGAGTATCCCGATTTTACTTTCTTTCAAAGCCAGGCGGCCTGCTACGCGGCGATTGAGAAACTCGACCCGCCGTTGTTCGAGCGGATCCGCCAACGAGTGAAGGAAGGCCGCTGGGAACCGGGCGGCGGCATGTGGGTCGAAGGCGACACGAATATGTCGAGCGGCGAGGCGCTGGCGCGATCCTTCCTCCTGGCCCAGCGGTATTTTCTGAGCCGCTTCGGGCAAGCGGCGCGCACCGGCTGGCTGCCCGACAACTTCGGGCATGTCTCGCAATTGCCGCAAATCCTGCGTTTGGCCGGCGTGGAGAACTTCTTCGCCTGCCGCTGCACGCCCTTTCTGGGGACCTTCTGGTGGGAAGCCCCGGACGGCTCGAAAATCCTCTGCTACTCCAACCGCAACTACAACGGCCGGATCACGAAGGAACTGGAGAAGGACTTTAAGACCCTCGTGCCCGACAAGGCGCGGCTGCTGGTCTCCTGCGGCGTGGGCGACCACGGCGGCGGTCCGACGCGCGAAGACATCGAGACGGCGCACCGCCTGGACAGCGCGCCGCGTTACCCGGCGGTGAAGTTCTCCACGGCAGGCGAGTTCTTCAGCGCGGCGCGGGAGGAAATGGAAGGCCGGCCCACGCATCGCGGCGAGATGCAGTTTGTTTTTGAGGGCTGCTACACCACCATCGCGCGAGTCAAAGAGGGCAACCGGCGATGCGAGAGCGCGCTCTACGAGGCCGAACTGCTCGCCACACTGCGGCGGCTGGCCGGCGAGGCTTATCCGGCCGAAAAACTCCGGCGCGCTTGGGAGATCGTAGCCTTCAACGAGTTCCATGACATCCTGTGCGGTTCGGGCATCCACGAGGCTAACGCCGACGCCGTCGCCGATTACAAATGGGCACGCACGCGCGCGGAGACGATCCGCGACGCCGCGTTGCGCAAACTGGCCGATGAAGTGAGAACGGACGCCGAAAAAGGCCAGCCCGTCGTGGTCTTAAACGCCC
The DNA here is from genome assembly GCA_035530455.1 of Phycisphaerae bacterium. Lineage (GTDB taxonomy): Bacteria > Planctomycetota > Phycisphaerae > FEN-1346 > FEN-1346 > JAPLMM01. The sequence continues at coordinate 162 of DATKUU010000252.1, read as the reverse complement.
AGCCCCGCAAGCGGCGGGCGCTGGTGGAAGCGGAAATCTATTCCCACGAAGCGCCGGCGACGGCCAGCCTTTTGGGCTGGGGCGATTTCTACGGGGGCCACCAAGTGGACGGTGTGGACCGGGGCCAGGGGTCCGTGCCAAGCATTCTCGTCCGCGACCCGC
>DATKUU010000251.1:0-2314 GCA_035530455.1 Phycisphaerae bacterium | reverse complement strand
GCAAAGTGGAAAAGGAAGCGAAAAGGCGATGGGTGCGGCCGAGGCCCGGTACATTGCCGCGCTGCGGCGGTTGTCGCCTAAGGCCCAGTCCGCTCACTTGCAGACGGCAAAGGCCACAGCCCTTGCCCGGATACTCGAACGATCGCCGCCGATGGCAGGGCCTGGCCCGGTAGAGACTGGATTTGCCCGGGGCCTTCGGGGCGGAGGCATGTACGCACCCGAGGCTACGCAGATCGCCGGTCTGCGGTCACAATTGGACCGTGCGCTCTTGGAGGCACGCGCCCAGGGACGGGAGCCGGTGCTGCGAAAGATGTCCCGCGAGGCGTGGAAAGGGTTGCAGGCCGCCTGGCGGAAGAGCCAGTCGGCCTACGAGCAGTTCTGGAACGGGCCGCTGCCGCAAGAGGCCGTCGCCCGCGCGAAGGTTCTGAGCGCCCGGCTGAATGCCGCCGAGGCGCAGGCCATGTACGCCCAGCCGCCGACGGCCCCAACGAGCGGTGAATATATGCGGTTCCTGACGCCAGAGACCGTTGCCAAAGCGCCTGCGGCGCCGCGTGAGCCGGGGATTCTGAGCCGACTCCATGCCGAGGAAACCGGAGAAATGCGGTTGCCCTTCGACCGCGATGCGTTCTTGACGCGGGCAAGGGCACTCATGCCAGCCGAAACAGCGCAGGCTTTGTGGGACGCCTTGCCAACAGTCGGCGGCGATGTGGCGAAGGCGGCGGTGGCCGTTGGCGTGCAGGAAGGCGTGGCGCGGCAGTTGGCGGAGGCAGTCAAGCCGACCCCGCCCGCTGCTGCCGACCATGTTGCGCAGGCGCGCAAAATGGTCGAGGCCGCGCCGGGCGAGCGCGTTGGGTGGTACATCGACGACGAAAATAAATGGCGATGGACAACGCCAGACGATGCGGCCAAGGGCGGAATGTGGGGACCGGCCAAGAGCAGGCGCGAATTGGCCGAACAAGGCGGTTACGACCGCGTTCCCCCTGGATTGGCTGCCTACGAAAAGAAATACCCACAAGGAAGCGCACAGGCCATTGACCCGGATTCCTTCGAGGCCAGGAAACCCGCTGCTGCCGAGGCCGCGCCCGCGAAAGAGCCGTGGAAACAAGTTTGGGAAATGCCATACAACGAGTTTGATGGTCCGGCGACCGGGCCTTCTGTGTCCACCGAAGTCACGCGGGCGCTCCAACTCGTACCCGGAAGCAAGTATCAGGAGCAGGGCAATTATGCGGGGCTAACAGACGAGCAGGCCCGAATCATCAAGGAAGCCGAGGCGAGGGGGGAAGCCCAGCGAGCCGTCGAACACGAAGCGTGGGAATACGCCAAGGAACGAGCCCTCGCGTCGGGCGACGAAAAGACCAAGCGGCTTGTCGAGCAAGGATACCGGCTAAATCCACACCGAGTTCACTACTTGGCCGTCCAGCGCGCCGTTGCCGAAGGCAAGCCCGTTCCCGCCGAAGTCCTGCGTGACTATGCGGGCGAACCTTGGGCCGACGCCGCGCTTGCCAAGCAGCCCGCTCCGGCGGTAGGGGCAGAGGGGGAAGTCGGGGTAAAAACACACTTTGTCACGCGCGAAGAAATGGAAGCAGAGTGGGCCGAGACAGAAAAGCATCGGGCCGCTAATAGGCTGGCTGAAGAAGAACGACTCAAGGCCGAAGCGGTTTATGACACGCAGGGCTTTGCAGAACAACTCGACGCCAAAGGAGCGGCACTCCGCAAGAAAACCCTGAAAGCGAAGGTGAAAAACCAGAACAGACTCATTTCTCGCAGGGACTTGATACAAGAAAAGGTGGATGCTGGGGCCACAGTCGTTTTGTCTTCGCGCGGCACGCGACGCCTACAAACGCCAGACGGGGCGTACTTGGATGAGTCGCAAATTGGCAAGACGGCAATGGATTATGCAGAATACCTTGCAACCAAGCCCACTGCCGAAGCCCCCACGTTGCCCCAGGTTGAAAAGGGGGGTCCAGGGACACAGGCGGGGGCAGAAAGTCTCGCTGGCGGGGCAGCCAAGCCGGTTGCCGGGGAAGCAGAGGCCCCTGTTAGCGCTCCATTAGCGCCGACAGGAGCCGAACAGGGGGTCACTGGGGCCGATATCGCCGCTGCCCGCAAAGCCGTCCAGAAACTCCCACGCGCCAAACGCACCGCCGCCGGGGTCCGAAGGGCCGTCGAGGCGGTCGCCAAGGCCCGCAAGGTTGACGCGGACGTCTTGTACGCCGCCGTGTTTGGCGAGGCGGACGCGCTGTTGGGTTCCGAACAGGGCGCGATCCCCGTGTCGCAACTCCTGCTGGCCGTCCAGAAAACAACTGCTGGATTC
>DATKUU010000250.1:0-6703 GCA_035530455.1 Phycisphaerae bacterium | reverse complement strand
TGCCCTGTTCCGCCTTGGGAAATCGGGGAAATCTGGTGAAATCTTGGAAATCTGGCAAATCTGGGCAAATCTGGGGGGCAAATCTGGGGACGCTTCCCCTATTTCGTTGGGAAAAAGGGGACATTCTACTTTTTCAGAGGGGGAGTTCCGGGGACAAGCATTTCCGCCGACTTGCATTTCCGCCCCGGCCTTGGACCTTGGACTTCGGACCTTGGAATATTCTCCCCCGCCTGCCACGGCATAGTTCGCGCAAGCGAACGAAGACGGGTTCAATCCGCAATCCGCAATCCGAAATCCCCAATCCCTTCACTCTCCTTCCCATCTTCCCCCAACCAACAAAGCCGACGAGGGCGGACGGGGGCAAAAGCGGGGCAAATCGAGGTCTCTACGAGGCATCTACGGGGCACCGCGGGGCACGGCGGGGCACGGCGGGGCACGGTCGCGGGCCTGCGCGGCCCGCCCCAAAAATAGCGGAGCCGGATCGGCCCCGCGCCGGTCCGGCTCCCTGCCCGACTGCCAACGTCCTGCGATTCGAACCTCCTCTATGGCTCCAGCCCCCGCGGCCGGAGCCCGAGTTCCTCCATCAGACGCGACACGGTCCCGTCAATCCGCTCCGGCGTCTCGAGCCGACCCTCTGCTATCAGTTCCCGCATCCGCTGCACCTTCTCGAAGCGGATGTCGGGCATGCGGCTGATCTTCTCGAGCAGGCGCAGCGTCTCCGCCATGTCCGGCCCCGAATCGATCGGTGGCGGCGTAGGCGTGCTGCCTGCCACTTCCTCGGGGATGAGCTGTTTTGCCAGTTTCGGATCGTCTTGGCTCATCTTCTGCTCCTCGTCCTTTCCGCGGGGTTTTGGCCCGGCGACCTCGGCCTCCGCCCTCGCATCCCGGTTCCGTTTGAGGCGTGGGTCAGCCAACGGCCTTCCGGGCGCCACCCTTGGTTCGACTCGCCTTGTCCGGGCGAGCCGCGCCTGTCTTCACTCTTGGTATCGGCGTGCTTTGCGTCCAGCTTGAGGAGTCGCCGGAACGGCCCCGGATTCGCGTAAACCCTTCTCAGACGGTGATTTGCAGTAAATTTGGCCTTGCTTGGTTGGAGGATGATTTCAGGAATTTTCCGACGGCAAGTCGGGTTTCTTGTTAGCCCGTTTTGCTAGGTTCCCCAGTTTAACATCAACCCCATGTTTGGCGCTTCTTTTCGGGGTTTCGGCGGCGTGCTTGAATCGAGCGCCTTCAGCCTCTAACATGGGGCTCCAATGCGGGGGGAACGCGGAGTTGGGAATGGCCCGGGACATCGGAAGGCGCGGGGCGTGGGTGGCCGTCGTCACGCTTATCTTTATCGCCGGGCTGGGCGGTGAGGCCCGGGGCGTGTGGCCCATCCGCCAGGCCGACGGCGAGCACATCGTCCAAACCCCCCATTACATCGTCCGCACCGAACTGGGCGCCGACGTCGCCCAGATGGTCGCGTCGCAGCAGGAAGCGCTCTACGTGGAACTCGTCCGCCGCATGGGCGACGTCCGCAAGCCTCCGCCGGACCAGCGCTTTTCGGTCCTCGTTTTGCCCGACCGCCGGCGGTACGAGCGCGAACTGGGACCCGAGGCGAAAGGGTCGCGCGGCATCTTCGTGCCCGCCAAGGACGTTCTCGCCTGTTGGGGGGAGCCTGAGGAACTCGACCTGGTCCTCGAGATACTCCGCCACGAAGGGACGCACCAGTTGGTCTGGCACTGTATCGGTCCGCAGTGCCCCATGTGGCTGAATGAGGGCCTCGCGGTCTTCTACGAGCACGCGCAGTTCCGCGGGGGCGGTCTGGAGGTCGGCCAGGTGCCGCCCGGCCGCGTCGCCTCGCTCCGGCTTGCCATGAAAGAGGGCCGCCTCCTGCCGCTTGCCCGCATGCGATCCATGACCAACAAGGAGTGGCTCGCTGCCGTCAACTCCAAGGCCGCCCATGCCGCCCTCCAATACGACCAGGCATGGGCGATGGTCCATTTCCTGGCCTATGGCGGAAACCAGAAGTACCGGGCCTCTTTTCTCCAGTTCATCCACTATGTGGCCCGGGACGAAAAGGCCGACCAGGCCTGGGATCTCGCCCTCGGCCGCGACGACAAAATCTTCGAGCAGCGCTGGCGCGAGTATACAGAATCGCTCCAGCCCTCCGCCGAACTCGATTGCCGCATGCAACTGCGGGTCCTGGGCCTCCTGGCCGTCCGCGCCGCTCAGAAGCCGGAGTGGGTGAAGGACATGGCGACGTTTCGCGCGGCCGTGCTGGAAGGCCGCCTCGGCAAATGGACCATGAAGAGCGACGCCGGTTTCACCATTGCCAGCGACGAGAAGGACCGTCTGGCGGCCCTTTTCCGCTGTCCCAACGACAAACGCTCCGGCGTCGAGTCCAGTTACGAGTTAGTGCCCGACGCCGCCGGCGGGGCGCCCGGTCTCCGATGCCGACACCACGGGGCCGTCGTCCTGGAAACGGTCTATGCGAAGGACCCGGAAAGCGGTAAGATGGACGTCCGCGTGGTCGCCCGGCCGGCGGCCGAGGAATGAGCCCAAGCCAGGAGACAACCATGATTGAGGGCGTAAAGGTGACGGCCCTAAAGCCCATCCCCGACGAGCGGGGCAGGCTCATGGAGATCTTTCGCTCCGACGAGCCGGACTTCGAGAAGTTCGGCCAGGTCTATCTGACGACCGCCTATCCCGGCGTCGTCAAGGCCTGGCACTATCACAAGAAACAGACCGATAACTTCGTCTGCGTCCAGGGCATGATGAAAGTGGTCCTCTACGACGCTCGCGAGGGCTCGCCGACGCGCGGCGAGGTGAACGAGTTCTTCCTCGGCGTCTGGAACCCCGTGCGCCTGCGGATCCCCAAGGGCGTCTATCACGGCTTTAAGTGCATCTCGTCCGGCGAGGCGATCATTGTCAACACGCCCACGGAAGCGTACAACCGGAAAGAGCCGGACGAGTTCCGCCTGCCTGCTCATGCCGACGAGATTCCATATAAGTGGTCGCGCGAGGACCGGTAGTCTCTCAGCGCAGAGGGCGCAGAGAACGCAGAGAAAAACAGGAATAGGGGGAACTGCCAAACGACTTGAAACCCACTTCTCCTGCGGTTGTGGTTCGCGGGTCTTGCCGTTGTTCCCCTCATTCTCCCTCTGCGGTCTCAGCCCCGGCGCGCCGGGGTTGAAGGCTGTGCCGTTTCTGGCGCGGGGGCGTCCGCCGTGCCCCAAGATGCCCCGTACATGCCCCGTAGAGACCTCGACTTGCCCTCAATCTCCCTCGATTTGCCTCGGTTTTGACCCGGTCGGTGTGGGGAAGATATTCCTTGAGCGCAAAGTGCGCAAAGGGGGCAAAGGAGGAAGGGGAGGCAATGCAACCGGAACTCGGAACCCGGAAACCGGACCCGGCCCGCCACAGGCGGGCAAGCTTCGTCCCGGCGGGACTTCCGGCCCGCCACAGGCGGGCAAGCTTCGTCCCGATGAATCGGGACTATGCCGTGACAGGCGGCGGGCATATTGGATTTATGAGTGTAGATTTGTGATTGAAAAGAAAGCCCGGCTTTTGCAGAACTTGGAACTTGGAATTGCCTTGCAGGCCGAAGGCCTGGGACAATCCAGCCTGGGGCATCGCCCCAGGTGGCGGGGATGGGGGAAGGGATCTCAGCCCTATAGGGGCGAAAGAGGCTTGCGCTCTTGTGGCGCCCCTTCAGGGCTTCAAAACAAAATATAAAATTGAATTGTTGCGCGCGCCGATCACCCAGGGCGTTGCCCTGGGCTTTTTTGTTTCAGGCCTTCGGCCTGAACGGTCGTTCGGCCATTGACAGGGCACGGTTATGGGTATCTCCTTTTTCTCGGTCTGCTACCGCAAGAGACTCTTAAGTGCACCCAGAATCTCCTCGTCTTTCCAAAGAACTTGGCAGCCGTATACCTTATCATATGATAGCGGATGCCTCGTGACTAAGGAACCGAGCACGCGTTCCGTCAGAAAGAGATTGCAGTATGGCAAGGCGCTCTCGGTGTGCAGACCATCGTAGAGATCGCCCTTAGCGTAACGACGATTCTGGTGTCGAACGGCGGCGTGGATACCTGCGCTGATTTGTAGAATAGGAAGCTCAACCGATAGTTTGCCCAGCATGTAAGCATGATAAATCAGGTTTGAAAACTGGCGAACGCTTTCTTGAACGGCCCCGTCATCGGCTGGGGTTATTTTGCCCCCTGTATACCTTGCGTAAATGTACAACAATGTTTCGCGTATCACCGGCTTTATCAAGTCTAGCATCCCGGCGACTTCGATCATGAAAACCTCATCAAAAGACTTGAACTCGTGCCGGTGTTGCTCTGCCATCTCGGCTTGTCGTTCCTGAAACGCGGCGTCGCTCAAACCCGGAGGCACACCAGCCTCTTGCATCGCCGCAACAATTGCCGAGAAGGGAAGACCTGCCAGAGTGTCGAACATGCACTTCTGAAGAACCTGATTTGTGGCTGCATCCAGCATTTTGCACACCGGGGTAGATTCTCCCAAGAGATACCCAGCGTAAGTCCAAACCATCTGATTCAGCGGATATACGCCGTCCCCAACCTGCATTAGGCGAGTCAAGAGGTGCAAGATTTCGATCTCTATGAGTACCTTGGGAGGCTGGAGCGCGACGCCCCCGCTCAGTTCATCAACAATTTCCGCTGTTTGCTGCTGCCTTTGGGGATTGCCCTGCCTCCGCACTTCGACGAAAAGAGGATGATTTACGGGACAGATTGCCATGCCTGATTGGACTAGGGTTCTAATCGCCTGCCAGATTTCGTGATGGATGGGCTTTTGCGGCCGGCCAAACTTGGCATCACGACAGAATATCCAGTATTTTGTATCCAAGTAAATGCGCTTCTTGCGGAGCACTTCGAGGCCTAATGCAAGGCGTTTATCTCTGGAATAGTCAACAGCGCTAATGTGCGGTTCGGCCTGATGCTTACGTAGTAAACCCGCCACCTGCTCTCTGTTCTGAGGCACCAGATTCAGCCAGTCGGGTTGTTTGTTTGCCATGAAAAACCCGGGGCAATCCTTGCCTACGCCAACTTCCGCGCAATCTGTTCTTCAAGGATATCCTTCACGGTCAGCGCGATGATGGATTTGCCGGAGCGGCGGAAGAAGGCATCGATTTCGGCCAGGGCGTCGGAGGAATAGTCGAAGGCCACGAAGAAACCCTTCGTCCGGTTCTCGCGGGTCATGACGGCCTCGAAGGAATCAACATCCGGCCGGCCGACCTTGTCCTTTTGTTTGACCTGGATGGGGTACCAGGCGTCCATGAAGGCAAGTTCGCCGACGGCCTCGCCGCTCTTGCGCGGGAGGGACGAGAGGGGGTAAATGCGTCCGTCAATGCCGCGGTCGGCGACCTGGGTCTTGTTGGGGATTCCGCCGAGGGCGATGACGGCCCAGTTTTCGAACTCAAAGGGCGGTATGGCGCGGAGTTTTTCGAGGGTCCAGGGGAGGTCGCGGACGACGAAGCCGCGCCCGGCTTTCCAAAGGGCCTCGTCCTCCGGCAGGCCGCAGACGTCGCGAAGGCGCTTGGCCATGACCCGGCAGGCAGTGGGCGAGACGTCAATGCCGATCCACTGTCGGCCGAGGTTCTCGGCCGCAACAAGGGCTGTGCCGCAACCGCAAAAGGCGTCGAGCACGATGTCGCCGGGGTTGGTGGACGCTTTGATAATGCGATCCAGAAGGGCCAAGGGCTTCTGCGTCGGGTAACCCAGGGACTCCTTCGCCTGAGAGTTAATGGGCGGAAGATCATCCCAGACACTTTGGAGAGGGACACCCTTGGACTCATCGAGATATCGCTTGAGTCTCGGCTTGCGACCCTTGGGCGGGATCGCAACGCGGCCCTCGCGTATCAGTTCTTCCATTCGTTGGCGGCTGTAGCGCCAGTATCCATCTACGCCGAGGACTTCGTAGCGAGGGTTGCCCTTGGCCGCTCCGCCCGGCCCTGTGATGTTGTCCCACATGAAGGGCCGACCTGTTTCATCCACTTGTTTGTAGTGTGACTGTATGTAGGCCCTATCAAGCGGGGTGTGAAGTTGGTTCCACGTGTAGTCCTTGGCTCCACCTGTATAGAAGAGAAGCACATCGTGCAGCCGCCCGTAGTGCTTACTGCCTTGCCTTGCGTCGCTATGCGCGGTGCTGCGTTTCCACACGATCTCATTCTGAAACTGGTTCTCCCCGAAAATCTGGTCGAGCATGACTTTGACGTAGTGGGAGGCGTGCCAGTCGCAGTGGTAGTAGAAGGCGCCGGTTTTTTTGAGGACGCGGGCGAGTTCCAGGCATCGGGGGCGCATGAAGTCAATGTAGGCCTGGGTGGAGGCGTGGCGGTCCGCGAAGGAGCGTTTTTCGCGGGTCTCGCCCCAAAAGACCTCGTAGTTGCGGTTGGAGTTGAAGGGCGGGTCGATGTAGATGAGGTCCACGGAGGCGTCGGGGAAGTCGGCGAGTTTCTGGAGGTTGTCGCCGCAGAAGATGACGCGGGTGTCGAGGAGAGAGGAACGGCGTTTGGGTTTCGGGGAGCGGGGTTTCGGTTTGGGACGAGGTTTTTTGGGCATGGCGATAGATTAGGGCAGAGGCCGAGAAAAAGCAACAGAGAACAGGCAACCGGCAAGCGGCAACAGACCGGGGCGTTTCGATTGCGGATTGAACGGTGAAAGGCAACGGATTCGGGGCGAGACCCCTCCGCTCTCCTTCGATT
>DATKUU010000249.1:0-3758 GCA_035530455.1 Phycisphaerae bacterium | reverse complement strand
GCTGGCCGCGACGATCCGCCGGGTCCATGCCCGCACTTTGCCCTTGGGGTCGGGGTAGTACGCTTGGGTGATTGCCCGCCGGCCAGGTCCGCCAGGAGACAGCACGCGGACGGCCACGCGGGGCTGGCCCACCGGCTCGCCGGTCACGCGGAATGCGATGCTCAGGGCCATCAGCACCGGTCCTCCCAAATCTGCGTCAGCTTCTGGAGTTGCCCATGCGACCACGACGATTGGCGGCTCATCCGCTCGATGAACTCGACCTCCCAATCCGTCAGCCCGTCCTCCAGGGCGCACAGGTCGTCGAGCATCTCGCGCGTGAACGTCGGCTCTTTCACGTCAGTCTCCTTTCGGCGTGTACCGCATCGCCGTCCCCGCCACCGCCGACAGGTGATGCAGGGCGTCCTTGAGTAGGTGATTCGGCTCAGCCTCCGCCAGCAGCCGCGAACGCTCGCGGAGGGCCAGAAGCTCGTCGGGGGTGAAGGGCGTTGTGCGGGTGCGGTTCCAGTCGGCAAGGTCAGTCATGGTTCATCCATCCTTCACGGAAATGCCAAGTTCGTTGAATGTGACGCTTGCACCCTCGAAGTCGAACGCAATTCGCAAGCCGGTGCCGCGCCCGTTTCTCGCCTTGCATATCCACATCGTCCGGTTCGTCATGTATTCCGTCCTGCCCACGCTGGTTACGACGGAGACTTCTCGCGGCGGGTCCAGCCGGTGAATCCACAGAATCGTCTGGCTGAATCGGGCATACGCCGCACCGCCGGCCAGATCGTCCATGCCGCCCTTGCCGCGGCCTTTCTTCGGGTGCGTCACCAGCACAACGCTGCATTGGTGCTTTCTCGCCGTGGACTTGATCGCCAGCAGGAACTTCAAATCTTCTTCCCACTGATTGCCGCCGACTTCGGCAGCGGTGATTGGGTCGACCGCGATGATTCTCGCACCGCTCACGGCCCGTTCTTCCACCCAGCGGGCAACGGTGGCAAGGCTTACGGGGGTGTCCGGGGCCACCATCATCCGCGCGCCGAGCCGGTCGACGGTGTCCTGATGTGCCGCCATCGCATCCCGCACGTCTCCGGGATTCTGACGGCACCATTCATCGTCCAGGAGGTTACTGTTCGATGCGATCTGGGCGACGATCCGGCGCAGGTGCCACGGCTTGTCCTCTTCGAGTTCGTAGACGGCGATGGGCACCCCGTTAAAATGCCAGTGTGCAAGGCACTGGTACATCGCAAACGTCTTGCCGTCGCCTGGGTCGCCGCAGAGAATTGTAACCGTGCCGGGATAGAGTGCCTTTGTCTCGCGGGACAGCACGCGCCACGGAAACGGAACCGCCTCAGTTCGCCCGTCAATCATCCGCTCGAACAGGTCCGCGACTTCCCGGCTGTCCGCCATGCGCTCGGCAGATTCAATCACATCGGCCACGGCCCGCTTGCGGAGTTCGTTTGGGATATCCAGCACAAAGTCTACAACGTCGCCCTTGGCCTTGATGCCCAATCCGGCGGGGTCAATCCAGTAGACTGCGGGCGGGTCTGGCAGTTGCATCAAGAGCTTGCACACATCCCGCATGTGCTCCGTGCCTTTACCATCGGCGTCATTGTCCGGCCATAGATAGACTTTCTTGCCGTTGAGCGGTCTCCAGTCGGCCAGCGATGCTTTGCCCGCACCGCCGGGGCTTGTGGTGGCGACGACGCCGTGATCGTACAGGCAGTGGACGCATTTCTCTCCCTCGACGACGACGACGCAATCGGCATTCCGGACCCGGGTCCGGTTGTAGAGCGGCCACGGCTTCGCGGGTGCCTTGAGCACCCAGCCGCGTTCGCACTGGTGGCCCTGTCGGAACGTCTTGCCGTCGCGTGTTGTGCAGCGGAATACAACCATATCCACGTTGCCGGTATCGGGGTTGGTGTATTTGTACGTGGCCGTGATCGGCAGGTTGACCACCTGCATCAAGTCGGTGAGCGCCGAGTAGGCCGTTGGCGGCTTGGGAATATCGCGCCGCTTGCCATCGCCGACAGCGGCGAGCACTTCCCGCAGGGGGCGGCCCGTCCGCTTGGCCCGCACGTCCCAGATGTCGCCATTGAACTGGCAGGAGTGGCACTTGTACCGCCAGATACCATCTTCGCCCTGATAGATGCCGGCGCTGGGATGCTCGTCCTTGTGCATCCAGCAGTGCATGTCCTTGCCGCGGATCCGGACGCCCGCCGCGTCGAGTTCGGCGAGCAACTCTTCTTGTCCGCCGTGCAGGATGCCGCCGAAGTCAGTCATTCCAATGTCTCCCTTGGGAACCGTGCCAGCAGTTCGGCCTCGGTCATCTCGTGCATCCCTGGCGGGGCATCGTCGGCAGGCTTGGGCTTGAATGAGCCGCGGCCGTTGTCATTCGCCTTCGTCATCCACCGCGACAGGAACGCCGGCATCCCACGCCCCGTCTTCCGCTTGGCCGAGTTGTCGATACACCACTGGCGGGCCTTGCGGCATTCGGCCACTACATCCATGCCGACGAACGTCTCCGCATACTCGTCGAGCTTGGCCTGCGTCAGATTCCATTCCTTCGGCTTGTCCGCAGGAGCCTTGACCGGGAAGATGAGCACGCTGGCCGGCGGTGCGGCAGCCGGTTCGTCCGGCTCCGCACAAGAGTCTTCGTTAGAAGACTCCCCGTCTGGAAAAAAGGCAAAGGGAGGGGGAAAGGAAGAAGAAGCGGGCGGTTTGGCTTGCTTTTTGCTTGCCCTTCCACCCTTCCTTCCTGCTTTGGCCCTGGTCTCGCTTAGCTTCCATTGCCGATACATGCGCCGGTTATAAACCGTGCCGTCGTCAAGAGTTGAGTACACCGCGTTTGCTTCCAGTTCGCTTAGCATTTGCTTGACTTCTGCTTCCTCAACGCCGACGAGTTTTGCTAACCCACTTGCTTCGATTTGCTTGCCGTTTGCTTGCAGAAGACAGCCGCGCTTCGGACTTTGAAACATCAGGCAGAGTATCTCGATCCAGAGGCCACGGGCGGCGAGCGAGCAGAGTTGAACGGCGGTGTCGGTCCTCCAGTCGGCGGGGTAGAATTGCAGGCTCGGTCGGCCGTCCTGGCGTGTGCTGGCGTCCGTCATCGTGACGCCCTCCAAAAGCCCGTGCGAAAACCTGCTGGCGCCGGTGCACAAAGCGAGGCACGGGCGTGCTCACTTCCGACGGTCAGCAGGTTGTCGCTCGGACTCATGGGATTCCTCGCTTTGTGCACCATCATCTTTACGCCGTCCCGCCGGGATTGCAAGGGGAATCTTCCGGCTCACCGCCAGTAGGCCGCGGCCGCCCTCTGGACCTGCCGCATGTCCCGCTCCGCGTTCGCCTGGTGGCACATGCTGCCGAGGCAGAACAGATCCACCAGGGCACCGACCCCGAGTATCCCGCCGGTTAGCATCCAGAGCAGGCCCGTGCCGATCCGGCCGACGTACATCCGGTGGAAGCCGAGCACGCCGCCCAGCCCAAGCAGCCACAGCAGAAAACAGATTCCTACGCTCTTGCGACCCATGTCGTTCTCCCGTCAGCCTGGGCAGAAGCCCACCGGGGTCGGTGTGAGTAGCGGATGCACGGAGGTGCTCTGCTTCCGACTGCCAGCGGGCTTTTGCTCAAGCTGCATTGGTTTCTCCGCTACTCACGCTTTTCCTTCTACCGTGTTCCGTTCACGATTGCAAGCACAATCTTCCGGCTCACCGCCGGTCGTTCATCCGCCCCGGCGTGTGGCTCTGGCGCCGGGCGCGGGCGGGCTTCCAAAGGTCGCT
>DATKUU010000248.1:0-2444 GCA_035530455.1 Phycisphaerae bacterium | reverse complement strand
AGTGCCCGAGGTCCACTGGGACGACGTGGGCGGCCTGGAAGATGTCAAGCGGGAACTCATCGAAGCGGTCGAATGGCCGCTGAAGTATCCCGAACTCTATGCCGAGGTCGCCGTCAAACCGCCGAAAGGCATCCTCCTCTCCGGGCCCCCGGGCTGCGGGAAAACGCTGCTGGCCAAGGCCGTCGCAAGTGAGACCGAGGTGAACTTCATCTCCGTCAAAGGTCCCGCCTTGCTTTCGATGTACGTCGGGGAGTCGGAGAAGGCCGTCCGTGAGGTCTTCCGGAAGGCCAAGCAGGCCGCGCCCTGCATCGTCTTTTTCGACGAGATCGACGCCCTGGTGCCCATCCGCGGTTCGGCCGGCTCGGACTCCCACGTGACCGAGCGGGTCATCAGCCAGTTCCTGACCGAACTGGACGGGGTGGAGGAACTGGGCGCGGTGCTGGTGCTCGCGGCGACCAACCGCCTGGACATGCTCGACCCCGCGCTCCTGAGGCCCGGGCGGTTCGACCTTTTGCTGGAGATTCCCCTGCCGGACCTCGCAGGCCGGCGGAAGATCTTCGAGATCGGGCTTCGCGGCAAGCCCGTGGCCAAGGACGTCCGACCCGAGGAACTGGCCGCCTTGGCCGACGAAACATTTACAGGCGCGGACATTCAGGCGGTGTGCACGAGGGCGGCCCTCGAAGCCCTCCGCGAGGCCGTCGCGAAGACAGGCGTGGGGAACCCTGATAAGAGGCCCAAAGCGCTGGTCACCCGGATACACTTCGAGCATGCCCTGGAGAGCGTCCGCGGCAACGGCCCGACGGCCCCCTAGACGAGGTGGCACACATGGACGAGCGGGAGACCGCCATGGAGCCGGATGGGGTGTATCTGTATTGCTTCGCGCACCGCGGCATGGTCGGCGAGATCCGGCTTCCCGGCATTGACGGGCGTGAGGGCATCGCCGCGCTGGAGGCGGGCGCCGTGGCCGCCGTCTTCAGCCGGGTGCCCCTCGATGGTTTCAGCGGTCGGGACGCCGAAGCCAACTTGCAGGACCTGGCGTGGGTGGCGCCCCGCGCCTGTCAGCACGAACGCGTGGTTGAGGAGGTGATGCGCTTCGGGCCTGTCGTGCCGGTCAGGTTTGGCACGGTTTTCTCGTCCCAGCAACCCCTGGAGAGACTCCTTGCCGAGAAGGGCGAACAGATCTCCAGAATCCTGGATTGGGTCTCCGACAAAGAGGAATGGGCCGTGAAGGGCCTTGTGGACACCCCCAAGGCGCGGGAGTGGCTGACGGCAGCGGATCCCGTCCTGGCCGAGCGCCGGCGGCGGTTGCCGGACGCCCCCGGGGCGCGCTACTTGCAGCAAAGGCAGCTCGACGCCGAAGCGGAGAAAGCGTTGACCCTGTGGCAGTCCGCCGCCGCCGAACAGATCCGGGACGCGATCCGGCACGAGGCGGTGGACGTCTGTCCGCTGAAGTTGCAGCCCCAAAGCGGACGGGAAGGCGACCGAGAGATGACGCTGAACCTGGCGGTTCTCGTGCTGCGCGACCGGCTGCCGGAGTTTCACGCCCGTGCCGAGGCGATCAGCGCCGCCTACGCCGAGCAGGGGCTTTCGGTCGGGGTCTCAGGGCCGTGGCCCCCTTACAACTTCTGTCCCCCGTCGGAAACACGCCAGAATGAAACACTTGGTGTATTGCGTTCTTCGTGATGCACAGGCCGCGCGGGCCGTTGTCGCGGCGGGCGTCGAGGGATCCCGCGTTTCCTTAATGGCCGAGGACGGCCTGGCGGCGGCGTTCTCGCTCGTGCCGGAGACGTGCCTCGCGCCGAGCGTGCCTCGCGCGGCGGCTTACGCCCGCGTGGTTCAGGTGTTCCACGAGACCGCCACCGTGTTGCCCTTCCGCTACGGCTGCTTTCTCGAAGACGCCGGTGCGGTCGTCGAACTGCTGCGCGCTCGCCGGCGCGAGTTCCGAGAGTCTCTGGAGGTGTTGGACGGATGCGTGGAAATGGGCGTTCGGGTGCTGCTCAGCGGTGGTGACAGCGGCACTTGCCGAAAGGCGGTCCACGCCCCGAATCCTTCCTCAGCCAGGGCCTATCTGGCCGATCGAAAAGCCCACTATGTCCGCAAGGACGGCGACGACGAGGAATCCGTCGCTGCGACCGAGAGGGTGCGCCAGGCATTCAAGGAACTCGTTGTGAAGTCCGAGGCCCAGACGTCTTGCACGGACGGCCGACGGCTGGTTTCGTTGTTTTTCCTCTTGCCCCGCGGCACCGTGGGGCGCTTTCACGAGACGTTCAGACAACTCCAGGGCAGGAGCCCCCAGGGGATGTTGGTCACCGGTCCCTGGCCGCCGTACAGTTTTGCCTGCCGCGATGGTCTCGGCGAGCGCCCGGGTGGGGTTTCTGCTCCCTAAATAGGGAGCCCGCTCCCTACAGGCGACGCCGGATGTGCGACGCCTCCCAAGCCTGCCG
>DATKUU010000247.1:0-5347 GCA_035530455.1 Phycisphaerae bacterium | reverse complement strand
GCCACCCCCCGTCGCTCCGGCCCCCGCCCCCCGACGTCCCGCGGCCGATCACCCTTGGCGCCAGCCCTTCCAGAAAAAGCGGACATTCCTACTTTGCGGGAAAGAGGACATTTCTACTTTGCGTTGACACCATCCGTCTTGGCGCGGTAGCGTCAAGTTTCGTGTGTCATTTCGGAAGGCAGGCGCCGGCGGGCGAGTTGTCCGAAAACGGCGCGTTCGGCGGCGGTTACTCATCCACCCGGCGCCGTCGAAGCCTCCGGCGCCGGAGCGCTCGGCGTCGTGTCGGCCTCCAGGTCGCCCAGAGCGAACTGAATCCCCACCAGGTAGAACGCGAGAATCTTCGGGTTCCAGAAAATCTCGTTGCGGTGACCCAGCGAGCAATAGAAGACTCTGCCCCGGCCGTACGGCTTTACCCACGCGACGGCGTAGTCCTTGTCGGCCCGCTTGCCCTTGTCCGCGGTCTTCGCCATGTCGAGGCTCAAGAGGACGCGCAGACGCTCGCGGGAGTAGGCTTCCCAGCCCGCGTTGCCCGGGCCGAACTGATAGATTTCGTCGGCCACCGCGAACCCCTCGCCGCCGAACATCTGCGTGAGCGCGTGAGCCGGGTCGTCAATCTTCACGGTCACCGCTTCGTTCCATGGATGGCTCTCGAAGTACCCGCCCAGCATCTCGCCGTACACGCGCCACTTGTAGAAGCAGTCCGTCGCCGCGTGGATGCCCACAAGGCCCTTGCCGCCCTTCACGAAGTCGGCGAGGCTTTGCCGCAGCGCGGGGTCGTCGAACAGTTCGCCCGTCGTATTATTCATGCAGACGGCGTCGAATTGCTTGAGGCTCTCCGGCGCGAAGACCGCTGGGTCGTCGCTCTCGACTGTCTCGAAGGCGCCGGTCCTGCGGCCCATGATCTGGATCGCCTTCGACGCCACCGGGATTGAGTCGTGCTTGAACCCTTTGCACAGGGTGAAGACGAGCAGTTTCCTCGGCTGGGCGGGCGGGGCGGCGGGCCGGTCCGGCATGGCGCTGCGAATCTTCTCGACGTCGGCCTCCGAGACGCCTACCCCAAGGGCCGTGCATCTCGGACCCATCGCCATCGCTAGGCCCACAAGCACTGCCGCCATCCGCAGGTGTTTCATGTCATCATCCTTTCCTGGCCTTCGCCGGCGCTTAGCACAGCGCCTCTGCTCCCTGGAACCCGCCGCACCTGCGGCCGTATCGCGCCAATCTCTCGGGCCGTGGGCTGCAGCGCCTCCAGTGTATCCTGCCGACCGACCGCGGAAAAGGCTCCTGGTCCTTTTCCCGCGCTTGACCGTACCGTAAAGCATAAGTAGTATGCACGGAACGATCGCCCCGCCCGGCGGTTCAAAGGAAAGCGGCCGGGCACACGGCTGGTTCGCGGCAACTTCGAAGAGGCCAGGGAAGGGCAATGAACGCGACGTCCGCGAGAGGTTTCGTGGCTGCGATGGGAATCCTGGCCTGCGGCCTGATGCTCCAGGCCTGCCAACTGTCTGAGCCCGTCAAGCCGGAGGTGTCCGAGCGCGAGGAATCGTCCGAGCCGGCCCCGGTTGCCGGAGCGCCCGCCGCCCAGCCGCTCGAAGCGTCCTCCCCGACAGGCGGCGAGGACCTCCAGCCCATTCGCATCGAACTGCCCCGGCCGCAGTTCCCCGGCACGCCGCCCGCCATCCGGTTCGGCACGCACGTCGAGAAGCCGCTCGGCAGGCCGCGCCCGCCGTTCCTCGCCCCGAAGGGAACGAGCAATCTGGCGAGAGGGAAGCCCGTCACATCGAGCGATCGCCGGCCTATCATCGGCGAACTGGAAATGGTCACCGACGGCGACAAGGAAGGGTCGGACGGCAGTTTCGTCGAACTCGGCCCCGGCGCCCAGTACGTCCAACTGGACCTTGGCGCCCCGCACACGCTCTACGCCATCGTCCTCTGGCACTACCACAAGGAGCCGCGCGTCTATCACGACGTCGTCGTCCAGGTGTCCGACGCCCCCGACTTTATCA
This sequence comes from Phycisphaerae bacterium, assembly GCA_035530455.1. Classification (GTDB taxonomy): domain Bacteria; phylum Planctomycetota; class Phycisphaerae; order FEN-1346; family FEN-1346; genus JAPLMM01. Next base: position 3,344 of record DATKUU010000247.1, on the reverse strand, counting down.
CCGGCGTCGAGACCCTCTTCAACAACGATTACGACAACTCCGCCGGCCTGGGCGTCGGAGAGGACCTGGAATGGATCGAGACGAACGAGGGCCGACTCATCAATGTCAAGGGCGCCAAAGCCCGCTACGTTCGTCTGTACTCGGTCGGCAACACCTCGAACGACCTGAACCACTACATCGAAGTTGAGGTGTACGGCAAAGCGGGGACATGAAGCGCGCCACGCTCGCTAGCGCTGCGCTGCTCGCCGCCGTCGGGGCACTGGCGATTGCCTTTCGCCTGCCCCGCCTCGCCGACCGCCCCATGCACCCCGACGAGGCCGTCCAGGCCTATAAGACCGTCCTCCTCTACGAGACGGGCGATTACCATTACGATCCGCAGGAGCATCACGGGCCGAGCCTCTACTACCTTGGGCTCGTGCCGATCCGCCTCTGGGCCGGGGACGCCGCTGCAACCGACGATGCGACGCTGCGGCTCGTGCCCGCCCTCTTCGGTGCGGGCGTCGTGCTGCTCGTCTGGCTTTTGCGCGACGGCCTGGGGCGCCCTGCCGCACTTGCAGCCGCTTTCCTCGCCGCCGTCTCTCCCGCGATGGTCTTCTACAGCCGGTACTATATCCAGGAGATGCTGCTCGTGTTCTTCACGCTGCTGGCGATGGCCGCCGGCTGGCGGTATTTGCGGACGCGGCACGTTGGGTGGGCGATCCTCGCGGGGCTCGCCGTGGGACTGATGCACGCGACGAAGGAGACGTGCGTTATCGCCTACGTGGCCATGGCCGGGGCGGCGGGTCTCGTGTGGCTCACAACACGGGGAGAGATCCCGGCCCAGCCGGATGCCGGCCCGCTCGTCCGCCGACGCGACATCGCCCTCGCCTCCGCCGTCGCCGTCCTCGTCTCCGTCGCCCTCTTTACGTCGTTCTTCACCAACGCCTCGGGCCCGATTGATTCGCTACGGTCGTACGCGTACCTGGTGTCGCGCGGCTACGAGGGCGGCATCCACAACCACCCCTGGCATTACTACCTCGGGACGCTTCTCGGCACCCTCGACGGCGAGTGGGCCGGATGGCGCGGCGTCGCGCACCTGATGACCCATCCACGGCTGCCGACCGGCCCCGTCTGGACCGAGGCGCTTATTCTTGGGCTCGCGCTCATCGGCGCTGTCGCCGCCCTCTCGCGCCGGGCAGTCCGCGGCGCCGACTCGGCGCTCCTGAAGTTCCTCGTCTTCTATACCGTTCTGGCGACGGCCATCTACTCGGCTGTTCCTTACAAGACCCCCTGGTGCATGCTCTCGTTTCTTGTGGGGATGATTCTGCTGGCGGGGGTCGGGGCGGTCGCGCTGGTGCGATGGCTTCGCCGGCGGCCGCTTCAGGTTGCCGTCGGCGTCCTGCTCCTGGGCGCGGCGGTCCATCTCGGATGGCAGGCCCATCGCGCCGCTTTTCGCTTCGCCACCGATTCCCGCAACCCCTACGCGTATGCTCAGACCTACCCCGGGGTCTTGCGCGTTGTGGACCGCCTGCGCGAACTGCGGGCCGTTGCAGGCGGTCGGCTGGTCGTCAAGGTCATCTCCGACGAGAACTATTGGCCGCTTCCCTGGTACTTGCGCGGGGAGGAAGACGTCGGCTGGTGGGATGTGCCGCCCGACGATGCCGACGCCCCTGTCGTCATCACGACCGGCGGAAGCCAGGCGGCCGTCGAGGCGCACCTCGGCGACCGCTACGTCCAGGGCATCTATGGTCTGCGGCCGGGGGTGATGCTCGTCCTCGGCGTCAGGCAGGATCTTTGGGACGCCTTTCTGGCGAGCCGGTCCGAAACCGCCGGGCCGGGCAGGGGGGGGACACCATGAGCGACCCCGCTTCGGCCGTGCTTGTTGCGAGCGGCGGACCGGCCTTGCGGAGCGCCGCGCGGTTCGCCTGCGCCGCCATGGCCGTCACCTTCCAGGTCTTTATCGCCGGCGAGGACGCCGCCTACGCCGCCCAGGCCGCCGACGCCGCGCTGGGGGAATTAGCGCGCCTCGAGCAGGACCTCAGCCGTTTCATCCCCACAAGCGACGTTGCGCGGCTGGCCACCGCGCCGCCCGGCGCGAAGGTCCGCGTCGGCCTGGAGGCTTTCGAGTGCCTGCGAACGGCTGAGCGCGTCCGGCGCGAAACCGGCGGCGCGTTCGACGTGACGGCCGCCGGCGCGCATCCGGCCAGGGATGCCATCACACTCGACGAAAGCGACCACAGCGTTGCGCTGGCGCGGGGCGGCGCCGGTGTGGACCTCGGAGGCATCGGCAAGGGCTATGCCCTTGATCGCATGGCCGGCGTCTTGCGCGACTGGAGCATCACGGCTGCGCTGCTGGACGCCGGGGGCAGCACTGTGCTTGCGCTGGGGGCGCCGGCGGGCGAGCCGGGCTGGCCGGTCGCCGTCGGCGGCGCGGAGACGCCGGTCGGCGCGATCGGTCGAATGCTCCTGCGCCGGGGCGCGCTGGCGGGGTCGGCGGCGTCGCCGGCCCATCCGCACATCCTCGACCCGCGGACGAGCCGCCCTGTGCTGGCGAAGCGCGCAGCCTGGGCGCTGGCGCCGTCCGCCGCCGAGGCCGACGCCCTTTCCACCGCCTTTTTTGTGATGTCGCCCGACGAGGTCCGGCGGTATTGTGAGTCGCACGGGGACGTCTCAGCGATGCTCGCCGTGGACGCGACGCGCGGAACCAAGGTCGCGCGGTTCGGGACCTGGCACCTGGTCACGTGAAAGGAGCGGGAGATGTGGAGCGTCAGGCTGGGGGCGTGTGCGGTGCTTCTGGCGGTCGCGTGGTCGGCGTTTGCCGGTTCGGCCGCCGAGCCGCCCAAAAGTGCGGAGGACCCGTTCATGGGCGAGTACCGAGGGAGCGGCGTGATGTCCGCGGCCGGGTCTCCCGTCCAGGTCGAAGCGAAGGTCTGGCCCGTCAAGGACGGGTACCGGGCGGCGATTCTCGACCCGTCGGGTGCGCGGATCGAACTCGAGGGCAAGGTCGAGGAGGGCAAACTCGCCCTCGCGGGCGCCGCCGCAGAAACGCAGTGGCGGGCCATCGTAGCGGACGGGAAACTCTTGGCCGAGAGCACGGCCGGCGCGAAACTGGACCTTGAAGCGTACGAACGGATGCCGCCGACCCTCGGCGCCAAGCCGGCCCCGGGCGCCATCGTGCTTCTGGCATTCGAAGAAGGCAAGCCGCCGCCGCTGGAGGAATGGACGAATTCCGCCTGGCAGCCCATGCGGGACGGCAGCCTCCAGGTCGGCAAGGGCGACACGGCGACGAGACGCGAGTTCGGCGACTGTCGCCTCCACCTGGAGTTCATGACGCCCCTCATGCCCGAGGGAGTCGGCCAGGGCCG
>DATKUU010000246.1:0-5664 GCA_035530455.1 Phycisphaerae bacterium | reverse complement strand
CACCCCGGGTCTGGGCCGTCGGCGAGCGCGTTCATGCGCGCTTGGAGGACGCGGGCCTTCCGCTTAGGGGACTCTTCACCGTGCCGAACTCCGTCAAGGCCATCACCCCGCTCGTCGGGCGGATTCTCGTGGAGAGCGAGGTATTACGCGGCCAGGAAGAGGTCGCCGAACTCCACCTCTTTTACAACCGCCCCAAGACCGGGGCAGTTTATGAGCCTGTTCGTCAGCGGCTGCTGCCGCTGGACGAAAAGTGGCGACGCGAGCTGGCCGAACATCCCTGGCCGGCGAAATGTTTACCCGAGGTCATGGGGACCGGCACCGCGACCTTGCGGGCGCTCATCCGCGAATATCTTTTCGTTTCACTCTTCCGGGCGTGCGCCGAATCCCTCGCGAGCGAAAACGCGAGCCGGCTGGCTGCGATGCAGCGCGCCGACAAGAACATCGACGAATTGCTGGAGGACCTCAACGGGGGATACCATCGTTTGCGCCAGAGTGGAATCGACGAGGAACTGTTCGACGTCATCTCCGGCTTCGAAGCGTTGAGCGTAGAGGATAAATGATGCTCATGGGCCTAGCCGCAGAACATGGTGGGGTTGAGAGGAAAATGCAACGGACTGCGACCCTCAAAGCCCCCGGAAATAAGGTGACGGACTTCAGCGCCCCGAGTTGGTTACAGTAGAGGAACGCCACAAATAAACAGGGGCAACCGACGCGGTGGGCGTGCCCGAAAGGATGAGCATGAAAATCAATACAAAGGATTTCCGTGTGCGGCCCGGAGAAAAAGTCAAACTCAAAGAGTGGCCGACAATTGTGCAGCCCTTTTGCAAGTCGAAGAAGCAATATAAAAACCTCCTGGAAGAACAGGTTGAGGCGTTGAGTTCGCTGCAACGCCTTCACTACGCGTCCGGACGCTATGCGTTGCTGCTGATATTTCAGGGGATGGACGCAGCCGGAAAGGATGGTGCCATCCGGCACGTAATGTCCGGGGTCAATCCGCAAGGCTGTGAGGTTTTCAGTTTCGAACAGCCGAGCGCCGAAGAGCTGAAACACGATTTTCTTTGGCGCACGACCCGTCGTCTGCCGGAGCGCGGGCGGATTGGCATCTTCAATCGTTCCTACTATGAGGAGGTGCTTATCGTTCGTGTGCATCCGAAGATTCTCCGCGGTCAAGGCCTTCCGGAAGAGTTGCTCGACGAGAGGACCATTTGGGAGGAGCGGTATCGTTCCATTGTCGACTTGGAGGAACATCTCTACCGTAGCGGCACCCGGATTGTTAAGTTTTATCTCCACCTGTCGAAGGACGAGCAGCGAAAGCGATTTCTGGAGCGCATTGATGAGCAGGACAAGAACTGGAAATTCAGCCTATCGGACATTCACGAGAGGAAATACTGGCAGCATTACATGAAGGCTTATGAGGCTTGCCTGAACGCGACAAGCATCCCTCACGCGCACTGGTACGTCGTTCCAGCCGATGATAAGGAGAATGCCCGGTTGATTATTTCCACAATTGTCCTTGATGCGTTCAATGCACTCAAGATGGGATATCCCAAGACTACCGAGAAACGTCGGCGGGAATTGAAATCCATCCGCAAAACGCTTCAGGAAACAAAATCATGACCAATATACAACCACAGCAGCGGTATGAGATCGGCATGGTCGGGTTGGGCGTCATGGGGCGCAATCTCTTGCTGAACATGGCCGACCACGGAAATTCCGTGGCCGGCTACGACAAGGATGCCACCAAAGTGGCGGCGCTGCGCCAGGAGGCGGAGAACCGGGACATCCGCGGCGCGGCGGATATCAGGGAGTTCATCGGCATGCTCCGTCGACCGCGCGCGGTCATGATGCTCGTGCCCGCCGGCGCTCCGGTGGATTCGGTCATCAACGATCTGCTCGCGCACCTCCAGCCGGGCGATCTCATCATTGACGGCGGCAACTCCTACTTCAAAGACACCGACGTGCGCGCCCGCAACTTGATGGCGAAAGGCCTTCAATTCCTCGGCGTTGGGGTATCCGGTGGCGAAGAGGGGGCGCGTCACGGGCCGAGCATCATGCCCGGCGGGCCGAAAGAGGCGTACGAGCGCGTCCGTCCCGTCTTTGAAGCTGCTGCTGCGAAGGTCAACGGCGATCCGTGCGTGACCTGGCTGGGCCCGGGATCGGCCGGGCACTTCGTGAAGATGGTCCACAACGGAATCGAGTACGGTGTGATGCAGCTTCTCGCAGAGGCCTACGACCTGATGAAACGCGGCCTTGGCTTGAACGACGACGAACTGCATGACGTGTTCAGCGCATGGAACAAGGGCGAGCTCAACGCCTACCTGATGGAGATCACCAGCCACATTTTCAGCAAGGTGGATGAGAAGACCGGCAAGCGACTGATCGACGAAATCCTCGACGTGGCCAAACAGAAAGGCACCGGCATGTGGACCTCGCAAAGCGCAATGGAACTGCAAGTGCCGATCCCGACGATCGACCTCGCGGTCGTGATGCGGGACTTGTCCGTGTTCAAGAAGGAACGCGAGCAGGCCGGTGCGATGTACCTTCGACCCATCCGGCGCTTCACCGGCGACCGCGACACGTTCCTCGCCCAACTGCGCCGCGCGCTGTATGCCGCGATGATGATCACCTATGCGCAAGGCCTGGCGCTTTTGTTGGTTGCGTCCGACAAATACGGGTACCACCTCGATCTCGAAGCCGTGGCGCGGATCTGGCGAGGTGGTTGCATCATTCGCGCCGCGTTGCTCGAAGATATCCGTGCGGCGTTTCACGCACGGCCTACGCTGCCGAATCTGCTGCTGGATCCCAACTTATCAAGCAAGGTCCTGGAGCACCAGGAAGATTTGCGCCAGGTGGTGTGCCAGGCGGCGGAGTCCGGGGTGCCGGCCCCGGGGTTGATGGTTTCGTTGGGTTATCTCGACGCCTATCGCAGCGCCTGGCTGCCGGCCAATCTCATCCAGGCCCAGCGCGATTATTTCGGCGCGCACACCTATGAGCGGATCGATGCCAAGGGCACGTTTCACACGGAATGGGAGAAGCAGTGAGAATCATGAAAACGAAGGACCACCTCGAACCGACCGTGTTCGTCATTTTTGGCGGGGCGGGTGACTTGACCTGGCGGAAACTCGTGCCGGCCTTGTTTGACCTCTCCCGGGACCGAAGCATGCCCGCGGATTTTTCGGTCATCGCGGTGGATCGCGTTGACTTGAGCGACGAAAAGCTGCGCCGGCGTTTCCACGACGGGGTCAAGAAGTTCTCGCGCCAAGGAAAGGTGAAATCCGGCGAATGGGACGGGTTTGCCAGGCATATCCACTACCAGCAGGGCGATTTCAAGAATCTCCAGACGTATACGGCCCTGGGCGAACAATGCGCGAAGCTGGAAAAGGAATGGGGCGCCAAAACCCACCGCATCTTTTACATGGCCACTCCGCCGAGCATGTTCGGCGAGATCCCGAAATACCTCGGCAAGGCCGGCTTGACCCGGGATCCGGAATGGGCGCGGATTGTGGTCGAGAAACCGATCGGCTATGACTTGAAATCCGCCCGCGCCCTGAATGCCATCCTCGCCGCCAATTTCGAGGAATCCCAGATCTTCCGCATCGACCATTATCTGGGCAAGGAAACGGTTCAGAACATTCTGGCCTTCCGATTTGCCAATCCACTCTTCGAGCCGATCTGGAACCGGCGTTACGTGGACTACGTGACCATCACCGCTGCCGAAGCTGTCGGTGTCGAACATCGTGGCGGCTATTACGACCACGCGGGAGCGCTGCGCGACATGGTGCAGAATCACCTGATGCAACTCCTTTGTCTCGTGGCGATGGAGCCGATGGTCTCTTTCAATGCCGATGAGATTCGTAACAAGAAAGTGGATGTGCTCCACGCCGCGCGTCCGATTTCGCATGGTGCGGTTCCGCAGTGGGCCGTGCGGGGGCAGTATGGTCGAGGAACCCTTCATGGCAAAAAAATGCGCGGCTACCGCCGGGAAGATGACGTATCCTCTCACTCGAAAACGGAGACGTTTGCGGCCTTGAAATTGTTCGTGGATAACTGGCGCTGGCAAGGAGTGCCGTTCTATCTCCGCACGGGCAAACGCCTGCCCCGGCAGTTTTCGGAAGTGGCCATCCAATTCCGATCGGTGCCGCATCAGTCGTTCCCGCCCGAGTCCAACCGGGACTGGACCCCGTCTCGCCTCGTCCTGTCGATCCAGCCCGAGGAAGGCATCGTGATGGGTTTTCAGGCAAAGTTCCCGGGGCCAAAAATGCTGCTTCGGCCGGTGGAGATGCAGTTCACGTATCAGGACAGCTTTGCGGTCCCGTCGCCGTACGCCTACGAGACATTGCTCTGGGATGTGATGAACAATGATCCCACCTTGTTCATGCGCGCCGACCAGGTCGAGGTGGCGTGGCAGCTTCTGATGCCGGTGCTAAAGGCATGGGCGAAATCAAATCCTCGCGATTTTCCCAATTACGCCGCCGGCAGCTGGGGCCCAAAGGCGGCCGACGAGCTGCTCGCGCGCGAGGGGCACGCCTGGAGACCGATCGCATGAGAATACTGGTCATGGATGTCGGCGGCACGCACGTGAAGGTGCTGACCACCGGCCACAAGCAGCGGGTGGAATTCCCGTTCGGTCCGGAAATGACGTCCGCGAATTTGACATTGACCACGGGGGCATCTCCAAGATAGGGAGAAGCATTCGTTCTGAAATTAAGGGGCGGCTGGCAGCGTCAGGCATGGACAGGACGTGCTCCTGGATCTCGGGTGCGAGTGTCGAAGCATGCCCATTATCTGTATCACTCGAGCGCGGGTGGTACCTTCCCGCCGGGCGATCTCCGCCTGATTGGCGATCTTCCCGGACTCCAGAAGGGCCTTGCACCCACTGGCTTTGCGGAGGAGTTCGACCTCCCGGGGCGTCTTGGGCTCCCCCTGGGGGCTTCGGGGTTTCCCGGCGGGGCGGGGCCGCGCTCACCACCTGAGCGGTGGCCACCCGGCGCGTCAGGGCGCCGATGTTGCAGTTTTCGAACGCCCCCTTGGGGCCGAGGGCTGTCTCGACGGTTTGTTCGCGGTAGGCGGCCACAGGGGCGCAACTGTGGGCAACCTGGGCGAGGTGGACGATCCGGAACCAGACCTCGGGGTCCACCGGGCGGTTAGTAGACCGGCACATTCGGGGAGCCAGATGGTACCGTCTGCGAACCGTCGTGTGTTTGGTCATCCATTCCGACTGCCGATGGTTTGCCGACTATGAATAAGCACCTTCTTCACCAACTGGCGGAGAAGGTGCTTTTTTTACGGGTTGGTCCCCTTCGCCATCGTCTCCTCGAACTCGCTCAACATGCCCGCAGGCGCCGCTTCCCTTTCGTCCGACCGGTTCCCGTCGAAACACGTCCTGCCGTTTGACCGGATCGTCCGGCCGGGGCATGATGAATACAGCACCCGTGATTCCAACCTGGAGGTGAATCCCCCATGAAGAAGGCGCTCGTCGTCCTCGCAGCCTTGGCGGGGCTTCTTGTCCTGGCCGGGATCGCAGTCATCTTCCTCGTCGATCCGAACGCGTACAAGCCCCGGATCGAGAGCGCGGTGTCCGACGCGTTGGGGATGGAGTTCCGGATCCAGGGGAAGGCAGGTCTGCGGTTTCTTCCCCCGGCGGGCGTCTCCTTCTCCGACATA
>DATKUU010000245.1:0-12029 GCA_035530455.1 Phycisphaerae bacterium | reverse complement strand
CCGCGGCGAACTTTTTTCTGCGGCGGCGCGCGGTGCGCTGGCTCATGGAGAAGGCGGGCGGCATCGGACGGGGCGCGGCGATGCCCGCGTTCGCCCGCCGCGTGAAGGAAGGGGCGCAAATCCGGCCGGACGGCGACCCCGCCCGCAGAGTCGCCTACTTCACGGGGTGCTTCGAACTTTTCAACGAGCCGGCAAGCGCGGAGGCGACGCTCGCCGTTCTCGAAGCCCTCGGATGCGAAGTGCTCATCCCCGAACAGCGGTGCTGCGGCGTGGCGAAGATTTCGGCGGGGGATGCCGAAGCCGCCGCAAGCGACCGTCGGTTCAACCTGGACGTCCTTGCGCCGCTGGCCGAGGCGGGATGGACCATTACGAGCGGGTGCCCGTCGTGCGTCCTCGTTCTCGCGGACGATTATCCGGAGATGAGCGACTCGGATGCGCGGGCGCGCCTTGTGGCCGAGCACACCCGCGACGTGCACGACTTGGTGGAGGAACTGACGGCGGAACGGCGGAAAAGGGGGACAGGCACCTTTTCCCAACGACCGGAAAAGGAGCCAGTCCCCCTTTTCCGGAAGCGCCTGGCCTACCATGCGCCGTGCCACTTGCGGGCCGCGGGAAGGGGAGAGCAGCCCAAGCGCCTGCTGGAGCAATTGCTTGGCGCCAACTTCGTGCTGACCAACACGACGTGCTGCGGCATGGGCGGGACGTTCGGCGTGAAGGCGAAGAACGCCGCACTCTCCGAGGCTATTGCCCGGCCGGTGTTCGACCGGATCCTCGCGTCGGGCGCCGAGGCGATTGTCACGAGTTGCGGCATGTGCCGGACGCAACTGGCGCACGGGACAGGCCTGCCGGTCTATCATCCGATGGAACTTCTGGCAGATGCTTGTGTCCCGCTAACGGTCTGAGGGCTCCGGCGGGTGTTGATCCACAGGAAACGCCGTCGGAGGGAGTTTGCTCCCCGTGGATGCCCACCATTCGGCCCAATCGCTGTAATTCAGGCCTGCATCGTGGCCCGTGATACGGCGCAGCGCGTCGAGACAGTGCATCTTGGTGCATACTATCCCGTCACCCTTTCTGGTGTACCGTTGCCAGCGCAAGCCGGTCAGGAGATAGGGAACGGATTCGGCGTCGCCAACTCTGAGAAGAATTAAGAAGGCATCATGGTCTCTGCCGAGGGGACAAGTCAGAACCTTGTGTGCCACCTCTTTAAGTTCCTCATTGCTGGCTGTGTTCATCCATTGGAGGTCGTAAAGCTTCTGGTTGGGAACCCACCATTGGTAGTACAGAAACACAGAAAGGGCTGCGCAGACGACAGCACCGATTGGCAGGGTGAACGTCAACACTTTGTGAGGACGCATCATATCCGCCTCACACGCAGCCTCAGTGCTCCGACGGCTCGCCGAGGATTTCGATGAGTTTCTCGTACTTCTCGTCGCGGAGTTGTTCGGTCCTGGCTTCGAGGCAGAGGCGCAGCAAGGGCTCGGTGTTCGAGGGGCGGCAGTTGAACCACCAGTCGGCGTACTCGACCGTGACGCCGTCCAGGAAATCCACCTTGCCGTCGGAGAACGTCCGCGCGAGGCGCTTGATCATGCCGGACTTGTCCTGGACCTCGAAGTTGACCTCGCCGGTGGTGTGGTACCGCCGGAGGGGCTTCGTGAGTTCGCTGAAGGTCTGCTCGGGGTGGGCCGAGAGGACTGTCAGGACCTCCAGAAGCGTGATGACGGCGTTGTCGCAGAACCAGTTGTCGCGGTAGTAGGAGTGGCCCGACAGTTCGCCGCCGAAGGGGGCGTTCGTCTCGCGCATGGCGGCCTTGAGGTGGCTGTGGCCGACGCGTTCGCGCCGGGGCACGCCGCCGCGCTTCTCGATCTCCTCCTTCAGCGCCCAACTGGAGCGGAGGTCATAGACGATCGTCGCGCCCGGCTCCCTGGCCAGGAACCCCGGCACGAGGAGCGCCGTCACCAGGTCGTTCGGGACCACTTCGCCGTTCTCGTCCACCAGGCCGACGCGGTCGGCGTCGCCGTCGAAGCAGGCGCCGATCTCTGCCCCGGAGGCGCGGAGGCGGGTCTTGAGTTCCTCCAGGTTCTCCTCCTTGAGGGGATTCGGCTCGTGCTTGAAGCGCCCGGACCGCTCGAAGTTCAGGCCCTCGACCGCAAGGCTGTATTCCCTCAGGAGGCTCGGCACCCATTTGGACGCCATGCCGTTGGAACAGTCCAGCGCGATCTTCATGGGGCGGATGTCGCCCGCGAACTTCTTCAGATGCAGCAGGTACGCGCTGGAGACGTCGTGCATGCGCAAAGGGCCGGTGGCCGGCCGGTCGGTGTCGGCCAGGCCGGCGACGATTTCCTTGATCTTCTCCAGCCCCGACCCCATGCCGACGGGCACGCACCCGAGCCCGGCGATCTTGAAGCCGTTGTACGTGACGGGGTTGTGGCTGGCGGTGACCATGATGCCGCCGAGCGTTCCGAGGCTTCCGACGGCGAAGTAGACGGCGGGGGTCTCGACTTCGCCGATGACGCAGGCGCCGACACCTGCGGCGCGGACGCCCTCGGCGACGGCGCGGGCCAGGCCCTCGCTCGTCGGGCGCATGTCGTGGCCGATGGCAATCTCCTGGTCGGCGGGTTTGAAGCGCGCCTCCGGCTCGAGGCGTTCCAGCAGCGCCGTGGCCGTCCCGTAACCCACCTTCCACGCCAGATGCTTGGTGATTTGGCCGTCCACCAGGCCGCGGATGTCGTAGGCTTTGAAGATCTTGTCGAGGTCCGGCGCGGGGCGCTCGGCAACGGGGACGGGCTGGTCGGCCACGTCGCGCCACTTGCAGGTCTTGCACTTCTGATAATGGCGTGCGCGTCGGGCGTGGCAGACGGATTCGGTGATGGGGTATTTCTCGTCCGGGCAGTGCCGCTGGTCCGACGGGGCGTTGCGCACGGCTGTCCTCCGCGACTTCTTAGACCTGGAACTTGGGATTCTGGCCGAGAAACGCCCGCGGGTTGTGCCAGACGAGTTGCTCGATGCGGGCCTGGGGCATGGCCATTTCGCGCATGACGCCGATGGTGGCGGCCGTGGCGAGGGGGTCGCTCTCCTCCCAATCGGCGCTGGAATTGAGGAGCATCCGCTCCGCCCCGTAGTCGCGCACGAGGCAGGCGGCCTCCTCGGGAGAAAGTTTCCCCGGATAGACCGTCAGCCCGGTCCAGCATCCGGTGGCGCGGGCGATCTCGATCGTCTCGCGGGTGCAGTGGTCCACGACGCAAAGGTGGCGCGGCGGATCCACCTCGCGGATGACCTCCGCGATGATCTCCGTGCCGCGGGCCTTCTCGGCCGCGTGCGGAGTGTGGATGACGCAAAGAACCTTGCGTTCGGCGGCCATTTCGAGTTGTCGGCGGAACATGACGGTTTCGTTTTCGGTGTTCTTGTTGAGGCCGATTTCGCCGATCCCAAGGACGGTCGGGCGCTCCAGATACGGGCCGATTTTCGCCAGGACCGCCTCGGCTAGGGGAACGTTCTCCGACTCCTTCGGGTTGACGCTCAGGAACTGGAAGTGGCGGATGCCGCGCTTCGCCGCCCGCTTCGGCTCGAAGGTCGTCAGGTGATGGAAATAGTCGAGGTGGCTCTCGGGAAACTGGCGGTCGGTCCCCAGCCAGAAGGCCGGTTCGCAGACAGCGACGATGCCGGCGGCGGCCAGGAGGGCGTAGTCGTCGGTGGTGCGGCTCAGCATGTGGATGTGGGGGTCAATGACGCGCATCGTCGGCTCCGGCAGTTTTGCCCTTATGCCCGTGGTCAGGTTCGCCGAATGATAAGCGGCCCGCGCCGCGAAATCAAGAATAGACCCTTGCCGTGGCACGACGGGTGTGGTACAATGCTACTGTTGAGAAACCTACCTATCGGGTGGTGGATCTCTGGAAGGAGGCCGACAATGTGTGATACGTGCGGCTGCAAGGACAAGAAGAAGCCGAAACCGAAGAAGTAGGTCGGACGGGCCGGTGGACAGGCGAAGGCGCCCGTGGGGGCGGGCGCTGTTCTTTTGCCTCGGCACTTGACTTCGCCTGGCAAATCGGGAAGAATAAGGCGAGAATGAACGGCAGGCGCCCGGGAGAAGGCATTTTCCGGGCAGGCTTGCCAGGGAAGTGCGTCGTCCCATCCCCCCGGGACGGCGACACAAAGCCGGGCGGGGCGTGACCCCGCCCGGCGATTTTTTCCCACTCATGGGCGCCACAGCCGCGCGTGCAGCGCGGCGAAAGGCTATGGTGCCGTCGGCCCCGCCGGCGCCGGCTTCAGGAAGAGGTAGTAGAGGCGGCCTTCATTCTGGGCGCGGCCGGCGAGTTCGCCGGCCTCCGCCCCCACACCGAGGTACACGTCGCAGCGCCCGGCGGCGCGGATGGCGCCGCCCGTGTCCTGGTCCAGGGCAAAGGCGCCGAAGGGCGCGTCGTCCACTGTGCCGGTCGCGAGCCGCTTCGGCATCTGGGTCGAGACGAACGCCAGGCAGGCCGGCGGATAAATCGTCTTGTCGGTGGCGATGGTGCGGCGGGTGGTGACCGGCTCGTTGATGGAGCCTCTCGGCCGGCCGTCGGCCACCACCGCGAAGAAGATAAACCGCGGGTTCCGCCAGGTGTAGGATTTCACTTCCTCCGGGTGGGCGCGGAAGTAGCGAATCATCGCCGGCAGGCCGTCGCGCTTGCCGATCTTGCCGTCCTTCACCAGTTCCGCCCGGACGCTGCGGTACTCGTGGCCATTGTTGGCCGTGTAGCCGACCGTCACCAGTTTCCCGTCGGGCATCCGTAGTTTGGCCGACCCCTGGATGTGGGCGACATAGACCTCGAACGGGTCGGCCAGCCAGACGAGTTCCTGCCCCGCATAAAGGTTCCGCGTCTCGATGGTGCGTCGGTCGGGCATAGGCGCACTCGGCGTCCCGTCCAGGTTCTTCACGAGGCCGGCCGGCGGCTTATGGAGGGGGTACTTGAACTTCTCCGTCCGCACCGGCGAGCCGTTGAAAATCGGCGTATAGTAGCCGGTGAAGAGGACGGTGCCTTTGGTGTCGCAGCCGACGGAGATATAGACGTCGAAGTCGCGGCGGAGGGCGGCGTTCATCGCTTGCGGTGTGGGGCGCGAGTCCACCAGCGCCGCCATCGCCTTCAGGCTCGCCACCGCCTGCTCGCGCGTAATCGTGCCGTAGGGGAAATGCTTCCGGCTCGACGGCTTCGAGAGGTAGTTGAGGCTGTTGGTGATTGCCTCCTTGAGGCCCGCGAGGTCCGTGCAGGCGGGCGTAAAGTCGGGGATCTGGCGGTAATCGGTGATGCGGCGAAGCGCAAGTTCCCCTGGGGGCAACTGGGCCTCGTAATCCAGGCCCATCGGCTCGAGGCGTTCGGGCTTTTTGCAGCCGGCCAGGGCCAGGCCGCAGAGGACCACCAGCACGAAAGCGCGGACGGTCTTCATCGCAAGTCTCCTTCGGGTGCAGGAATCGCCGGCATCAAGGCGCGAGGATTATGCCTTGGCGGCCTGCGGTTGTCAACAGATGCTGACCTGAGCGCCTTCGATAGCGGCAGCATCAGTTTTGGCGCAGGGACGGCAGACGAGTTGCGTCCCGTCGAGCGAAAGCCAGAGGCGGGCCCGGCAGACGGGACATCGCGGCACGCGGACGCGAAGCCGACCCCCGGCCGTCTCCAGCCGCACCCGGCGCGACGGAAAGAGGCGCCGCCGCCAGGCCAGCACCACCCGCACCGTCCACCACGTCCAGGCGAGCCAGGCGAGCAAGAACGCGATGGCCGCCCACCCCCACAGGAGATATTCGTCGGCTTGGTCGAAACGCAGTCGCTCCCACATGTTAAAACTCTCTGTCATGAGGGCGAGGGTAAGGTAAAGGAGCCCGGCGGCCAGCAGGATCGTGGCCCAGGCGCCGATGCGCGTGAGGCCTCGCGCCCAGCCGAGGCCGCGCCGGACGCCCCATCCTGCCAGGGACGCGAGAGATCCCCAAGAGGCAAAGAAGAGCAGCGCGCCGCCGAAGAAAAGCTATGCGCAGGCCGGGGGCCATCCCTCTTGGACAAGGAATACGGCACTCGGAATTACCACGACGGCCACGAGCAGGGGCTCCAGGACCAAGTTTCCGAGCCCGGTGACGCGGACAAGAGAATCCTCGAGGAGGGGGATTGCGCGGCTCCGTTTCCACCGGCGCCAGGCGATCCAGGACGCCGCCGCCTCCACGAGGTCGCAAACGACGGTGCCCAGGCACGCGCCGAGAATCAGCCAGGTGCCGATCTCCGTCCAGACCGTCATGGTGGCAGACCAGATCGCAAAGGCCCAGAACGTCCAAATGCCAGCCGCGCCGGCGAAGGCGATTTTCAGAAGCGCCACGATGTGTCTTCCGACGGCCGAGCGGACCCGACGGCTCACGAAGGTTAGCCCGGCGGCGGCCACCGCGAACAGAGGGATGCTGACGAGCGTCGGCGATTCCCAGACGAGGGTCCAGCCACTATAAGTGATTTTCGGATCGTTCTCGCCGCAGCCTTTGAAGGTGACCATCGGCAGAAACAGGGCGGCGAGGACGCCGACGGCCAACCCGCGCCGGACCCACGCCAGGATGGAATCGCGCACGCGCTCTCTCCGCTGCCCCGGTCAGGGCGCCTCCGGGCCGGCGGCCGACGGCGCGAGAACCTGGATGGTAATCGGGTTGGTCTCCAGGTCGCCGATCCACCAGGCGGTCGGCCCGGCGACGGATTCGCCTTCGTTTGCCTTTGACCGCGCCACGCGGTACGAAGCCTTCACCCGATAGACGCCCGGCTTGTTGAAACCGAAGAGGTTCCGCCCGAACCGCTCGTACGAGAGGTTCCTGCCGGCGGAGATCTCTTCCGGCGTGGGAGCGGCGAGCGCGTCCAGGCTCTGGCCGTACAACACGTTCAGGTTAATCAGGCGTCCCCAGAAGGCGCCTTCCTGGAGGTAGGCGCGGGCGTCGGGGATGGCGGTGTCCTCGCCCCAGGGGATGATCTGGCGGACGAAGAGGGGGGCGGGGCTCTCGCCCAGCGGCGTCACCTGGATCGTCAGGGTCCGCTCCAGCCGGGCGTCCACAGCCAGGTTCCGCGGCCCGAGGTTCACGAGGCGCAGTTCCACTTGGACCGGTTCGCCGAGGGCGTAGTGGGCCTTCGTCGGCCGAAGGAGGCCCGCCAGGCCGACCACCGGCTCGCCCGGCTGGTACGAGGCCGGGTCCGGCAGATCGAGACGCTCCTTGGGCGTCGCCGGCGCGGCCGAGGCCGTGTCGCGCACCGGGATGCCGATCGGCTCCTCCGGCGGGGTGATTGCCGGAAGGTCCACCGCGCCCACCTGGAACGACAGGCCGTTGGAGGGGATCCGTCCGCTTCCCGTTGGCGTGGCCAGCATGATGACCAGCGTGTAGCGTCCGGCCGGCAGGTCGTAGTATTTTGCGAGGTCCAGCGTCTCGACAAAACTGGCCTTCGGCAGAATCAGCGCGGGGGTCGGCGGCGGGGGCGGCGCCTCGCCCGTCACGATGTTGCCCTTCTCGGCGACGATCCGGCCGCTCAGGTCCCGGACGCGGACGGCGCCCTGGCCCATGAGGTACAGTTTTCCTTCGCGTTCGACGATCGGAGCCTGGAGGTATGTGGCCGACTCTTCCCCCTCGTTCGTCAGGCGCAGTTCGAACGTCTTCGGCCCGTCCACCGTGAACACCTTTTCGAGGGGGCGGACCGCGAGGCGGAGACTCTCCCCGCCGGCGCCGCGCTGGGCCTCGACCTCCGCCAGTTCCCTGAGGGCCCGGGCCTCCGGGCTGGAGGCTTCGAAGGCGTACGTGCCGACCAACTGGAACCGCCGATCGGCCCCTTCGGTGAGGGGCTTCAGGGCCGCGATGAACTGTTGGCCCTCGAGGTCGGCGCGCGGCACGTCGAAGGAGCGGACGACGCTTTCGACGTGGACCGAGATGCGTCCCGGCAGGAGTCGGCCCTTGATGGTTTCCAGGATGGGCCCGCGTACCTCCCACACCAGGCGCGGTGCCGCCGTCGGGTTCGCCTGGACCGATTCGACCTGGAACTGGACGATGGTTGCCGCGGAATCGTAGATGGGCTTCAGGTCTTCGATGCCGAGCGGCGCGCGTGTGGCCGCGGCCACGCCCGCCGCCATCAGCCCAGCCAGGGCTGTCATGACTGTCCATCGCTTCATGGTCAAAGCCTCCCTTGCCTGCATAACCGCCGGACAGTGTACTCTTTTGACGCTCTACGGTAAAGCGGTGTTCCGGGCTCAGGGGTGTGCGGCGCGAACGGCTTCGAGGATCCGCACGTCGGCCGAGGGCAGGGGATAATCGGCGATCCGCGCCGGGCGGACCCAGCGGGTCGCCTCGCAGCCGAGCGCCTTTGCCCGGCCGCGCGGCGCCCGGCAGTGATAGCACCGCAGGGTCACGCGCAGGTGCGAATACGTGTGGGTCACGTCCACGAGGTGCTCGCCGACCGCGACGGCGAGGTCGCACTCTTCGCCCAGTTCGCGGCGGATGCAGTCGGCGCTCTTTTCGCCGGGCCGGATTTTCCCCCCGGGGAACTCCCATAGGCCGCCGAGCATCGCGCCCGCCCGGCGCTTGCAGATGAGGATTCGGCCCCGGCGCCACACGATGGCCACGCCGACCTGGATGTGCGGAACAGGCCGGCGCCGGCGGCGCGCGGGAATCTCTTCCTGTAGGCCCTTGGCGAACGCCCGGCACAGGTTGCGCACGGGGCACTCGGTGCATCGCGGCCGACGGGGTGTGCAGACGCGGCTTCCGAGTTCCATCAGCGCCTGGTTCCAGTCGCCGGGCGCGCGAGGCGGGACGAGCGCCTCGGCCGCTTCCCAGAGCCGAGCGCGCGTCGCGGCGGCGTCGGTGGGCCCGCGCACCGCGAACCAGCGGGCCAGCACGCGCGCAGCATTCGCGTCGAGGGCCGCCAGCCGCCGACCGAACGCGATGGATTGGACCGCCCCGCAGGTGTACCGCCCGACGCCGGGCAGGCGCGCGAACGCCTGCGGGTCGTCGGGCACGCGCCCGCCGTGCTCGCGCACGATGCGCCTGGCCGCCTCGCGCAGGTTCAGCGCGCGGCGGTAGTAGCCGAGCCCCTGCCACGCCTTCAGCACCTGCTGGTCGGACGCGCGGGCGAGGGCGCGGACCGTCGGGAACCGCGCGAGGAACCGCCGCCAGTAGGGCAGGGCGGTGGGAACTTGAGTCTGCTGGAGCATGACCTCGGCCACCCAGATGCGGTACGGGTCGCTCGTGCGCCGCCAGGGAAGGTCGCGCTTCGCGCGCCGGTACCACGCGAGCAGCCGCCGGCGGAGGCTGCGCTGCCGGGCGTCGGTCTGTCGGCGGGGGAATTGTCTGGCGGTCGGCAAGGGGCGGTCCGTCTCCTGGTCAGGTGATGCGGGCGGCGATGGCGAGGGCCTCGTCGAACGGCCGGATGCGGTTCCCCCAGTCGTATTGCTGCACGCCGTGGGCGAGTTTCGCCAGGTGGTCCCACGGTCCTTCCCCTCCCAGGAGCCGCGCGAGTTTCATCCGCAGGTCGCGTTCGTCGCGATAGAGAAACGTCGCGTGCATCTCGGCGGGGATGATTTCGGGGTAACTTAAGCGTGCCGGCAGCAGGGGGAAGCATCCCGCCGCGACCGCTTCGATGACCGACAGGCCGAAAAACTCGTGGATGGCCGTCGAGACGACGATGTCCGCCTCCCGCACGCGGGCCTGGTAGGCCGCGCGGTCCGGCACGTAGCCGAACTGGACCAGCCGATCCGCCAGCCGCTTCTTCGCTTCCTCGAATACCGCCGGCCACTTGCGGAACGTCTCGCCGACGACCGTCAGGCGGAACGGCACGCCTTCCTGCGCCAGAAAGAAGAGGACCTCGAAGAACGCCTCGGGGTTCTTGTCGTACTCCCACCGGTGGTTCCAGAGGATCGTCAGCGGCGGCTTGCGGGCCGTGCGCGCAAGGCCCGCGACGAACGGCCGGAGGTCCATGCCGGGCGGCATAACGCGGCTGCGCGCGAGGACCGCCTCAGGCAGCCCTTCGGGGACGAAGTCCGGCATCTTGGCGAGCAAGCGGCGGACGGCTTCCAGAAACGAATCGCGGTGAAACGCCGAATTGAACCACACCTCGCTCGAGGCCAGGCACGTCACGAGGTTCGTGAAACCGTACTGGAAATCTCTCCGCTGGCCCGGCTCCAGCGGATAGGAGAGTTGATTCTCGTGGAAATAGGTGACGACGGGGAGGCGGGCGAGCGCCTCCGGCGCGAGGGCCTTCCAGTCGGCGACGCTGAGGAAATCGCTCGCGAAGACCAGGTCGAACCCTTTGGCCGCCAGGGGCGCCGCTTCGCGCGCCAGGTGCAGTGCCGCACCGCGCATCCGCCATTTCCATTTGCGCGGCGGCATGCCGAGCACCGTCCACTTGTGCCGGCTCCGGGCGGCGAGGCCCTCGAGGAAGTCGGCGTGTGATCCGCCGAGGTAAGGCTCCAGCGCCAGGATGCGCACGGAGGAGGCCACCAGAAAATCCTTTCCCGCAGCCGACCCGCATCGTAACCTTTATGGGGTGGGTGTCAACGCTTCGCGGGGCGGTCTGGCGCGCGGGCGGGTGGCTGCGGCCGGTTGCCGGCGGGCGCACCGCGCGGTAATCTCACCCCACCCCCCGCAGGGAGCAGATGTCCATGAGATGGCGGTTGGACAAGGGGCAGATCGAGGTCGTGGACGATGCCGTGGCGGACGTCCTTCGGCGCATGACGGCCGGCCGGCGCGTGGAGGCGGCGCTGGCGGCCAACCGCTTCGTTCGCCTCCGCCTCCAGGGGCACCTGCACACGCTGCACCCGGACTGGGACGACGCACGCATTCAGGCCGAAATCGCCAGGAGGATGCGCCTTGGATCAGGCTGACTTGCTGCGGCACCTCGTCGGCGTTTTGGAGCGGCTGGGCGTGCCTTATATGCTCGTCGGCTCGCTGGCGAGCGCAGCGTACGGCGAGCCGCGGATGACCCAGGACATTGATGTGGTCGTTGATCTGGGAGAGCAGCAGGTCGGCGCGCTGTGCCGCGCCTTTTCCTCGGCGGAGTTCTATGTCAGCGAATCGGCCGCCCTCGACGCCCTCCGTCGCAGGACCCAGTTCAATATCATCCATGTGGGGTCCGGAACCAAGATTGACCTGGTGATCCTGCCGACCGGCGCTTGGGGCAAGGCGGAGTTCTCACGCCGCCGGCGAATGCTAATCCTGCCGGACCTCGAAGGCTATTGTGCCCGGCCGGAAGACGTGATCCTCGGCAAGATGGTGCACTACCGCGAGGGCGGCTCCGAAAAGCACCTGCGCGACATCACCGGAATCCTCAAAGTCTCCGGCGACGCCGTGGACCGCTCCTACGTGACGCGATGGGCCGACCAGATGGGCCTGGCGGATATCTGGCAGGCCGTTCTCGCCCGATTGGGACTATAGGTATTCCCCCGTTGCATCAACGCTTCGTGGGCCTTCGCAGGCGGAAGGCGGGGCCTGAGAGAAAGGAGACTCGCATGGCAGCAGAAGTGGCGGAACGTTCGGTTGGCGTCCGGCCGTGCCGGGTTGCACTGGCGATCGCCATCGTCTGGGCGCCGGCGCTGCTCATCCTGGCTGTTGTCACCGACCACACGGTCGAGTACGGCCACAAACTGGTCGAGGTCATCGGCAGTGTCTATTACGGTTACGGACCGGGGTGGGGGCCGGGCGCGGTCGGCATGGCGTGGGGCTTCGCCGATGCGTTCATCGGCACGGTCATCATCGTGGTCATCTATAACCTGCTGAGCCGAGGAGGGAAGGCGTGCTGCTCGGCCGGTCCGGGCGCCGAGGGCGCGGTCTAGAGGCGGAGCAGCCGACTAGGCTGTGCGGGCCAGGCGACCGGTTTCGTGGACGGCGGCCAGGCGTTTCGGTTGGGCCGCCGCCGGCCGGACCTTCCGGACGCGCAGGACGGAGTCAAAGTCGCCGAAGCGGTTCCGGGTCACGCCGAAGGCCGCGTAGTCGGTGTACCACTGTCCCTGGGAGTAGTATCGGAACTGGTAGGTTCCCGGGGGGAGGCGCATCATGAGGA
>DATKUU010000244.1:0-2693 GCA_035530455.1 Phycisphaerae bacterium | reverse complement strand
CGGGCCGCCTTCGGCCCCGCCCATCCGACGGATGACCGGTCCCGCCTGCGGTTCCGCCGCTCGGCGCTGGGCCTTCTCTTTCGCCAGAATCTCGAAGAGAGCCCTCTGCGGCTTATGCTTGGCCATCTTGCACTCCCCTTTGTGCAGACCCGCACGGGGGCCGGACCTGGCCAGGCCGGGCAAGACGATAGTATAGACCATCCCCCGCGCGCCCGTCAAGCCCGAACGTCAGCCCGAACGCCGCTCACGCACGCTCAAGTCCTTGACGCGGTTTCATGCAAGGGCGACAATGTCCGTCGGACCGGGCCGTGCGAAAGGGGGCATGTCATGAGCCGCAATCAGGTGCTTCTGGCGACCATCCTTCTTCTCCTGGGTGTTCTGGGGAGCGCTTCCGCCGGGGATGCGGCCGAAGAGGCCGCAAACCCTGAACAGGCTGTCGCCGAACCCCAAGCCGATGTGCCCTCCGAATCCGGCCGGACAGGCGGGGCCGAGCCGCCGTCAACTCCGGACGTCACCGATGCCGGGGTGTCCTATGCCTCGGTGACCGACCTCCTCCGCGCCATTCCCCCCGCCCTCATGCCGCCCGGCAACATGAGCCCCATCCTGCGAGACGCCTTCACCACATGGGCCTCGAAAACCCTCCCGGGAAGCACCCTCGTCGTGGACGGCTCGGTGGATACCGTCACCACCAATCAAGCCGGGGACGTGATTGTGAGGGTCAGCGTCAGCGAGGCTGTACGGCTTCACGGCCGGAGCGCATCGTGGCACGTTTACGCCGTTTTCCGTGAGGGGGAGGTGGCGCGTGGCCTTTCCGCCCTTGCCCCCGAATCTTCCATTGCGTTGACGGGTACGCTGGCCAAGGCGGATCCGCTGGTGCCCGAACGCCGAGTCGTGAAGAAGGCTTTCGGCGCCCTTGTGGTGAACGGATGGACGGAAACCTATGCTTTCTTCGGCGTGAATCTGGAGGACTGTGAGTGCCTGTCGGTATTCGCGCCGCCGGTCGCGGCGGAGCAGCCCGGGGAATTCGCCCCGCCGGACTCCGGCGAGCCGACCGCCCCTCCGCAGCAGCCCCCGCCTGCGCCGGACGAGCCCGCGCCGCCTCCGCCCGAAGAGGCCGCGCCGCCTCTGCCTCCACCTCCGCCCCCCCGACCGAGCGCCGATTTCTTCGCCGTCAAAAGCGGACCGGCCGCCAGGATCGTTTACGTCGTGGACCGTTCCGGCAGCATGATGGACTCCCTTGACTTCGTGAAATACGAACTCAAGCGCAGCATCTGCGCTTTGGCCGAGGAGCAGTTGTTTGACGTCATCTTTTATTCCTCCGGGCCTCCCGTCGAGATGCCGCCGCGCCGCTTTGCCGACGCCACCGAGCGCAACAAACAACTCGCGGTGGAATTCATTGATTCGGTCTTCGCCCAAGGCGAAACCGACCCCTCGGGTGCGCTCGAGCGGGCCTTCGCACTCCAACCCGATGCAATCTATCTTCTGACCGACGGCGAATTCGACAGCGCCATCGTCGGCCTCGTCAAGCGGCTCAATGCGGACGGACAGGTCAAGGTCCACACCATCTGCTTCCTCTACGATTTAGGCGAAAAGCTCTTGAAAGAGATCGCCGCACAGAACGGAGGCCAGTACAAGTTCGTGTCGGAAAAGGACCTGCCGGACCTGGTCAAACGCGGAGACCTGTAGGAACCCTTGTGAAAACCGTGCGCCAAATCACCATCCTCTGCCTCCTCGCCGCCCTTCTCCTGCCGTGCCTCTTGTCCGTTGCTGTTCAATCCGAAATCCCTGGTCGCCGTGGCGACCCAAATCCGAAATCCGAAATTTTACCCGCCGTAGCCCTGAGCAAGGCCGAAGGGGCGAAGGCGGGCCAGATTCAGGGCCGTCTGACCCCTCCCTCCCGCGCACTCTCCGCTTTCCTCTGGGAACGCGCCAGCGACCGATGCGTCCCCGTCACGATTGACCCCGAAACCGGCACGTTCGAGGCGACGGACCTTCCGCTGGGTCTCTGGGACCTCGTCGTCGAAACTCCCTGGGGCCGCCTCGAAGGCGTGGATATGACCCCCATCCTCTCCGAGTACGACATCCTCATCCCGCGAGAGTTTCGCACGCCCGACTTGGGCCTCCCCGCCCAGGGCGAGTTCACCGACGACGACCGCCAATGGATCCAGCGCCACGTTCTCGAAGTGAAACGCTACGAGAGCCGCATCCGCATCCTTGCCCTTCGCGGCACAGCCGACGTCGCGGTGGTCCTCGTGGAACTCACTCAGGATGAACCTTTCGTCGGCGAGAAAGGGGATGAGGTCACCTGGCGGGTCGAAAAATGGGTCTATGAGAAAAAGTACGGCGGGTGGGCCCAGTTCCGCACCCGCGTGCTCCATCGCCGTCGCGTGCCGAAGGCCGAGTGGGAGACGTGGGGCTGGCAATTCGAGCCCGCCCTCGGCGGCTTCGCCATCACCGCCGACCGCACCGAACCCGTCACGATGGAGTTCGAGATCCCCGCCGCTCCCGCCGCGGAAAAGGGCCTTACCGGTTCCCGGTCGCCATCTCCCCTTGGCAAAGGCGAACGCTAGCCGCCGCGCGAATTGTCACCCCGACCGGAGCGGAGGGGTCTTGCCGTGTGCCGCTCGTTATCATTTGTCATCCCGAGCGAAGCTGAGGGGTCTCGCCGTGTGCCGCTCGTCATCATTTGTCAT
>DATKUU010000243.1:0-5876 GCA_035530455.1 Phycisphaerae bacterium | reverse complement strand
TTCTCGCCGGCGGGATCGGTCAGGTCGAACGACGCGGCGTTCGTGGCGCTCACCGTGCCCACGGAGACGGCATACGTCTCCGCGCCGCCCACGGCCAGGCCGTTGCTGTCGCTGTCCGTGATGTCGAGGTAGGCCCCGCTCAGCAAATAGACGCCGTTGGCGAGGCCGGCGATCTTGACGCTGACGGACTTGTCGGCCCCATCGGCGAAGTCCAGGTCGTTCGCCGCCGTCAGCGTGAGCGTCGCCTCGAGCGTGAGGCCGTCGTAGTAGGCGGCCACGCCCGCCGCCTTGCCCTGAATCTGGACGTACGGGTGACTGTTGCCCGCCCCGTAGCTCTGATTGGACTGAGGCGTTCCCGCCCAGTCGGTTGTGTTCCCGAGGAACAAGTTGTTGTCGAACCGGCAACCCGGAAAATCACCAAGCTCAATCGCGTTGGTGCATTGATCGAATATATTGCCGGTGACTTGTGTGTTCGTCGCCCCTGCAAACCACTTGATCCCAACCGCCAGATCGAAGAACCGGTTGTTGGAGATTATCGCGTTCTGCGGGAAGCACCACACGCCCGTGCCGTTGTTGCCGGCGACGTCGTAGAAGCTGTTTCCGTTAATGATGCTCCCGTCGGCTCCCGCCCGCATGCGCAACAGGTACTCGCCCCCAATGAAATAGCAATTCTGAATGGACGCCCAATTCATGCACCTGACGCCGTAGGCGTACTGCCCGCCGCTCGAGCCCGTCGTAATGGTGCAATTGCTCATGAGCAATATGCCGTTGCAGTGTACGGCGTACGACGGCGTCGTGTAGTCGGCGGACTGCAACTCGCAGTTGGACAGCCGCAAGGCGGTGGTACCCTGGTATTCGATGGACGCCCCTTCGAGGGCCCGCCCATGATTGTTCTCCATGATCTTGCAGTTGACCAGATGCGGGGCGGCCCCCGCGGCGATCAGGATGCCGGACTCGTTGCAGAACTCCACCACCAGCGCCGAGTAGTGATGGCCCCACGCGCCAGTCGCCAGATAAATCCCGTTCTTGCTGGCGTGGGCGATGAAGAGATTATGAATCTTCACGTCAAACGCCATGTTTGAGTTCTCGTAGATGCCGTAGGTCGCGTTGCCGCCGCCCGCCTTGTTGCAGTCGATGTACATGTGGGCGATTCGCTGAAAGCCCTTGCTGGCGCCCGACTCCAACGTGATCGCCGGGCAGTTGGCGTCGTTGGCGATCTTGACCCACGTCGCGTAGACGCCCTCGCCGACGAGGCTGACCTGGTGCGGCAGGCCGATCGTGGCCGCGAGGCTGAACGAGCCGGCCGAAAGCTGGATCGTGCCGCCCGAGCAGCCCCCGACGGTGCGCGACTCGGCGGTCAGGGCGTCGATCGCCGCGTTGATCTGCACCTCATCGGCGGTGCCGTCACACACGTAGTCGGCCGAGGCTCGCACGGCCGCCGACGCATCGGACGCCGCGACGAGGATCATCCCCTCGCGTTCGTGCCCGCCCCGGATGCCGTAGTTGCCCGCCAGGCTGAAGACCGCGGCGAGGCCCAATCCGAACGCCGCCAGTATCGCCATTGCCTTTTTCATCATGATGTCTCACCTCTCACTTGGCCAGGCCGCGGATGGCGACCGTGCCGGTGGCGGCCGTCTTGGCCTGGAAGCGGATGGCGTCGTACGGGCCGAGGTACAGGACCAGGCCGCAGCTATCCGCCGCCCCGAGTGCATTGACGTACGTGGAGTTGGCGTCGTCCGTGCCGGACCAGTCGTCGCCGTTCAGGACGCTGGCATTACTCCAGTCGGTCCCGCTGTATCGCGTCAGCCAGTTGCCGCCGGGCCACGTGCGGTATTGGAGCCGAAAGTCGGTGATGGCCGAGTCGTTGCCGTCCGTGGTGTTCGTGATTTCGACGCTGACGACCGGCATGCGGCCCGCGAGGCGTACGACCGTCTGGTTGGTCGCGCCGATGGTGGTCCACGCCGTGGTGACGGTCGTGGCTGACAGTTGGATGTTCGTCGGCGTCTGGGCGGGCCCGACGCCGGCGGCCATTGCGGGAGGCGCGTAGGGCGACATGAGGGCGAAGCCCACGAACACGATGGCCATGCACGTCAGGATGACGGTAAGAAACTCTCTTGGACTTCTCATGTCTCTCGTTCTCCTTGAAGGCCGGAGACCGGGGCGGGCGGAAAGGTAGTTCCCGACCCGGCCCCGGCCCTGCGGCTCACTTTTTGCTTTTGCTTACGTCTGCGCTTCCATCGGGAACTTCTCGCAGATCGACAGGTGCTGGACGCCGAGCTTCTTGTCCTTGTCGAGCTTGCGGAGCGCCTCGACGAGGATCTCCGTCTTGACGCCCGCCACGTCGATCTCCACTTCCTCGACCTTCGTTTCGTTCCAGACCACGGACGATCTGCCCTCGGCGGCGGGCACGTCCTTGACCTCCCACGCCTCGATCTCCGCGGCGGTGAGGGCCAGGTCCATCCGGAGGGCGTGGACGACCTTCATCGTCCGCAGGTCGCCCTCCGGCGGGAGGATTTGCAACAGCATGAATCGGTCCAGGATCGTCAGCTTCATCTCACACGTACCTTTCTCTCTGTCGGCCTGGGGCGGGAGACACGCGCTCCCGCCCCGCGGCCGGGGGTTACTCGTCATCTGCTGCCTACTAGGAGGTCGGAACGGTGCTCGCCAGCAGGTAGTACGTCGTGCCGTCGATGTCGATAGCGATCTTCTTTGTGACGGTGCCGTGAACGCCGATAGCGCCGCCATCCGACACGCATCCGCCAACAGTGCAGTTGTACAGCCCGAGCAGGTTCGTCACGCCGGGGCCATGGTGGTACCATCCATAGGTGAGGGTGCAGGTTGCGGCGGCATTGTTGGCCGAGTAGATCATGGCCGAGATGCCATTGATACCAGACAAGTCCGCGTCGATCAGGTTGTCGATGTAGATGCCACACACATGCCCTGCGGTGAGGGTCGGGGTTGCGTCGTCTTTCATCGAAGCGTTGATCGCTCCGAAGATGCTGCTTTTTCCGTTCAGAACAGTGGCATTGGTGAGCTGGAGAGTGCCCCGGACGCCAAACGAGTAGGTCACCCCGGTGCAGGTGCCCTGGATGTTCGCTTCTCCGTACACTCCGATTGCCGCTCCGGCCCCGGTGCCGCCCGCGGGGACCAAGAGCGTGGCACCCATAACTGCTGTGTGGTAGCCGTCCACCTTCGTGTAGGTATCGAGGACACGCACGGTCGTCGAAGCAGACACCGCAAGCGAGTTCGTGATACGCAGCGCGTTGTTGTAGGTCCCGTTCATCTCGATACCGATGCCCGTGGACGCGATCGTGATGCCCGCGGTGGTTTGCGCTCCGATGGTGATGCCGGTCACGCAGTCGGCGGAGACGTTCAGGCCGGTGGTGGTGGCGGCACCGCTGATATGGATGGCGTCGGCACAGGCCGCCGAGATCAGAATGCCATCGACCGGCGTCGAGGTGTTGACGCTGATGCCCACGGCTTCGGCGCCGCTGATGTTCACTCCAGCCGTCGTGTTCGCGCCAGAGATTGCGATGGCGTTCGCACAGGCTGCCGTGATCGAGATGCCGCTCGTCGGCGTGGACGTGGCGATGAGCATGCCGATGGCTTCGGCGCCCGTGATGTTGATCGCGGCGGTCGTGCAGGCCCCGCCAATCGCGATGCCATTCGCGCACGCCGCGGCGATGTTGATGCCGTCCGTGGGCGTCGAGGTGAGGATGCTCAGCCCGATCGCTTCCGCGCCGGAGATGCTGATCGCGGCCGTTCCGGGAGCGCCGGTAATGCTGATGGCATTCGTCGTGCCCCCGGCGATCAGGAGGCCGGTCGTCGGCGAGCAGCCGGCCGCGATGTTGATCGCCGTCGTGGAGTCGCCGCTGAACGTGATGCCCGTCGTGCACGCACCGATGTCGATGCCCGTCGTGCAACTGTCCGTCAGGTCGATGCCCACGGGCCAGTCGGCGGCGCCCGAGGCGTTGGAGACGAGGATGGCCGCGCACGTCCCGTTGTTGGTGATCGTGCCGGCGCCGGTCGTCTCGACGTGGATGCCGCAGGCGAACCCACCGCTGGCGACCGTCATGGCCCCGCCGCCGAGTTCCATCGAGGCGTTGAGGCAGGAGAACGTCGCGGCAGAGGCCACCGTCAGCGTGCCCACGAGTTCTACGTACGCCTGGACGGCAGTGTAGACGCCGCTGGTGACGCTCTTGCCGGTCAGGATCTTCAACTGCCCCTGAAGGGCCCGAACGGACGCGTGCGTCTGGTTGACGGTCAGCAGCAGGCGGCTCTGAACGCCGCGCACGTCGTCGGGCGTATCGAGGCTCAGCCCGGCATCATCGGAGCACACCTTGAGCGCGTAGGGATGCGTGGCGTTCAGCGCGATGCCGCTGCCGGACAAGTTCGCCTGGGCCCCGATCAGCACCACGTCGTCCACCTCGTTGAGGGTGATCGGCCCCTCGTACGCCCCGGTCGTCAGGTTGAAGTTGCGGAGGATCTTGTCGATGCTCAAGTCCCCGAACACCCGGTTCATCTTGTGGAGCCGGTACTGTTCGAGGCGAGACCAACTTGATCCACTGTCGTAGCTGAACGGCTGCATGGTACGTCTCCTTACTCACCGTCACTTGGCCCGCGTCGGTGGCCGCGTCCTTTCCAGGGCCGCGTTTTCGGGCAATTTAAGGCTGCCCTGGCGCCTGTTGTTTCATTGTCAGTTCATTTCATCCCGCACTCTTCGTCGTCAGCAGCAGGTCGATCACGCCCCAGTTGGGGCTGTTCGGCTTGTTCTCGCCGGCGGCCAGGTCGCTGGCCGTCGTCTCGATCGTCACCTGCACGAGGGTGCCCTGCGTGTACGGGTAGTATTCGATCTGCTGCCACGTCACGGCGTTGGCGTCGATGACGGGCTGCGCGACGGCCACGGTCACCGCGTCCCCGCCCGTGGCGAGCGCGGCGCAGGCGATGTGGACCCGCCGGGCGTTGTCGGCCATGTGGATGGCCATGCCCGGCTTGGTGAACACCATCTCCCGCGCCCGGCGTTCCTGACCGATGAAGCCCCGCCAGTACGTGCTGTAGTTGTAGTAGTTCGTGCTCTGGTGGTCGGCGTAGGCGTTGGTCGCGTCGACCGACGGCCAGACGAGCGTGCGCCCGTCCGACAGGCCGATCAGCATTTTTGCCACGCCGTTTGGCAGCCGGCACTCGCACATCGCGCCGATGGTCGCGCCCAGCAGGTTGCGGGGGTCCATCACCGAAGTCATCTCCCCCCGCGCCTCGTCGAAGATGAGGATGCGGCTGGGGCCCGCGGCGGTCAGGATGGGGCCCCGCGTCATGGACGCGGCCTTGCCCGTGGCTACCTTCGCGCGGATCCAGTACGCCGACTGGCTGTTGATGGTCGTCGTGCCCCATGTGCCGGAGATGCTGAACGTCAGCGTCCCGTCATCGACGAACGGCTTGCTTCCGTCTTTCGTGTCGGGGTTTGTCGTATCGGCCGTGGCGGCGACCGTCAGCGCCACCCAGTCGGACTCGTCGGAGTCGTAGTATTCCCACTCGATCACGTCCGAGCCGGTGTAGGCGGCCGGCCGGTTGACGGCCACGGTCAGGCTGGTCGCCGTCGCCGCCCATCCGAAGTACACCACGTCGCTGGCATGCGGCGTGTCGGAGAACAACTGGTAGTTGTAGGTCTGGTTGGCATTGCTGGACGTGGACGCGACCGCCTGATACGTCGTGGCCGCCCCGTCGTAGGCCATGATGTAGTCGCAGTCGTAGTTCTCCCGCGCGACGGCGGCCCAGACCTCGTTGCGGAAGCCGTAGGGGGCCACGACGCTGTTGGCCCGCTGCGCGGCGGGGATCTCCAGCAGGAGATTGGAAAAACGGTCCCGCGCGTGGTTGCGGAG
>DATKUU010000242.1:0-6086 GCA_035530455.1 Phycisphaerae bacterium | reverse complement strand
CACCAAGATCTTCGCCCTTGCCGGCAAGGTCCGGAACACCGGCCTGGTCGAAGTGCCGATGGGGACGACGCTGCGCGAGATTATTTTCGACATCGGGGGCGGGATTCCGCGCGGGCGGAAGTTCAAGGCGGCCCAGATCGGAGGGCCGAGCGGCGGGTGCGTGCCGGCACGGTATCTCGATTTGCCGATTGATTACGACTCGGTCAAGGAGGTCGGGGCCATCATGGGCTCCGGCGGCCTGATAGTGATGGACGAAGCGACATGCATGGTGGACATCGCCCGATTCTTCACGGACTTTTGCCAGAAGGAATCGTGCGGCAAGTGCATCCCCTGCCGCATCGGCACGCGGCGGATGCTGGAGATCCTGGAACGGATCACGGCCGGCGAGGGGCGAATGGAGGACCTGGGGCTCCTGGAGTCCCTCGGCGCGACGATTAGGGAGACGTCGCTGTGCGGCCTGGGCCAGACGTCGCCGAACCCGGTGCTTTCGACGCTGCGGCATTTCCGCGACGAGTACGAGGTGCACATTCTGGAGGGTCGGTGCCCGTCGCATGCGTGCGAAGGCCTAGCGCCGATTTCGTGTTCGGACGCGTGCCCGGCGCACGTGAACGTTCCGGAGTACGTGGCGCTCGTGGCGGAGGGGCGCTTCGCGGACGCGCTGGAGGTGATCCGTCGGCGGAATCCGCTGGCGAGCGTGTGCGGGCGGGCGTGCCACCATCCGTGCGAACTGTTTTGCCGTCGCGGCGACGTGGACCAGCCGGTGGCCATCCGGCACCTGAAGCGATTCGTGACGGACCGCGTGAAGGGGGGCTCGCCGCCCCAGTGGCAAGGCCAGCGCCGGGGCAAGGTGGCGGTGATCGGGTCGGGGCCGGCGGGCCTGACGGCCGCGTATTTCCTGGGCCTCGCGGGGCGCGACGTGACGGTCTTTGAGGCGCTGGACCGGGTGGGGGGGATGTTGGCGGTGGGCATTCCGCGCTACCGCCTGCCGCCCGAAGCGCTCGCGCGCGACGTCGAGTACATTCGCCGCGCGGGCGTCCGCATCGTGACGGGGCGGCGAATCGAAAGCCTGCGCGAGCTGCGGGCGGAGGGGTTCGACGCCATCTTCGTCGCCGCGGGGGCGCACAAGAGCAGCCGCTTGCGCGTCGCCGGGGAGGACCTGGAAGGCGTGGTGGACGCGCTGAGTTTCCTTCGAAGCATCATACTGCGGGAGCGCACGCAGGTCCGGGGGCGCGTGGTCATCATCGGGGGCGGAAACGCGGCGATGGATTCGGCGCGGGCGGCGCTTCGGCTCGGGGCGGAGTCGGTCACCATCCTCTACCGCCGCACCGCCGACGAGATGCCCGCCACGCCCGACGAGATCGAGGACGCCCTGGTCGAGGGCGTCGAGTTCCGCTATCTGTCGGCCGTCCACGAGATTGAGGGCGACGGGCGGGTGCGGGCGGTCCGATGCATGAAGATGCGTCTGGGCGACGCCGACGAAAGCGGGCGGCGTCGGCCGATTCCCATCGCCGATTCGGACCACCGGATCGAGGCGGACCTGGTGATTGCGGCCATCGGACAGCAGCCGGACCTGGCGTTCGCGGAGGGCGACGAGGGCGTCGTCGTCTCGGACGGCCAGTTGGCGGTGGACCCCGTGACGCTGCAGACGGACGGCGGAGATGTGTTCGCGGGCGGCGACGCGGTGACGGGCGACCCGGTGGTGCGTGTGCCGCCGGGTCGGAACGTCTTCGCGGGCGGCGACGCGGTGACGGGCCCGGCGACGATCGTCGAGGCGATAGCGGCGGGGCAGCGGGCGGCCCAGGCGATTGACCGGTTTCTGGGCGGCAAAGGCAACCTGCCGCCCGACCGCGGCTTCGCCTCGCCGGGCAAACGGCCGGAAGCGGAGTCCGAGGAAGCGGCCCGGCGCCGGCCGGTCCGCGCGATCGCGCCCAGGAAACGGCGCGGAAACTTCGACGAGGTCCTCAAGGGCTACTCGCGCCGGGCCGCGTGCGCCGAGGCGCGGCGGTGCCTGCGGTGCGACCTGGAACAATAAACGCCCCCGCTTGGCGGGCGTGTTGAAGGACCATCGGATGGCTGACGACATCACGCTGACGATTGACGGTCGCGCGGTGACGGCGACGCCGGGAGAGACGATCTTCCTGGCGGCCCGGCGGGCGGGCATTGACATCCCGCACCTGTGCTACGACCCCGCCCTCGGCCTTGAGCCGACCAGTTCCTGCCGACTGTGCCTCGTGGAGGTCTCCGGCGCGCGCGGGCCCGTTCCGGCGTGCTCGTATCCCGCGGCCGCGGGAATGGTCGTGCGGACCGAGACGCCGGCCCTGCGCGAGCATCGGCGGATGGTGATTGAACTTGCGCTCTCGGACCATCCGCACGACTGTCTGACGTGCGAAAAGTCGGGCGCGTGCGCGCTTCAGCAGTACGCCTACGACCTGGGCGTCAAGGAGCCGCGGTTCGGCGCCGCCGACGTCGCCCTCGAGCCGGTGCAGGACGGTCCGGCGATCGTGTACGACCGCTCGAAGTGCATCCTGTGCGGCCGGTGCGTCCAGGTGTGCCACGAGGTTCAGGTCTCCGGGGCGATTGACTTTCTCGGGCGCGGCTTCGAGACGCGCATCAGCCTGCCGCCGGGCCTGGCGCGCGACGATTCGGACTGCGCGGAGTGCGGCAACTGTCTGGACGTGTGCCCGACAGGGGCATTGGCGGCGGTCGGCGCGACCGGCCACGGACGCACGTGGGAGTTCCGCCAGGTCCGGACCATCTGCCCCTACTGCGGCTGCGGGTGCACGATCGTTCTGAACATCCACGCCGGGCGGATCGTGGCCGTCACCGGCGAGCCGAGCCTCGGCGCCTCGGCAGGGCTCCTCTGCGTCAAGGGCCGATTCGGCGCCGACTTCATCGCCCACGAGGAGCGCCTGCGGACGCCCCTGGTGCGCAAGGACGGCGAGTTAGTCCCCGCGACGTGGGACGAGGCGCTCGCGCTGGTGGCCCGGCGCCTGGGCGAGATCCGCGACCGCCACAGCCCCGACGCCGTCGCCGGCCTATCGAGCGCCAAAACCACCAACGAAGAAAATTATCTTATGCAGAAGTTTATGCGGGCCGCGGTCGGCACGAACAACGTGGACCACTGCGCCAGGCTGTGCCACGCCTCGACCGTCGCGGGCCTCGCCCGCGCGTTCGGCTCGGGGGCAATGACCAACTCCATCGCCGACCTGGAGCAGGCGGACGTGATTTTTGTCATCGGCTCGAACACGACCGAGTGCCATCCTGTCATCGGCGCCGCCGTCAAGCGGGCCGTCCGTTTCGGCAAAACTCGCCTCCTCGTCGCCGACCCGCGCGTAATTGAACTTGCCGAAATCGCCGACCTCCATCTCCAGCACCGCGGCGGGACGGACGTCGCCCTCGTGAGCGCCCTCCTCCACGTCATCCTGGCCGAGGGCCTCGAGGACAAAGAGTTCATCGCACAGCGCACCGAAGGTTTTGAGGACCTGCGCCGCGCCGTCGAGCCGTACACGCCCGAAATGGCGGCCAAGATCACCGGCGTCCCTGCGGAGAAAATCGTCGAAGCCGCACGCCTCTACGCCGGCGCCGGCGCCGCCGCCGTCATCTACTCCATGGGCATCACCCAGCACACGACCGGCACGGACAACGTCCTGGCCCTGGCGAACCTGGCGATGGCGACGGGGAACCTCGGCCGGCCCGGCACGGGCGTCAACCCCTTGCGCGGACAGAACAACGTCCAGGGCGCCTGCGACATGGGCGCCCTGCCGGACGTCTTTCCCGGCTACCAGAAAGTGGACGATGCGGCGGCGCGCGCGAAGTTCGAAAAGGCCTGGGGCCGACCCCTTCCCTCCAAGCCGGGTCTGACCGTCGTCGAGATCCTGAACGCAGCCGCGGAGGGGAAAATCAAGGCCCTCTACATCGTGGGCGAGAATCCCATGCTCAGCGACCCCGACCTGACGCATGTGGAAAAGGCTCTCAAAAACCTCGACTTCCTCGTCGTCCAGGACATTTTCCTCTCGGAGACGGCACGCCTGGC
Source organism: Phycisphaerae bacterium (assembly GCA_035530455.1). Classification (GTDB taxonomy): domain Bacteria; phylum Planctomycetota; class Phycisphaerae; order FEN-1346; family FEN-1346; genus JAPLMM01. The sequence goes on along the minus strand of DATKUU010000242.1, from coordinate 2,053 downwards.
GGACGTCGTCCTGCCCGCCGCCGGCTTCGCCGAGAAGGACGGCACGTTCACAAACACCGAGCGCCGCGTCCAGCGGGTCCGCCGCGGCCTCGACCCGCCCGGCGAGGCGCGCGCCGACTGGGAAATCCTCTCGGACCTCGCCCGACGCATGGCTTGCCCCATGGACTACGCCGACCCCTCGGCCGTCCAGGACGAAATCGCCTCGCTCACGCCCTCCTACGCCGGCATCACGTACGAGCGGCTCGAGGGCGGCGGCCTCCAGTGGCCCTGCCCCGACCGCGAGCATCCCGGCACGCCCATCCTGCACAAGGACCGCTTCACGCGCGGGCGCGGCAAGTTCCACACCGTCGAATTCATTCCGCCGAAAGAGTTGCCCGACGAGGAGTTTCCCTTCCTCCTCTCGACGGGGCGCATCCTCCAGCACTTCCACACGGGAACCATGTCGCGCCGCTCCGAGGTTCTCGACCGCCTCGTCTCGGTCGGCGCGATTGAGATTCATCCCGACGACGCGGCTCGCCTCAGCATCGCCGATTCGCAGCCGGTCCGCGTCGCGTCGCGCCGCGGCGAGATCACCATCCAGGCCCGCCTCACCGAGCGCGTCGCTCGGGGAACGGCGTTCCTGGCGTTTCACTACCGCGAGTCGCCCGCCAACCGCCTCACCCTGGCCGCGCTCGACCCGGTGGCCAAGATACCGGAACTCAAGGTCTGCGCCGTCCGCATTGAGCCCGCGAGCCCCGACGAACCATGACCCCGCCCGACGATTCCCGCGACCGCGTCCGCTCCGAGCGCGTCTGGCCCGTCGGCCTCGCCGGCCGCCGAGGCGGGCGCATCGGCGCCGGCAGCGACCACGACGCCGTCGTCGTCGAACGCGCGGTCGAGATCGTCCTGGGCGGCCGGGTCCTCGTGCGCGTCCAATGTCTGCCCGAGCGCCTCGAGGACCTCGCCCTCGGCTTTCTTCTGACCGAAGGCCTCATCGAGGACCCCCGCGCGATTGCCGAGTTCCGCGCCGCGCCGGACGCCGGGCGCGTCGAGGTCCGGGCCGACGTGGACCCGGACCGGCTGGTCCTTTTCCGCGAGCGCGTGGCGATGAGCAGCGGGTGCGGGAGCGGCGCCTCGGCGGCGGCGACGGCCCTGCCCCGCCTCGCAAGCGAGGCGCGATTCCTGCCCGAAGAGGTCCTCGCGCGGATGAAAGACCTCCTCCAGGCGTCCGCGCTTTTCCGCGAGACGGGCGGCGTCCATGCCGCGGCGCTGACCGACGGCCGAATGCTCCGCGCCTTCGCCGAGGACATCGGCCGACATAACGCCGTGGACAAAGCCGTCGGGGCGGCGATGCGCGAGGAATTGGACCTGGCGCACCTTGCGCTTCTGACGACCGGGCGGGCGAGCGCCGACATCGTCGCCAAGGCCGTCCGCGCCGGCATCCCCGCCATCGTCAGCCGAGGCGCCGCCACCTCGCAGGCAATTGCTCTTGCGCGTTCGGCAGAGGCCGCCGTCGCTGCCTTCGCCCGCGCCAGGCGCATGAACGTGTACACGGCGGCGTGGCGCTTCGGACTGGCCGACCCGCCACCCGGACCTCACGATTGAATGGAAAGCCCATGAGGACGCGAGCCATCGCTGCGGCCATGCTGGCGCTGAGCGTTTCCCTGGCAGCCTGCGGCCTGGGGTGCCGCGGTGCGCCCGAGGACTCTTCGGCGCCGAACGGCTCCGGCCGGGGCCGACCCATCCGCCTCGCCACCACCACGAGCACCGAGAACACGGGCCTCCTGGACCTCCTCCTGCCGCCGTTCGAGCGGTGGTGGGGGGCCCCCGTCCACGTCGTGGCGGTCGGCACGGGGCGGGCGCTCCAGCTCGGCCGCAACGGCGACGCCGACGTCCTCCTGGTCCACGCCCCCGAGGCCGAGGAGGCCTTCATGGCCGAGGGCACCGGCGTCAATCGCCGAAGCGTCATGTTCAACGACTTTCTCTTCATTGGCCCGTCGGCCGACCCGGCCGCGGTCGTCCAGGCCGACGGCCCGGCCGACGCCCTGGCGCGCATCGCGCGAGCCGAAACGCC
>DATKUU010000241.1:0-4048 GCA_035530455.1 Phycisphaerae bacterium | reverse complement strand
AAGGAAGGCATCCGCATCAAGGAAGAGACGCAGACCCTCGCCACCATCACGCTCCAGAACTATTTCCGCATGTACGATAAGCTCGCGGGCATGACGGGCACGGCCATGACCGAGGCCGGCGAGTTCGACAAGATCTACGGCCTGGAGACGGTGGCAATCCCCACCAACCGCCCCCTCTCGCGCGCGGGGCACGCCGACCTGGTGTTCCGCACCGAAAAGGAAAAGTTCGAGGCCATCATCGAGGAAATCAAGGACTACCACGACCGCGGCCGGCCGGTCCTGGTCGGCACGACGAGCATCGAAAAGAACGAACGCCTGAGCCGAATGCTCGAACGCACCCACGGCATCCCGCACGAGGTCCTCAACGCCAAGTTCCACGAGAAGGAGGCCGAGATCGTCGCCAACGCCGGCCAGCCGAACGTCGGCCCCGACGGCAAGAGGAAGGGCAACGTCACCATCGCGACCAACATGGCCGGCCGAGGCACCGACATCAAACTCGGCGCCGGCGTCGTCAACCCGCCATGCTTCGGACCGTGGGACCTCTCGCAGCAGCAGATCCCTTCGGACTTCGGCCACAAATGCTGCGTCGGATGCCTCGAGTACAACCCGCGGACCCATTGCGCCCACTGCTTCAAGCCCAAGGTGGACCCGGCGTTCCCGAAGCGCGGGCGGACCGAATGCATCGCCAATCCACCGTGCGGCCTGCACGTCATCGGGACCGAGCGCCACGAGGCCCGCCGCATTGATAACCAGTTGCGCGGGCGCTCCGGGCGACAGGGCGACCCCGGAAGCAGCCGATTCTTCCTCTCCCTCGAAGACGACCTCATGCGCATCTTTGCGCGCGACTGGGTCTCCGGGGCCCTTCAGAAACTCGGCATGGAAGAGGGGATGGCCCTGGAGCACCGCTGGCTCTCGCGCGGCATCGAGAACGCCCAGAAAAAGGTCGAGGAACGCAACTTCGGCTACCGCAAGCACCTCCTCGAATACGACGAGGTCATGGACCGCCAGCGGAAGATTTTTTACGGCCGGCGGCAGAACATCCTCGCCTCGGGCGACCTGCGCGACTTCGTCTGGAACCTCCTGGCCGAGAGCGTCCAGGACGCCTGCGGGACGTACCTGGCGGATTCTTACAGTTACGAGACCGCGGCCGAGTGGGCCCGGCGGAACCTCGGCGTGCAGATGGACGTCGAGCAACTGGCGGGCCGGACGGCCGACGAACTCGCCGACTTCCTCCGCGAGGAGGCGCGCCAATGGACCCGCGAGACGATCGAGGACACGCTGGGCGAATTCATTCCCGACGTCGAGGAAGAGCCCGACGCCGACGAGCCGCCGCCCAAGCCCGACTACGCCGCCCTCGCCGCGTGGGCCAAGACGCACCTGGGACTGAAACTCCGCGAGGCGGACCTGCGGCGAAGCGACACCGCGGAAGTCCGGGAGATGCTTTTCCGCGCCGCCGACCAGAAGGTGGACGCGACCGATTTCGGTCCGATCGAGCGGGTCCTCCTCCCCGACTTCCGCGAGGCGGCGCTCGCCGACTGGGCCGATAAGAAGTTCGACTTGCACCTGGCCGCCGCCGACTTCGCCGGAAAGGACCGCCAGAGCGCGGCGGAACTGCTCCTGGCGCGCCTCAAGACGATGTATGAAGAAAAAGAGCGGACGTATCCCATCGAGTTCGCCATCGAAGAGTATCTGACGCCGCACGTCGGCGCCGGGAACCAGGACTTCGCCGGTCTCGCCCAGTGGGCGTCGCGCTATTACCTGGCGGAGGTGAAGGCGGAGGACCTGCGGCACCGCGACCCGCTCCAGGTGCGCGAGCGGCTGCTGGAGGTGGCGCGCGAATTAGAGGCGAGCGAGCGCCTGCGCCGCACCGTCGAGGAAGGCGTGCACCGGCATCTGCCGCCCGAGTACCGCGAAGGCGAAGAGCCCTGGCAGGCGCTGGCGCGCTGGGCCGGCGAGCGCCTCGGCATCGAGATCACCCCGGCCGAGTTGGCCGAAACGCGGACCGACGCAACCGATGACCTTGCGCCGCAAGACGCGGAGCCTCTTTCGCGCGAGGAGGTCGTCCGCGAGTTCCTGTCCGCCCGGGCCCGCGCCGACCGCCGAAACCGAATGACCGAACTGGAGCGGTACCTCCTCCTCCAGGCCCACGACACCTCCTGGAAGGACCACCTGTACGAGATGGACCGGCTGAAGTCGAACGTGGGCCTGCGGGGCTACGCCCAGAAAGACCCGGTCCTGGAGTTCAAGCGCGAGGGTCTGGAGCACTTCGAGCAGATGCTCCAGAGCGCGACCGGGAAGTTCACGGACCTGATTTTCCGTGCGCGGTGGGTGCGGCAGGACGCGCTGGCCCGAATCTGGGCGGGCCAGGAAAGCCGGCACGCCGTCGCCGCCTCCGCTTACGAGGCCCAGCAGCGCGCCGCCCTCGACGCGCACCAGCAGGCCCGCATGGCCGAGGAAGGCCAGACCGTCAAGCAAATCGTCGGCGGCCAGCCGAAGGTCGGCCGCAACGACCCGTGCCCGTGCGGCAGCGGGAAGAAGTACAAGAAGTGCTGCGGCCAGCGGGGGTAGGACGTCCGCGTCCCCGGAGCCCCCCCCTAACCCACAAGCCCGCCCATTCCGCGGACCGCCCTCAACTACCGCCTCAACCAGGCCCCCAACGCGGCAGTGAAATCCGGTCGCCCTGTGGAAAAATGTGGAAAAAAAGACTTGACACCATGCGCAACATGGTGTAGACTAGTCTGCGGTACAAACCGACACGGCCCCGAGCCGCATACTAGGAGAAACACAGATGGCCCCTAATACGCAGGATGCGACGGAGCGTGCGCCGACACGCGGGGAAGCCCTCGAGGCCCGTACTGCCGGGCGTAAGGCCGAGCACCTTGCCGATGCCGCCGACGGCATCGTGCTGCTCTCCGTGATGGGGTACCTTGCTGCCGTGTTCCTCCTGATCGGCGCCTTGGTCGACGCGTCGGCATGGTACTATATGCCCGCAAAGATCGTGGGACTCCTGGGGATGATGCTGGTCTTCGGCGTCGTTCGGGATGAGGCTCGCCGCAAGCGTGCACGCCTCGGACTCCCGGACGTCCGGCCCAAGGAGCCGCCGACGTTTCCGGTTCGGATGTACGGCTACGCCCTGCTCTACCTCGGGCCCCTTGCCCTGCTGGCGGCCCTCGACGTCGGCAACTGGGAACTGCGCATCAAGGTGCCGGTCGGTGTTCTGGGCCTTGCCGCGCTGGCGCGGGGCGCGTGGTACCGACGGTGGGAAGACATCGCCGCCGGCGCCGCGATCGCCGCTCTGGTCACCCTAGCCCTGTTGCTTGCCCCCGGCCTCGCTTTCACGCTCCTGTTCGGCTGTGCCTGCGTTCCAGCCGCTCTGGCCGGCCTCGTCAAGCACGCCCGCTGGCGTCGGTGGGTGCGGGCGGTGCAGACGGAGACGGCGGGATCTGCGGCCGGGGAGGCACCCCAACCGTGACCCTCTCCCCTGCACCACGCAGAAACGGCCTTAATCCTCTTATTCACGAAGCCTCGCGGCTTTTGATCGTCTCAGTCCTGGCGGAGTGCGAAACTGCAGACTTCAACTTCCTCCTCGGCACAACGGGCCTAACACGCGGCAACCTGTCGGCCCACATGGCCCGGCTGGTGTCGGCGGGCTACGTCTGCGAGTCCAAAACGTTCTTGGATCGAAAACCCCACACCGAGTACCGGCTTTCCCCCGCCGGCCGCAAGGCATTCAATCAATATCTGAAATCCTGGCGGCGCCTCACGGGCAAAAGTTCCTGACGCTAAAACGACGCCGAAGGCGGCGCCTTTTTCATTGAAGCGAACTCGCCTCTCCGATACCATAACGCGCCTCAAGCGTCTCTTGCGACTCATGGAAGGTCGGCAAACCGTCGCGAAGGGCAACCCGGCGGAAGCAGCGGAACCATGAAAATCCGGACCGACATCGCGCACCAGCAGTGCATCCACCCGGAGTGCGAGGCGACGTTCGACGTCGCCGAACCGCTCTTCGAGTGCCCGAAGTGCGCGCACCTTTTGGACGTCCGCTACA
>DATKUU010000240.1:0-4478 GCA_035530455.1 Phycisphaerae bacterium | reverse complement strand
CTTCGATTTTCTCCCTGCCGGCGACCCGAAACGCCTGGAGGCGTTCGCCGGCGAGTACTCCGAACTCCGCAAACACAAGGGCATCACGCCCCAGCAGGCCCGCCAAGCCGTCGCCGACCCGGTCTTCTACGGAGCCCTGTGTCTGCGGGCGGGCGAAGTGGACGGCATGGTGGCGGGCAGCGCATCGCCCACGCCACACGTCGTTCGGGCGGCCCTCTATTGCATCGGAATGCGCCAAGGCATCAAGACCGTATCCTCCTGCTTCATCACGGTGTTTCCGCGGACCCAGTTCGGAATGAACGGAGTTCTCCTGTTCGCCGACTGTGGCGTCGTGCCTGACCCGACGGCGGATCAACTGGTGGACATCACGCGAAGCGCGGCCGCCTCCTGGCGCCTCTTCACGGGCGCCGAGCCGATCGTCGCCCTTCTTTCGTTCAGCACGAAAGGCTCCGCCAAAGCGCCGGGGCCGAGGAAAATGGTCGAAGTGGCCGAACGCCTCCATCACCTGGAGCCGGACCTCGTGGTGGACGGGGAACTCCAGGCCGACGCCGCCCTCGTGCCGGACGTCGCCCGCCGCAAGTGCCCTTCGAGCCCCGTGGGCGGCCGGGCCAACATCATCATCTTTCCCAGCCTCGAAGCGGGCAACATCGGGTACAAACTGGCCGAACGCCTCGGCGGCGGCGAGGCCGTCGGGCCCATCCTCCAGGGCCTGGCTAAGCCCCTCAACGACCTGTCGCGCGGCACGAGCGTCCAGGCCATCGTCGACGTCGCCGCCATCACCGCCGTCCAAGCGGGCGCCTGACGCCGCGCGCCGCGCCGGCACGCCCTTGCTTCACCGCCCGGATGTCGTACAATATCGGTGGTGCGAAAGTTTTTTGCGAGGACCGCCTATGAACATTCGCGTCGTGATTGAACAGGACGAGGACGGTTTCTACGTTGCCGAGGTCCCGGCGATGCCCGGCTGCCTCTCCCAGGGACGGACGCGCGAGGAGGCGATCGCCAACATCCGCGAGGCGATTGCCAGCTGGCTGGAGGTCATGGAACGCAAGGCCGGCGCCGTCCGCGGCGAGCCGATCGAGGTCTCGCTCTGATGGGCCAACGGCTTCGCCTGGTCAGCGGGCGAGACGCGGTGCGCAAGTTCGAGCGCGCCGGATGGACGCTGGTTCGGCAGCGCGGGGCCCACAGAATGCTCACCCACCCCGCCTATCCCTAGACGCTTTCGGTCCCGGACCATCCTCAGTTGGGCCGCGGACTGCTCCGCAAACTCGTCAGACAAGCCGGAATGACCGTGGACGAGTTCAACGCCCTCTAGCAGGCCGCTAAAGAATGGTCTCGCCGCGCCCGCGGCGGACCGGAAAAGGGGACTGGCTCCTTTTCCGGCCGTTTGGAAAAGGTGCCTGTCCCCTTTTCCGGACGCGTGGTGACGGGGGTCCTCCCGCGTTGCAGAAACAACCGGAGCCGGGTCCCCTGCTACTCTGCGAAGTAGCGAAGTGTTACTTCGCTACGAAGCACGAGCCGAAAGGGTTCGCCGGCCCCGTTTGCGCATCCGGCCGAAGCCGGACACGACTTGGATGCGGGCCTCGCACCTTTTGGGCACCCCAACCCGCACCCTTTTCCTACGCCTCTACTGCTCTTGTTCGGTTCACCTCACTTCCCACGCCGACGGCGCGCCAGCAGCCCTACGCCCCCCAAAGCCAGCAGCGCCAACGTGGCGGGCTCGGGGGCTTGGCCAAAGCCGATATCCACCTTACTGCTTTCGTTTGACCCGAGAATGCCGGTCAGGACGAGATCTGCCTTCAGATCAAAACCATTGCTGAAATCGTAACCAGTCAGGTACCAAGTTTTGTAGGTTCCATCCAGCGATGCTACACTGGCCAGACTATTGCCATCCAGGTCGAAGTTCTGCAAGGTGACGGTTCCTGTGCTGCTCGCTCTCATTCCGATCTGGAGGTAGTTCAAGAGGTATGAAGGGTTGGGCATTTTTGTGGAAAAATTGCTGTACACCAGTTCTGGCATGGTAACATTACTGGTTGTCACGTTGGTAACCAACTCATCGGTAGTCTTGTCATAGATGAACTCAATGTAATTGGTGCTCGTCCAATTGCCTCCAGTACCGTAAAAGGTCTGTTCGACACGGTTGCCGCCGATACCCAAATCAGGAATTCCCAGGTAGATGTCACCACCCGTACCGGTGTTGCCTAAATCTTTGTACCGGACCGCTCCTTGAATGGTGGAATCGGTACGGTACCCGTCGCTCAGCGTCAGGTCAGCCATTGAACTTTCGACGGCGCCCATGAGAATTACCACCGCCAGCACACCCACCACGGCAATCATTGAACGCTTCATTTTGAGGCTCCTTCGGCCCTCGCAGGCCGTTTGCGTCGCGCGGGGCGTTCCCACTTGAAATGCCCGCCGCGACTCGTGTCCTTTGCTGCTCTTGCTCTCTTCTTCCAGCCTACAACCTACGGTTTATGACAAACGCCTATCCGCACTCGCAACACCCGTCGGCCATGCCTTTACCCCTCGCCGACCGGCGGGGAACGTCTCAGGGTTCTTGCTTTTTGCTCCACCTCCTTTCTCTGGCGTCCGCGTCCGGCCTGGCTTCGTGCTCCAACCTTTCGGGCACCCCCAGCCCGGCCCTGACGCTGCGCCTCGCGATTCTTTTCGCCTTCCGCAAGTCCTCGGTCGCGGCCTCGCAACCTTTCGGGCACCCCTGCCGCGCTCCGTTCACACGCCTGGCTCAAAACATCCCTCACCTCGCTCTTCCGGCGAGATGCGATTCACTTCTACTTGACGCGCCGACGGCGCGCGAGCAGCCCTACGCCCCCCAACGCCAGCAGAGCAAGAGTCGCCGGCTCGGGAACGGTGCCGAAGTTGTCAACCAGCACATTCCCGGCTCCGGAGGCGACACTACCGCCGAAAAATACACCGATGTCGTCCGGCGCCGCGAGAACGTATGCTAACGACTCAGTGCCAGCACCACCTTGAGTCCAACGTGTGAAATTCGAGGTATCCAACACTGCCGTGTGCGTAGTCCAGGTCGTGTCGGCACCCACGGACCAGGCGCCATCAACGTAGTAAGTGTTATTGCGGCCAACGTAAAACTGGGCGTTCCCTACCGTGGCGCTATCGACCTTGGTATCGACTGTCATCGTGAGACCCGTCATGTCGCCATAGGGCGTCGTCGTATAAGTCCAAACGGCGTAAAGGTTCTGCGCAACGCCGCTAATGTGAGCGGTGGGATTACCTCCCGTTGCATTCCATGTCGTTGTCCCGATAGCAAACCCAGTCCCGTACCCATAGTTCCAACTGTCCTTGCCGCTGTCGAACGTCTCGATGTACGCTGCCATTGCACTGCCCGCCAGAACCAAACTCACCGCCACTACCACTGCCACGATCGTTGCCCGCTTCATCTCAAATCTCCTTTCGGCCCTTCGGGCCATTTGCGTCGCGCCAGGCCGGAAGGCCCTTGCCTTCCACACGTTGCCCGCCCGCGACTTTCCTTGTTTCCCTTTCCGTCTTACGTCACGCCTACCATCAACCCTCGATGGTTAACCTCTGCCGATGCTGCCCTACCCGTCTTGCGCTTTACCTCCTTTCGCTCGCGATCCCCCCTCCGCCGGGGGCATGAAAAAAAGGCGACCTTCGGAAGGAACTCCCTCCGAAAGTCGCCCACGCACCGTCCCCTCAAGACCGGTGTCGGCTTGCTGGTTCCGGGCCCGCCTTGGCGGGCCTTTGGTTCGGGCCGCTTCGCATCCCCGCAACGCGGCCCTGCTTCAGTCTCCCTTTTTCTTCCGGCGGCGCCGTGCCGCCGGGTGCGCCTCGAATCGTCTCCCTTTAGCGAACAGGCTGCCCCGCCCTCCGGCGGGCCAGCCCATTCCCCTCAGGTCCACAGGTAAAGATACTCCAATTCTGCGAATCCGCAACGCGCGGTCTCCTGTTTCTGCGCGCGCCAATGGATGCTTCTATCCGCGCCTTTGGATGTAAGGGCCGGCGCGAGGGGGAGGGGCGCAACGCGGAATGCCCTTCGAGAGCCTCAGGGCCCTGAGCATGGTCGAAGGGCGGAACTCGGAACGCAGAATGCGGAACAGAGAAACCGGAAAGCGGCTGGCCCTTCGTAGCGAAGCGGCACTTCGCCACTTCCGAGATCGTTCAGGCGTCCAGGCTCGTAAGGCCCTTGCGGATGGCGTACTTGGTCAACTCCGAGAGGCTGTACATCTGGAGTTTCTGCATGACGTGGCGGCGGTGCATCTCAATAGTCTTGGGGCTGCGGCTCATGTGCCGGGCGATCTCTTTGGTGCTCTGGCCCTCGGCCAGAAGTTGCAGCACCTCGCGCTCCCTCGGCGTCAGGGCCGAGCCGTCCGACCCCTTTGGGCCGGACGATCGGCCTAGGTAGGCCTCCGTCACAAGGCCGGCCACCTCCGGGCTGAGGTACGTCCGGCCGGCGCGCACGGCCCGGATGGCGTCGAGCAACTCGT
>DATKUU010000239.1:0-5759 GCA_035530455.1 Phycisphaerae bacterium | reverse complement strand
GTTGGGGGACCCCTCCTCCGCCGGCTGATCGGCGGCCGGCTGCTCGGCGGTCGCCGCCGATTGGCCTTCGGGCCCTTGACGGCCCCTCGAGGGGCTGTCAAGGGCGGGCTTCGTCCCGGCGGGCTCTTCCGTCTCGGTGGTGGTCGTTTCGTCGGGCTCTGACACGACAGACTCCTTGACGATGCGGAGGCCGCGGGCCTCCATGAATCGGTTGACGAAGCCCCGAACGCGCTCGGGGTGGACGTCGAAGGCCACGCCCTCGGGCGACCGGTCGGTCAGGCCCAGGGCGTAGCTCATGACGGCCTCGGCGTCCTCGGCGACCTGTTGCTCGCGATGGAACAGGCCGTCCGGGTTGGCCGCGGGATCGTCCACCACGTCGGCGGCGAACAAACGCTTCAGCCGCGCGTGGGGGAGGTCCTTGACGTTGTCCGGGTCGGGGCTCGTGAAGTCGCGGAAGTTCAGGAACGGGCCCCACTCGTCCTCATCCCGGAACGCCCCGTGCTCCAGGGCGTGCTGCTCCTCGGCCTCGTAGTCCGGCTCGTAGACGATGCTGACGGCGAAGGCCTCCGGGTCCTCGACGGCCAGGTCCATGACGTAGCCGCCCAGATCGCCGTCGGGGCTGCGGTGGGCGGCCCGGGACAGGTGGAGGTCACCAATGGCCTTTCGGCCGTCCGCGCTGAGGCGGGCCGACCGGACGCGGCCGAGGAACGAGCCCAGGCCGTCGCCGGAGAGGCTCGGATGCGTGAAGCGGCTCTTGACGCCCTTCGGGGCGGCTTGGCCCGATTCCACGACGGACCCGATGAACTCATCGTCCAGCCACTCGTAATGGCCCAGGGCCTCCCCCCGGGTGACCATCGACATGCCTCGGATCAGCCCCTCGCCCGGGACGCCGCCCTGCCGCTCGACCGGGCTGGCATCGGGCTCGACGGCCGCGACCAGGCCGCGGGCCGGATCGGCGCGGAGGAACCGAGGCTTCTGCCGGAGCAGCTCGCGGCGGGCGTGTGGGGGGGCCTCAGTTGCCGGCATCGGTGTGCACCTCCGTGGTCGGGCCGAAGTCGGCGAACTCGAGCTGCACGCCGCGTTCCTGCGCGTAGGCCATCGCCTCCGCGATGGCGTCGACGTTGTCCTGGAAATCCGTTCCGACCTCCTGGCAGACCCGCTGGGGCGTGGTCAGCCCGCTGCGGATGGCCGCCACATGGCCTCGGACCTCCTTGACCGGGTCCCACCAGGGCACGCCGGCGGGGACCCATTCCCACCTCAGATCGGCCGGGTTCATACCCGCCGGCAGCTCCAGGACGCCGTCCTCGACGAACAGCCGCAGCCGCCAGGCGGTGAGGTTGTCGAGCAAGTCGCGGACGGCCGCCCGCTTGGCCTCGCAGCTCTTGAGGTACTGAATCAGGCCGCCCCGGCTGCCGTAGAAGTTGGTGAAGCTCTCGTCGTAGAAGCTGTAGGGGATGTCCAGGCCCTTCAGGCCCATGGCGATCACCGTGCCGCAGAACTCGCGGAACTCGGTCGGCGGGGTCTTGGCCTCGAGGAAGTCGGCCTTGTCGCCGGGGTCGAGGTCCAGATGGAAGGGGCCCTTGCCGAAGTCCACGTCGTACTTGGCCTCGGCCGCCTCGTCGCCGTCGTCGTCGGTCTGACCGCTCACCGGCGCCAGCGGCTCGGCCGACTCGCGGTAGGTGACCAGGCCAAAGAGCTGGCTGAGCTTCATCTTGGCCAGGGCGTAGTCGCAGCCTTCGTAGACGTCGCGGAGGCTGTTGATGGCCGCCGCCAGCGGGCTGATCCCGCGGATCTGGTCGAACCGGTCGAAATACCCGTGCAGCAGGCAGAAGCCCGCCCTCAGGATCCGCTCGTAGGTCCGCGTGCCCGACTTGGACCGCTTGCACACCATGTACGCCTTGGCCCGTCCGTAGGCGTCGGTCTGGACGCCGTGGGTCCACTCGGCGGCGGTGGTTCCCGGCGGAAGGGTGCCGTAGGGCGTGTAGATGCGGTCGCCCTCGATGGCCTGGAGCCGGCCGTCCGAGAGCTTCAGCAGAAGGACGTCCCCGTCGACCGTCCGGCTGCATTCGGCCAGGCGGGTCATCATCGGCAGGCCGTGGCGGGCGGCCACGTCGCAGTTGGCCGGCCGCGACCACCAGACCATCAGGTCCTCGATCCGGGCGTTGAGGCCCTTCTCGCCCGTGCGGGCCTGGAAGCCGAAGGACGAGACGTAATCCAGGTGCTTGCGGATCATCCAGCCGGCGATGGAGAAATTCCTGCGGATCTGGCGTGTGGTGGCGGTCAGCCTCGTCCGCTGGGCGGCCGGAAGGACGTTGTCCTCGGAGCGATTGGTGCTGCGTGGGGCTTGCCGCCGGGCGGTGTCGTCGACCGCGTCATAGCCCCAGGAGGCCGTGGCGAGTTGCCGGAGGGCCGCGGCCGCCTTGAGGATCTTCGGATTGTCCGCTACCGCGATCATTTCGGACTAAAAAGCGTTGTCCAATCTCGGCCTGGAGACCCGCGGCCGCGTGCCCAGGGCGATGCCGACCTTCCGCTCCCAGTAGGCCAGCCGCCGCTCCAGCTCGCCGTAGGTCACCGAGACCCCGTCGATGCTGACGGAGGTCACGCCCGCGTTGGCGAGCAGCAGGTCCTGGAACCTGGCGACCATCTGTTCGGCGTGCGTGCTCATGACGCGGGTAAGTATCGGGCCGGTCTGCGGGTCATCGCCAGGGCGTAGGCGCTACGCCGTAGAGGGTTTTTTTCGGCCCCTTCGGCGCCCATGCGGCGGCCTGGGCGCTATGTCGGGCGGGGCGCTTGATTTGCAATCGGCGACCGAGGCCGGGGCCTTCGGGGACAATTCCGGATTATTCCGGCGATTTTCGTGGACTCGATCGATCCGGTGCTGGCCGCAGTTGAGGCACTGGCACCAGCGGCGGACGATGTGCGTGTAGACCCGCCCGCCGTGGAGCACGCCGCTGAAGACCTGCGTGGTGGTGCGGTAGTACCGCCCGCGCTTCGTGCTGCCGCAGGTGGGGCAGCGCGTCTCCTCGGCCGAGACGACGGGGGTGCCTGGGGCTTCGGTGTTCGGCCCGGCCCCGGCCGTTTCCGCGTCCGTGCTGGTGGGGGGCATGCGGCCCTTGCTCTTGGCTTTCCGTGCCATCGATTCACTCCTGTTCTCACGAGAGGTATCGCACGCGGCTCTTCCGCGGCGCTTTGATTGTCTTTCGTCGGGGGGCGGCGTCCTCCAGCGTGGACGTGCCCAGCATCGAGGCCCCGACGGCGCAGCCGACGAGGCAGTCCAGCCAGTGGTTGTCGGGGCGGTGAGGCAGCAGCTTCCATTCGTCCACCGTCCGGCCCCGGCCGCTGGTGCGGACGAAGTACTCGGCGGCGACGTGCTCGCCGAACAGGCGGTGCCGGACCGGGTTGTCGCCCCAGAGCGTCAGGGCCCCGCGATCGCCCAGGGCGATCCGCAGGCGGCTCTGGCAGAAGCTCTTCCAGTGGTTGGTGTCGATCAGGACCTGGCGGAGGACCCGCTTGTGCTTGACGGACGGGATCCACCAGTTGTGGCCGATGAAGTCGCCCCGTTTCCGGTCGTACTCGGCGATCGGCTTGGAAGCGGCGGTGACGCCCTGGCCCTTGCTCGGCCAGACCAGGCCGCCCCGTTTGCTCAGCCGGATGGCGGCGTACACCGGGTCGGGCTCCCAGCCGGTGTCGATGAGGCAGCGGCCGACGTTCAGGACCGAGCCGTCCTCGCCCTTCCATTCCCGGTCGAGCAGCTCGGCCAGCAGGTCCGCGAGGCCGGCGACAATGGCGCCCTCGCGGCCGCGGCCCTGATAGAGCCGCCCCAGCGTCCGCGCGGCCTCGCGGAGACTGAAATAGCGGCGCCGCTGGTCGGGGTGGCTGCCGTAGTCGATGACCGCCCCGGTGAAGTCTTGCTTCCACGCGCAGACCGCCCAGTAGAGCAGCTTTTCGTGGACGTCGATGAACGCCGTCAAGCAGTGGCAGCCCGCGGGGAAGACGCCCTGTTCCAGGGCATTGACCTTGGCCGCGATCGCATCGGCGGTCAGCAGCTCCTCCCCGCCCTCCCGGCCGGTCAGGGGATCGTTCTGGTACTCGGCGAAGAAGGTCTCCTCGTCCCTGAACTTCAGGTTCATCGCGTGCTGGACGGCGGAGACCTCGTCGGCGTTGAAGCGGTCCGGCCAGGACACCGACGCTCCCGCGTCCATGGCCGCCCGGTTGGCCGCGTAGAACTGGGTGGCGGCCGAGCCGTCCCCGTCGGCGCGGAGGTCCTCGTCGCGGACCCGGCGGTATTCGTCCCAGAGCTTGGTGTTCGCCGGGAACGACCGCACCATCTGGAACCGCTCGCCCTGCCATTCGGGATGGGCGCGGCGGTCCAGGAGGCTGTCGGCCATGTCGCCCTTGCGGATGACCGTGATGGCGGCGAAGGCGAAGATCTTCTGGTGGGGGCCCGCCATGCCCAGCACGGCCCCGCCGACCAGTTTTTCCCGCCGCTCGCATTGGATCAGGGAATACGCCGACTCCTCCGTCTGCGGGTCGTCCAGCATCACGAAATCAGGCCTGACGACCCGCCCGTCGGCGAGGTAGTGGTTCTGGCCCCGAATCTCGCCTCCCGTCAGCCCGCAGGCAGTCAGGATGGAGCCGGAGGCGGCGGTCGGCCCTGCCGCCAGGGAGTACTGATCGAATGCCGGGTCGATGCCGATAGTCGGCAGGATCAGCTTGTTCTGCTGCCAGGTCATGCGCGTGTGCTGGCCGTTGTGGCGCTGGCCCTTCTGGCGGTTGGCAATCCGCTCCAGGCAGGTGATGGGGAAGATCACCTCGGGGAAATCCGCCGCCAGCAGCTCGTCGGTCTCCAGGGCGGCCTGGACCTTCTCCAGCTCGCCGGCGGCCTTGTTGGCCGTGGCGGCGACGATCACGACATAGCGGCGGTGGGCGTACAGGATCGCCCATAGGGCGGCGGTGCGGATCAGGGCCGACTTGCCCCCGCCCCGTTCCATCGCCAGGGCGAAGAGCCCCCCCCGGAATACGGCCCGCTCGATCTTGGCGATGGCCTTCAGGTGATCGTCCGACCAGGCGAGGTAGAAGATCTCGCGGAAATAAACCTCGCAGAAGGCCCGCAAATCCTTGGCGCAGCGGGCTCGGCGCCGGGGATCGACGACGTCGGGGATCGGCCCGATCTCCATACCCGCCGCCGCCATCTGGCGGTTCCGCCGGCGGGCCTCGGCCCGGTGCGCCTCGTAGGCGGCCGTGCCCGGCCGGGCCTCCGGCAGCGGACGCGGGGCCGCGGCCAGACGCTCGATCAGCCAGGCCGCGTAGCGGAGGACGTCGACCGCCTTCCCGTCGCCGATGCGGAGCCCGGCGAGCTGCCGGTGCTTGTACAGGCGCGAGGGTGTGATGACCTCGCCCAGCGGGGTCGAGTTCAGCAGCCGGCAGAGCTGGGCCGGCGGCAGTCGCCTTGAGTCATTCCTCGCCAGCGTCCACCTTCCGGACCAGCCAGGCGGCGTAGGCCACCACGTCCATCCGGCCGTCGGCGCCGAGGGGGGCCCCGCGGGCGACGTGCTCGCGGAGGGTGCCGGCGCGGACGGGCATGCCGCCGGCCTGCGACAGCAGTCGGGCGGCCCGGCCCAGCGTCATCGGCTCACGGAGCTGATCTAACGTGACGTCCCAGAGTTGCACCTTCACGCTTGGCTCCTCCGGCCCTCGTCGGGCCTGAAACAAACTCTGTCCTGGCTTGTGGCTGTTCCCGCCACCCAAGCCTGCAGCGG
>DATKUU010000238.1:0-7252 GCA_035530455.1 Phycisphaerae bacterium | reverse complement strand
GAGATCGTATAGCGAGCCACGGCCCGGCCTCCGATAAGAGGCGTCTTGCAACGATCTCATCGGCTTGTCGGGCCGGCTCGCTTTCATCTTCCTTGCTTCCCCAATCCGCCCGCGGTATCCTCAAAACCTGCGAAAGACCAGAACTCTAATTAAGAACGAACAAGAGAGGATGCAGATATATGAGAATCTCGCGCAGGAGCGCAACTTTGAGCCAGACAGGGCGATGACTAACATAGACGAACCACTGATCAGGCAAGCGGTGGCAGAAACGGACAAGACGATGGCACTTAAAGCAATACCTAACTGGCTGTCGCTTGTGAATTTTGTTGCGTCTGTTGTGGCTCTTCTGATTTGTGTCTATGTAATCGTCCTGACTATCTGGCGCTAGGCGACCTGACCGGACGGTTCAAATCATTGCCCCGCTGTCAACCGACCTAAGCAGCGGTAGGGTGCGTGCTTGCACGCACGCTGATTCGAAACGTCACGTGGGTGCTGAGCACCCACCCTACAGATCGCGCGAGCGACCGGCCCTGTTCGCTTATGGTTAATCATGGCGCCCCGCCAACAACCGCGCGTCGCCATGCCACCCGTCAAGGCGCATATTGCCCTGTCTCTGCATCATAGATTTTCCACCCCATGTTCGGGTCTGGGATTTTCTTTGGATGATAGTGTGAGCATATATATTCCGGAGGCAGCGGCCCTAGGAACGAAACAGTAAAATCCAACGAACGGCTCTCCGCCTCTGGATGGCAAGTTTTGTGCGTCCATTCCGTAAGCATATCGTGGAGCAGTTCGAAAATATTATTGTCTGACACAAAACACTCCTGTGTGTTTGGAAGATTGATTTCGTAGAAGGTGGGCTTGCCGATTTTCCTCAATACGGCGAGGTATTGCTCGGAGTTCTTAATGGGCAGTTGTATCACGAGTGCTGCTAGGTATTCACTACCATATATGAGGTAGTGGCCACATTGCGTGATAATATGCCTATCATCGATAGCAAGGCACAATTCGCCATCATCGTCAGACCGTATCGTGAGGCTTTGCTGAAGCATTTCTTCTGTAAGTTCAGGAAAATCGCGGGTTAGAAAAATCGACCTAAAGCGTTCAATCAGGGCGGCCTTATCTCTGCACAACAACCCCTTGCGATAGTAGTTCTTTATGTCTTCGGGGCGGCATCCGTGATAGACGCGTATGTGTGAATAGCGACGACGAAACTCGGCGATTTTGTTGTCAGTGATTATTGCCTCGATCGGCCGGTCAACAAGTTCTTTGTATCCTATGTAGTCGCTCTCTATGTCTGTCGCATTCTGCCTCGCCTTAGCTTCAAACTCCGGGGTCAAAATGTCTCCGAACATTTCTTCAAGAGCGGGCTTCCACTCTGCGAAGGCCTTCCACATAAAAAGTAGGATTGTTTTCTGAAAACACATTACACGCCCTTTCAGGCCGTTGCTGGCTCGCCTTAGGCCCAAGCACCGATGCGCGATGGGGGCGTGTAGCGGCGCTACAGCCTGGCCAGTTCGTCGGCCATGGCGAGGACCGTGGCCGAGCCGGTGTTCAGGCCGCGCTCCCGGGCCATCTTCAGGAAGAGCGCCGCCAATTCACGCAGCCGGACCACGCGCTCGCGTTCACGCCCCGAGGCCGGAGGCGATTCGGCACAGGCGCTGGATGTACGCCAGGCGCTCGGGCGTCAGGTCGCGCCGCACTTCGGATGTCTCGCGGTAAATCTCCAGCATGAACGTCCCGCCGAACTTCACCTCGGCCAGCGCCCGGGCGGCGTCCTCCAGTGCCACGACACCCATGCCCGGCAGGAAGTGATCGTCCTCTTTGCCGCCGTTGTCGTGCATGTGGACGCCCCAGAGGCGCGGGCCCATCTGGCGGACGGTCTCGACGGTCCGGCCGGCGAGGGAGGCGTGGCCGGAGTCGTACACCAGGCCCAGTGCGGGGCTGTCCGCCTCGTCCACAATGGCCCGGAGGACCTCGGCGTCGGTCCCGAACATCGGCGGCGGCATGTTCTCCAGGAGGAACCGGACGTCGGCCTCCTGGGCGATGCGGGCGAGGCGCCCGGCGATGGCCCGCAGGGCGTCGGCCCGGCCGGGCTCGTCGCACGTCCCGTGGCCGGCGGGGTGGATGATGATGTCGCGGCAGCCGAGCGCGCGGGCAAACTCAGCCTCGCTTCGGGCCACCTGGAGGGCCAGCGCGCGTTTCCCCGTGTCCGGGCTGGAGAGGTCGAACGGCGGACCGTCGTACAGTTCCAGGTCAATGTAGGCGTGGAGGCTGTCGATGGTGAAACCGGCATCCAGGAGGGTGCGGCGGATGCGTTCGGGCGGGACGGCCTGGACGTAGTGGCGATAGACCTGGACGCGCCCGATGTCGGCGGAGCGGAGGAGGGCTATCTCCTCCGGGACGTTCCACTTCGGGAAATCGAAGGCGACGACGGCGCCGAGCGGCAGGATGGGCTTGGTCATTGGGATCCCAGGCGTTTGCGGACGTAGTCGGCGCGTGCGGCGTCGCGCTCGTTCTCCGCCAGTTCCGTCCCCCGGATCTTCTGAATGTGCCCCGGGCGCGTCAGGAGAAACAGTTCGTTGATGGTGGCGATGTCCACGTGGTCGAGGCGCCCCAGGTGGATGCCCAGCCGCACCGCCGACAGCAGCACGAGCGTCTCCTCGCTGGAGATGGTGCGGGCGGTCGTCAGCGTCCCCCAGGAGCGGTGGATGCGGTCGTCGAGGGGGACGGGGCTGTCGTCGGCCAGGGCCTGGCGCGCCTGGCGCTCGTAGGCCACGATCTGCGGGATCGCGGCGCCCAGGTTTTTCAGAATCTCTTCCTCACTCTTGCCGAGCGAGCCCTGGTTGGAGATCTGGTAGAAATCGCCGGTGGCCTGCGTCCCTTCGCCGTACAGGCCGCGCACCGCCAGCCGCAGACGGGCCACCGCCCGGAAGACCTTCTCGATCTGGCGCGTCAGGGCGAGCGCCGGCAGGTGGAGCATCAGGCTGGCGCGCATGCCGGTGCCGACGTTCGTCGGGCAGGCCGTCAGGTAGCCCAGTTTCGGCGAGAAGGCGTACGCCAGGTGCGCTTCGAGGCGGTCGTCCAGGTCGTCGGCGCGGCGCCACGTCTCGTCCAGTTGCAGTCCGGCGAAGATGACCTGGAGCCGAAGATGATCCTCCTCGTTGGCCATGATGGCGATGCGCTGCGTCGCGTCCACTCCCACGCCGCGCGGACCGCTTGCCGCCGCCAGTTCGCGGCTCACGAGGTGGCGCTCCACGAGGCACCGGCGGTCAATCTCGCCCATCCCGTCCAGTTCGAACCAGGAAACGTCCTCGTCCCGGAAGGCCTTGAAGATGGCGTCCTTCAGATGCTGCTCGAGTTCCTGCTGTTCCTCCGGCCTGAGGCGCGCGAGGAACGGCCGGCCGGCAACGTTGCGCGCCAGGCGCACGCGCGTCGAGAGGACGACGTCGCTCTCGGGGCCGGTCGGCTGGAGCCACTGGCAGGGCGCCAGAATCAGGTCATTCAGGTCCACCCTCGGATTCCTTCTCGTGGAGGAGGTCGCGGAGGCGCGCGGCCTCTTCGTACTGTTCGCGCTCGACGGCTTCCGCCAGCTGACGCCGCAGACGCATCCGGTCGCGCTGCTGGTCGGTGCCGGGGCCGGCGTGGCCGGGGACCTTCCCGCTGTGCTCCGTCCCGCCGTGCATCTTCTCCAGGATTTCGGCCAGTGGCTGGGCGAACACCTCGTAGTCGTTCGGGCAGCCCAGGCGTCCCTGGTTTCGGAACTCGGCATACGTCAGGCCGCAATCCGGGCATTTGAGGTTCGCGTACTGCTCCGCCGTGTCATGGGCCGCCAGCATCCCCGCCAGCACGTCCTGAAGGTTGATCTGGGCCTTGATGGCGATGCCTTCCTCTTTCGCACAGTCCTCGCACAGGTGGCGCTCCGTCTTCTGATTGTTCAGGATCTCCGTCAGGTGAATCGTGGCCGGCTGCTTATTGCAACGCTGGCACTGCATCGCCGTCTCCGTTTCCGCACGGGGCGTGCGACCGATGGTAGGCTGTCCAGATAGATTATCGGCATCCAGCCGACAGGACAATGATACTTCTGGGGGATATCGGCGTCAACGCCGCCAGACCGCTACAGCCGGCCTTCGCGTTCGGCCGTGATGTACGCCATGCAGAACGCGTCCTCGCCTGTCAGGCACGCGGCCGCCAGCGCCGTGGTCACAAGGTCCGCCTCCAGCGGGTCGAGAATCGCGCTCGCCAGACCCGCCCCGGCGGCCATGGCCAGGAACGTCCGGTTCAGATGCCGACGCTTCGGCAGGCCGAACGAAATGTTCGACAGGCCGCACGTCGTCTGCGCCCCGCCTCCGTCGGCCCGAATGCGGCGGATGGTCGCCAGCACCTCGGCCACCTGTTCCGGGTTTGTCGAAACCGGCCGCACCAGCGGGTCCACATAGAGACGATCGCGCGGAATGCCGGCCTTGTCGGTCGCTGCGAAGATGCCCTCCAGCGCGCGCCAGCGGTCCTCGGCTCTCGCCGGCATGCCGCGGTCGTCCATCGCCATCGCGACGACGCGCGTCTGGAACTCGGCCGCCAGTTCGAGCATCGGCCCGAGGCGCCCCGTCTCGCCGCTGATGGAGTTCAGGAATGCGCTTCCTTTGGGCAGGAGCGCAAGGCCGGCCCGCGTCGTTTTCGGGTCGGCCGAGTCAATCGCCAGCGGCTTGTCGGTGACCGCGCGGATCGTCTCGACCGCCCAGACCATCAGGTCGCGTTCCTCCCTGGGCGAAAGGGCGGTGTTGACGTCAAGGAAGTCGGCGCCGGCCTCGGCCTGGCGGCGGGCTTCATCCTGAATGGTCGAGGTGTCGCGCGCAGCCAGGGCGGCCGCGATCCGCTTGCGCGTGGCATTGATGCGCTCGGCAATGATGAGCACGTCCAACTCCTTTCTTGCGGGTGTCCGCGGGTTGGTTGCGGCGGGGCGATCAGGTGCCGCGCCGTTTCTCCCACCGTTCCAGGTAGGCCACCTCGCCGAGCGTCCGCCCCTCGCGGATCTCCGCCCGCTGGCGGTTCTCCAGTTCCAACACGTCCTGGGCGCGGTTGGCCATCTCGACCACCCTGTCCTTCGGAAGGACCATGACGCCGTCGGCGTCGCCGACGAGCCAGTCCCCGCCGAATACCTCCACGCCCGACAGGCGGATGGGCCCGCCGATCTCGCCCAGGCCTTTCGGATGGCCGGCGTGGGAGCAGATGACCTTGGCGAAGGCGGGGAACCCGAGGAGGCGGATCTCGTCGGTGTCCCGGATGCCGCCGTCCACCACGACGCCCGCCAACTTTCTCTGGACCGCGCTTTCGCTGGCCAGTTCGCCCCAGACGGCCGGCGGGACGCCGCCCGCGTCGATCGCGATGACCTGGCCGGGCTCGGCATGGTCAATGGCCTCGACCGGCTTGGCGAAGTCGCCCGGCGCCGTCCGCACCGTCAGCACCGGGCCGACGAGTTTCGCGCCCGGCGTAATCTGCACCAGGCCTGCGAGGCACGGCCGGTGGTGGTTGCCGTGGCTCAGGTTCGCCGTCGAGACGCGCTCCAGCACCTCGCGGACCTGCTGGGGCCCCGCGCGCCGAAAGAGTTCCGTCCGGACCGGCACACGAGAGTCGAGGGCCTTTCGGATGTCGGCCGTCGCGCGGGCGGGGTCCTCGGCCTTCGTGATCGCGCCGCCGACGACGATAATCGAGGCGCCGGCGGCGGCGGCCTGCGGCGCGGTCTCGGAGTTGAGGCCGCCTGCGGCCGCGATCGGAATCGCCGTCGCCCTCGCCACGCGCGCAATCACTTCGAACGCCGACTCCCCGGCCGCTCCGCGCATCTGCTCATCCACCGGGCAATGCACCGCCAGGAACGTCGCCCCCCACTTGGCCAGGCGCTCGGCCATCCGCTCCGGCTCCGCGATGCCCAGAAGGTCCACGCCGACACCCAGGCCGTAACTGCGGCCGACTTCAATCGCCTCACGGATGGTCGCTTCGCTCGCCGCCGCCAGGACGATGGCGTAGTCGGCCCCGGCCTTGGCGGCCGCCTCCATCTCCAGGCGTCCCGTGTCGGCCGTTTTCAGGTCGGCGACGATTTTCTTGTCGGGGAACGCGTCGCGCAGGGCACGCACGGCGTCGAGGCCCTCGCTCTTGATGAGCGGCGTGCCGGCCTCGACCCAGTCCACCCCCGCCGGCGCCGCAAGATGCGCGATGCGCACGGCCCGCTCCAGGTCCAGGAGGTCCAGCGCAAGTTGCAGCGTGACGGCCACCGTCAGGCCTCCTTCGCTTCAGGCCGGAACGTCGCCCCGCAGCGGTCCGATTCCCATGCCGTCACCGACGCCACGCGGACGCCCTTCGGCAGGCGTTCGGCCACGGCCTCGGCGACGACGCGGGCGATGATTTCGCTCGACGGCTGAAGACGGTCGAACGGCGGGACCTCGTTCAGGTGCCGATGGTCGAACGGCTCCAGAACCTCGCCCAGGATGCGCTTGGCGTCGGTGAAGTCCAGCAGCATGCCTCCCGCGTCGAGCCGGTCGCCCCCCAGCCGAAGGTCCACGCGCCAATTGTGGCCGTGGAGCCGCTCGCATTTGCCCTTGTACTCGCGCAGGGCATGGGCGGCGCTGAAATCGGCCTGGATGAAGAGTTCGTACGGCACCCGGTAAGCCTCCGCTGCCCGTTTGGGCGACCCTGACGCACCCGCCGACGGGGTGTCGGACCGATTATTCTAGTCCCCTCCAAGGCCTCACACAAGGCCCTTTGTGCGGGGAATGCGCGATGTGCTGCTTGACGAAACCGCCTGCGGCCGATAAAAAGAAAGAGGAGGGGAAGGAAGCGAGTGGATGATGCCGCAGGAAAAGGACAAAAAGGACAAACGGAAGGCATGTCTCCTGGGCGTCGGGTTTGACAACGACGACGGGCACGTCCGCTATACGCGCGGGCCGAACTTCCACCTGGTCGGCGGGAGCGAGGACACGCACGGCACAATGCAAGAGAAGGCCATGAAGTTTAACGAGAAACTGAAGGACCGCGGGAAGCGGCTCGAGGACGTCTCGAAAGACGAATTCCACGACATCGCCCACCAGATCGGCCTGTCGGACAAGCATCTGGCTCCCTAGTGTAGTGCTTCACTCAGATGATATCTTATCCAGGACGGCCCGGGCTCGTGCAACTTTGGCCAGGATGTCGTCGGCCTTGGCCGTCCACGTGAAAGATTTGGGATTCTGGTTATGTTCAGCAATGTAATCAACGATTGCCT
>DATKUU010000237.1:0-5069 GCA_035530455.1 Phycisphaerae bacterium | reverse complement strand
AGTGCTGGTTGTTCATCGCCTCGTTGCGGCGGGCGTCGTCGAGTTCGGCCTGCACCTCTTCTTTGGTCTTGCCGGTCGCCGCCTGGGTGGGCGTCTGCCGGCGGCGGGGAGCAGACTTCGCGGTCTGCTCATCGCCGGCAGTGACACTCTCGGCATTGTGGCCGAGATCCATGTCCTCGATATCCTGCGTGAAGATGTCGCTGGCTGCCGTGGCGGTCAGGACCGCATCGACAAAGGCCCGCTTCTTGGCCATCTTCTTGATCGTATTGAAGGTATCGGCGGGGTTGTCGTTCTCGACCTTCTCGCCGCCGCCCTCGGTGATGTACCACTGGCCGTCTGGCCCCTTGGCCGTACCGTTGCCCTTGCCGATGAGCTTCATCGCGGCCTTCGGATCACCCTTGCGGAGATCCCAATACGCGCGCGGCACCTGCCGGTCGGTAAGCTCCTTTGGCCCGGTACGGAATCGGTACTTATTCTCCATGCTGGAGCAGAGCCCCACCCCCTCGCCGATGAAGCTGCCTGTCTGCCGGTGGGTGAGCCGGCAGGTTATCTCGTATTCGCGGTGGCCCTTGGGTAGATCGTTCTTCTCGATCCGGTACTCGGGGGCGAAGCCGAAGGTGAGGGCGAGCTTCTGGGCTCCCGGCTGAAGGAGGCTGGGCTTGTCCCCGCAGCCGGGGATGACCCCGTAGTGTTCGTCCTTCTTCATCACCCCCTCCATAATCTGCTGAATGGCCTGGACCTGCGCCTTGGTCTCGGCGATGTCCATGATCGGGGCTGCGCCCACGGTCGCCAGTACGCTTGATTCGCTCATTATGATTCCTCAGAATGGGGGTATGCAGGGGTCGAGGTCTTCGGTCCAGTTCACAACGGAGCGACACACGGCGCATGTTGTCACCAGCACGTAGAACGTCTTGCCCGGCTCCCGCAAGGCGAGGCGTTCAGCCTCGGCCCTTGCTAATGCTTCGGTATCGTGGCGGCGCGAGGGTGGCCCAAGCTCGGGGCAATGGACCATCCAGAACGTGTGCGGTTCGCTCATTGGACTATTCCATTGCGTAGTTCGAGCAAAGTGAGGCGGCCACAACGCGCTTTGCCGTCCGTGTTGTAAGGCACGACCACATCAGCTAAGTCGATCCATGCGATGCGACACCGCCAGATCACAGCGTTCTTGACGTTGGCTCGCAGCCAGTCGAGTGTTCCAAAGTTAATACCACAGGCGCAATCGCAGCAGCGAACCGGGTTTACGATCTCAGTAAGGACTGCACCTGCTCGGATTTCCCAACGAGCCGGCGGCATGTTGAAAGCTCCGAAGACCTTGTAAACAATCAGGCCGTGCTCATCGGCGGTGAAGTGCTGCGATAGCCACTGCGCCGCTGTGAGTAAGCCGTTGGCGTAGCTGAGGTCGGCGGAGCGGAGGTCGGTGGAGCTGAGGTCGGCGGAGCGGAGGTTGGCTTTCTCGCCGCCCGATTCACTGTTGAGCCATAGCTCATGCTTGGTCAGAATCTCAGCCAGTTGTTCTTTGGTCATTGGTCTGTTCCGTTTCTGCGCCCGCTCTCGGCGATGACGAGCGCCAGCGGGGCGGCCACGAGACATGCGATGAAGATGACCCCCCAGACGACGATGGCCAGGCAGCCGCAGAGCAGCCGCCAGATCAGGTCATGGCCCGCGGGTGGGGCGTCCGTGCCCCGGTGATCGTCCTGAAGCCCGCGGGCCGCCTGAGAAGAAAGGGGAGAAGGTCTGAAAAAGGGCGGCCCGCAGACGCCTGAGTCAAGACGGGCCGCCTTCCGGGGGTGGCGGTCGATATTTTTTTGCTGACAAGTCATGGCATCCACCCTTTTTTTCTTGACTCGTCGTATCCATCGGGAACAATATATTCCAGACGGGGGGGGCGTCGTGTCGGCGTTTGATGTCAATCGGCAACGATTGACATCGATGAGGAGTATCGCCATGTACGCCACCATGTCAACAGAAAAACGTGCAAAAATCCCGAGTGGGCAGCGATTGTCATCACAAGTCCTTGCTACTGTAGGAGTTGTGAGTGACAGAAAAACAATCCGGCTGGCGGTGAACCCGATGGCCAAGGAAGTCATCGAAAGGTGGGCAGAGCGCCATTCGATGACCGAGCTTGGCGTGGCCAGTCGAATTTTTACGTGGTTCGGCGAGCAGCCCGAAGAAATCCAACGCGGCATTCTCGGCCTTTACGGTGGATACGGCCCGGATATCGCCCGCCATGTACTTGAGGAGATGGCGGGGGCGGAGGGCACCGCGAAGAAAATTCCGGACCCAAAATCGAAGGCGGAAGGGGACTCTGCTGGGAACCAGAGTCGGGGGCGACCACGAATGTCGCGGGCAAAATGACGTGGTACGAACCAGCAAGGATGCCGGAGCGTAAGGAGAGCGATGATGTGGACTCTCAGAGCGAATGTGCGAATTGCGCTGAAGATTGCGGTGTGTGTGGTCGCATTGGTCCCCTTGGGGATCGGCCGCGCCACGCATAGCCTGCTGTTGGGGTTGCTCGGCGCCCTCGTCGCCGGCGCGATCTTCGCCGGCTGCTGGCCGCTCATCGACGAGTACCTTCCGAAGCAGCCGAACAAAAAGCTTGACGAGAACCTTGACAACTCCACTCGCAAATGAGCGGGTAGTCGATTGTCACGAGTTGTCACCGCCTGACGTAACCCTTTGCTACCACTGACGTAAGCCCTGTATTCGCAAGGGGTTAGGGTAGGGCTGGGTCAGCTTCCCAAGCTGGATGTCGAGGGTTCGATCCCCTTCACCCGCTTTCGATAAACCCCTGCGATTGCAGGGGTTATGAGTATCAGGACGGTTCGGTGTCCGTTAGGTTTTTGGCGACCTTGACAGAATCTTGACCGTTGTGGCTATTCAGCATCCGCTCCCAGTCTGCGCGGTAGAGGCATTCGGGGTTGTGGCACTTGTCGCCGTCGAACTCCATGTATCCGCACTTTGGACACTGCTGCGCCTTTGTGATGTTCACGTCACACCTCCTGTTGCTGGTGTTCGCTGATGATACGTCGGATCTCGGCCGCCACCTTCGGCGGCAGGTCGGTCAGGTCCACGATCTCCCGCTGTTGCCGATCATAGTATTGCTCGGGCACGGCCAGATAATGCCGGTTCGATACCGCCTCGGAATGGCCCATCCAGGCGTTCACCACGTAGGCCGGATATTTTTTCTTCCACTCCATGTCCCGGGCGCGGCGGAGGGTCTGGTACGGGGCCTTCCAGGGCTTGAGCCCAGCCGCCTCGATCATCCTGAGCATCCAGCGGTGTGGACCGTGCCCCAGCCCCCCGCCCTGCGGGATGACCACTCCGCCCACGTTCCCCCCGTCGTCGTAGGCGTCCAGCAGGATCTTCTCAAGCTCCGGCTCGATGCGTACCTCGCGCCGGCGGGCCTTAGTCGTCTCGACTCCGCCGGCTGCTCTGACCACGAGGCGGCGGTCCGCCCACAGCACATCGCGCCACTCCATCCGCAGGGCCTCGCCGCGGCGGAGGCCGGCGTAGTAGCAGAGGCCGATGAGGGCCTTCCAGGCGGCTCGCGGGCAGGCACCGAGCACCGCCTGAACCTCCAGGTCTGTGACCTGATGGAAGTCCTTGCTCGGTGCCGGTGCCGTGCCTTTGAGCCAATCAAAAGGGTTCTCGATAATGAGATCGGCCCGCATCGCGTACTTGCCGATCTGTTTGGCGTTCCGCGCGTGGCCGCAAACGGTGGTCTCGGTAATGCCTTGGCGGCTCAACCAGGCCCGCCAGTCCGCGGCGTCGAGGCGGGAGATTTGGTCGAGCCGCTTGTCGCCGCCGAATCGGGCCTTCAGGTACTCGAAGGTCTTGCGGTGGAGACCCTTGGCTCCATCGCCCAGGTCGGTCCGCAGGTCGAAATAGTCCGTCTCCCACTCCGCGAGCGTCGGGGCCGTGCCCAGATCCCTCCGGCCGGGGCGGATCGTGAACTCGGCGAGGGCCTTGCGGTACATGACCTCGGCGCGGCGTCTGGTGATCTTCGCCAGCGAGCCGAGGGATTTCCGCTTCCGCTTGCCGGTTCGATCATGCCATTCCAGGCACCACGAGCCGCTATTCTGTGTGAGGCGCAGGCCCCCGGTCGCGTCGTCGCGTTTCATGGGTTTACCCTTTCGATTCCCAATGGATGCAGCCGTACTCCGGTCCGGGCAACATCGCTGCGTAGTAGCCGGATGCGTCACAGAGATCCACGCAATCATCCTCCAATGGCTCTTCTACAGGAACCATCTTGCCGCAGGGGCCATCCACGAACAAACGCCGATCAGATTCGTGCGACACCTTCGGGTTCCCGCACTTATTCGGGTTCTGGCCGTGATAGCTGATGTCCTTCTTGACCCACCATTTACACGTTTTGCACAGTTTTTCCATGGGTTTACCCTTTCGGTTGCGCCGTCTCAATCTGCGCCTTCTTGGCCTTCTTGAGCAGGTATAGCGCACCTTCTTTGATTGCCTGCATCATGTCCCACAGCCGTTTGAGTTCTTTCTCCAGATCGTCATCGCAATCCGTCTCGTCGAACGCCTCGATTCGGGAGATCGTGAACCGCAGTTCGTTCAGGCAGTCTTTCAGCAGAAGCTCTTTGTCCATAGGTTCCATTGGTTTCCCTTTCGATGATGGACCGCGGGCATCCTGCGGGATGTCCGCTCCGTTAACTGCCCCCTGCTACAGAAAATGCGATTGGTTGGTCAATCGGATACACCTCGACTGGCCCCCACTCCCTTGCAGGGGTTCCGCGGCCCCACTGAGCGATGTTATCGGCGTCGATCAACGCCCTAGCTGTTGCCTCATCTGTTGCGAGAGCAAACGCTAATCCATCGGTGTAGTCGGGGTAAAATTGTGGCCAGACGAATAAAGCCAGTGGTTTAGAATCGGTCATGGTCTTCTCGCTTTCAGATTGTACCTTGACACGGGCTGCCGGGTGTGGCAAGATGCAGGCTAACCCTTTCGGTTGATGACCGGAGCCGCCGCCGAGACTCACGTTTCGGCGGCGGTTTTTCTCGGTCCAGAAAAAAGCAGCCCCGGCCCACCGTGGGCGCGAGCCGGGGCAAGA
>DATKUU010000236.1:0-5364 GCA_035530455.1 Phycisphaerae bacterium | reverse complement strand
CCGTCCGGCTCGGCGCTGACGGCAAAGCCGCCGAGCGCGATCTCCGCCAGCATCCGCTCGGAGTCCACGAGGTTTTTCGGACAACCCAGGCTCACGAGGGCTGCGATTGGCTGACGTGCTTCCGCCATGAAGGTTTGCCGTTTGCCATTCCGCTGCGGTTTCCGACTTTGGACTTTGGACCTTGGACTTTGGACTGTCTTCATGCTTTCGACAAATACTCTCCCGTCCGCGTGTCCACCAGGATATGCCCGCCGTTCGCGACGAATGAGGGGACTTTCACGCGCGCCCCGCCTTCGCACTGCGCATCCTTCATCGAGTTCGTCGCGGTCGCCCCTTTCATTTGCGGCGGCGTGTCCTCGACCACCAACTCCACGGTGTTCGGCAAGTCGGCGGTGACGGGCGTCTTGTCCTGGAACCCGACCGTGATTTGGAGGTTCGGCACGAGGTACACCGACTGGTCGCCGATGAGGTCGGCCGGCAGGCGCACCTCCTCGAACGTTTCCATGTTCATCATCACGTGGCCGCTGGAGTCCGAATAGAGGTATGTCATCGCCGTGCGCTCGATGAACGCCGTCTCGAACGCTTCATCGGTGCGGAACCGTTCCTTAATCAACTGGCCGGTCTGGATGTTCTTCAGTTGAACCACCTGGCTGGACCGCCAGTTGCCCTTGGCGACCTTTTCGTTGGTGATGCAGACCCAGACGCCGTCCTTGTAGGCGATGGCCTGTCCTCGCCGTAAATCAATCGCCCGTACGCTCATGCCGCCTCTCTCCTCGACCGCTAGGCGCTGTCTGAAAACACCTTGTCCGGGTGGCGGGGCCGCCGCGCGCTTTTTCAAACAGAGCCTAACCCCGCCCTATGACCCCAATGGCGTTTTCCGAAGGCCGCCCAACTTAATCCGTACCCATTGCCCTGTCAACACCGAAACCTGCACCCTCAAAGCCGCCTCGCCGCGGGCAACGGGCAACGGGGGGACGCGATCCTGGCGGGTCGAGCACGGCCGGCGGCGAACCCTAAGGCGCGCGGTCGGGCGGTTGACGGTCCGGCGCGGAGGAGTTTCGGGCGCCGCCCAGAAGGCTCAAGCCCAGCACCAGTCCATAAGCCGCCAGCGCCGTGGCAAGATACTGTGTTATGCCGGCTCCCTGCTCGAAGTTCTTCTGAACCAGGTGGTGCCGGTCGGCCACGATCTTCTGATAGGTGCCGTGGCTGCAATCGTAGTACGTGACCGACAGGAAGCCGAGAAGGACCGCCAGGATGAGCCAGGAGGGGAGGAAGCGGCGGAAGACGGTTCCTAGCGGCCGGGCGACGCGAGCGAGCGCCTTCGAAAGCGGCGCGGAGAGGAAAAGGGCCGTTAGGACGGCCAGGAGGACGCCCGCGCCCGCGGCTGCAAAGTACGAGACGACGAGATACGATTCGTTGCTCATGCCCCGGAGGTGTCCCGGATTCGCCCGAGCGTCGCGTAGAGGACCGTCAGGACGACAACGTACACGGCAAGGAAGATGCTGACGGAGAGGCAGACGGATTTCAGGCCGTTGGCGACGTGCCAGACGGCCGTCATGAAAGCGCCTTCGCTTTCGGCACTCTCGGCGGGTTCGGCAGCCCGCGTCGGCGTCTCGGCCACGGATTCGGACGCCGCGGGAGTGGCTTCGGCTTGGGCTTCATCTTCGGCGGACGGGGCAGGAGGAACGCCTTGTTCCAGGAGCGGCGTCCAGGCCGCCAGGAGCATGATGAGGAAGAACGTCCGGGCGTAGAACGACCGTGCGTTCTTGAGGGTCGAGTTCAAAGCGAACATCCGCCGAAGAGGCGGATACACCAGCAGGAACAGCACCATCGCGATGATGAAGGCCATCGCCAGACCGACCACGAAAACCGCCAGTTCGATGGGCATGTCGCGCTCCTATCTGGGACGACGCCATGCTAGGAGGACGGCCGTGGCGTCTCAAGTAAAAAGCGCGGGGGTTTGATGCTGCCTACTTGACGACGGATTTCGGCCTGGGCGGCAGCGTGACCACCGGCTCGTTGTCTTTGCCTTCGCGAGACCGGATGTCCCTCGCAATGGCGTCCAGGTCGTAGTTGAACCGCGCGGCGTGGTCTTGGCGTCCTTTGCGGACTTCTTCCACAATCGGATCCTTCTTCATGGCGATTCTCCCATCAACTCGTCCGGGGTACAGATGGTCGGCGGATCGTACCCGCATCGCTCCAGGGTCATGCGAATCGCCGGCATCCGTTCCGCGTTGGCAATGTGCCTGCAATTCCACGTCATCAAAAGGTCCATTCCATGTACCGTGGCCAGCGCAATGTGCAACGCATCCTCCACTCCTTGCTCCGGAAGGGCGTGACCCTGAACGAGTTCGCGAGCCAAGGTTACAGCCTGGTCCGTAACCTGCAACCTTGCTACGCCTCGAAGCATTTCGACCCGCTGCTGTGCCGCCTCGGGGTCGCCTCGGCCGGCCTCGTCCGCCACCAATTGCGACACGTAGATATCGAAGTTCTGCCGCCGATGCTCCCACCACTGGCGAGTCACTTCCTGGTGCGCCGCCAAAATCAGGTCCCGACTCGGCCGCGCTGTCAGGTAACTGACGATGGTCGTTTCCAGATAGACCCGCTGTTTCACGCCGATTCCTCGCCTGCACGGCACATTCTTGAGGCTCCTCTTCCGGCGAACCTTGCCACCGGATTCGGCAAAGGATATTTTACCGGCGAGAGGTTGGCATGACAAGAGCCGAAAGGTCGTTGGCACTCGCTCGGCATCAACCGCACGACGCTCTACAAAAAGATGAAACGTTACGGCATCGAAATGGCCGAGTCGGTGGCGTGAGGAGAGGCAACGCGGCCCCTCGACCATGCTCCCCGTCGAGAGCCTCTGGGTCGAACGAGGGCCGCCCTGAGCAAGGTCGAAGGGCGGAACGCGGAATGTAGAACGCGGAACTCCAAAACAGGTGACAGCCGAGCCGCAAGCGGGCCAAGGCTTCGGCGGACTCGCTCAGGGTGACAACGAAAAAAAGAGTGCGGCGGCCACGAATGGCCGCCGCGCGAATCTTTTGGCGAGGCACTGGCGGACGAGCCGCCAGTGCCACACAGTGCGAACGGTGTAACGATTAGTACATGTCTTCGTCCATGCCGGCCCCGCCGGCGGACTTCTTTTTCTTCTCGGGGATCTCGGACACCAAGGCGTCGGTCGTCAGGAGCAGGCCCGCGATGGAGGCGGCGTTCTGAAGGGCGATCCGCTCGACCTTCATCGGGACGATGACGCCTTCCTTCACCATGTCGCCGTACTTGTGTGTCAGGGCGTTGTAGCCGAAGTTGGCGTTGGAGTTCTGCTCGACGCGTTGGGCGACGATGGCGCCGTCCTGTCCGGCGTTCTCGGATATCTGCCGGATAGGGGCCTCCAGGGCCCGGCGGACGATGTCGGCCCCGATTTTCTGGTCGCCTTTGAGTTTCATGCGGTCAATGGCCTTCCGGCTGCGGAGCATGGCGACGCCGCCGCCCGGCAGGACGCCTTCCTCGACGGCCGCTCGGCAGGCGTGCAGGGCGTCCTCGACGCGTGCCTTCTTTTCCTTGACGGCGGATTCGGTTGCGCCGCCGACGTTGATCTGGGCGACGCCGCCGGAGAGTTTCGCCAGGCGCTCCTCCAGTTTTTCGCGGTCGTAGTCGCTGGTGGTGGTTTCGATTTCCTTGCGGAGCGCTTCGAGGCGTCCTTTGATGGCTTTGGTTTCGCCGGCGCCTTCAATGATGGTGGTGGCCTCTTTTTCGACGCGGAGGCGTTTGGCCTGTCCGAGGTGGCTGAGTTTGACGTTCTCGAGTTTGGTGCCGAGGTCCTCGAAAATGGCTGTGCCGCCCGTCAGGATGGCGATGTCTTCGAGCATGGCCTTGCGCCGGTCGCCGAAGCCGGGGGCCTTCACCGCGCAGCACTGGAGCGTGCCGCGGAGGCGGTTGACAACGAGGGTGGCGAGGGCGTCGCCCTCGATGTCCTCGGCGATGATGAGGAGCGGCTTTCCCGCCTGGGCCGCCTGTTCCATGAGAGGCAGGAGCTCCTTGGCGCTGGAGATCTTCTTTTCGTGGATGAGGATGTAGGGCTTCTCGAGTTCGGCCGTCATGGACTCGAAGTCGGTGACGAAGTGGGGCGAGATGTAGCCCTTGTCGAATTGCATCCCTTCGACGAGTTCGACGGTGGTCTCCAGGCTCTTGCCTTCTTCGACGGTGATGACGCCGTCGCGTCCGACCTTTTCCATGGCGTCGGCGATCATCTGTCCGATTTCGGCGTCCTGGTTGGCGGCGCACGTGCCGACCTGGGCGACCTCCTTGCTGGAGGAGACGGGCTTGGCCATTTTCTTCAGGTGCGTGACGACGGCCTCGACGGCGGCGTCAATGCCGCGCTTCAGGTCCATGGCGGTGGCGCCGGCGGTGACGTTTTTGAGTCCCTCGACGAAGATGGCCTCGGCGAGGATGGTGGCGGTAGTGGTGCCGTCGCCGGCCACATCGCTCGTCTTCGAGGCGACTTCGCGGACCATCTGGGCGCCCATGTTTTCCCAGGGGTCTTCGAGTTCAATTTCCTTGGCCACCGTGACGCCGTCCTTCGTGACGGTCGGGGCGCCGAAACTTTTTTCGAGGACGACGTTGCGTCCGCTCGGGCCGAGGGTGACGCGGACGGTTTTGGCCAGGATGGCGACGCCTCGGCGAATGGCCTCACGGGCCTGCTGGTCGAATGCGATGCGTTTCGGGGGCACGGGTCGGTCTCCTTGTGTTTGCGGTTTCGGTGGAACGTTTACTTACGGACGATGGCCAGGATGTCGTCCTGACCCATGACGAGGACTTCGTCGCCCTCGACGGTGATTTCGGTGCCTGCAAAACTGGAGAAGAGGACCTCGTCGCCGGGCTTGACGGCGGGCTTGGCGATTTGGCCGGAATCGAGGCGTTTGCCTTCGCCGACGGCCAGCACTTTGCCGCGCTTCGGCTTTTCCTGGGCGGTGTCGGGCAGGACGATGCCGCCCTTGGTCTTGGTCTCAGCCTCGAGGCGTTTGACGACGATACGGTCCCCAATGGGTGCCAATTTCACTGCGGACTCCTTTCGCTGAAACCCCTGTTCACTCGCGCGCTTGTTCGGACGGAAACTCCTCGTCGGGGGGTCCGATGGCCCGATGCCACGCGGCCCGAAGGAGGTGGGTGACGACAGAGACGATTTCGCGCCGGTCGGCCGACTTGGCGATGACGCACTCGACGTGAAGCGAATGGACCTCGGCCACCGGCACGTCCTGCGGATGGGCCGTCATCAGTGCCGCCGGAAGCGTCAGGTGTTCGGCGCGGATGCGGCGGATGGTTTCCAGGCCGTCAATCCTCGGCATGTGGAAATCAATGAGGGCGACG
>DATKUU010000235.1:0-3222 GCA_035530455.1 Phycisphaerae bacterium | reverse complement strand
TTTTTCCTCTGCGCTCTCTGCGTTCTCTGCGTTGAAAGAAAGGCGTCACTGCATCCTCCGCTTCTTGTCCATCGCCTCCAGCAGTTCTAGCGCCCGGTCCGCCGCCGCCAGGGCCATCCGTGCCTCCGTCCACAGGCCCCGGAGGCGTGCGAGGTTGAACCGGCCGACGGCGTCCGTCACCCGTTCCTCGAGTTTTTTGTTCTCGGCCTCGGCCACGATTTTTTTCCTCCCTGGCAGGGCTACGGCCCCCCTGGCCGGGGTACGGCTCCGGCCATGGCCCGCTGCCGTGGCCCGCAAAGCATCCGGGAGGGGCGGGACCGTCCCGCCCCTGCCCGGCCGGGGCTCGTCCGGGTACGCCGCGCGGGGGGGGTCCGCTTGGCGTGGTCCCCGGGTTGTCCCGAAACCGCCAGGGGGGCCGGCGGAAAAGCCGCCAGGCCGGGGCGCCCAAAGTCCCGCATCCGCCGACCCCCGCAAGATTCCCTATATTCTCAAGTGTACATACCATATATTATCAGACCTTCAGAGGGCCAAAAAAAGGGTTGAAATGGGGTTATTATCGGACCTTGCCGTTTTGGGCCTAAAAAGGCCGCGTCCCCGCGCACTGGCGTCGCAAGGCCGCGAAGGCCCATTGGTTGGCGCGCAGGGATCGCGACCCCGCTTCCTTGTTTCCCTTGGAATGCCTCCGCTCGCCATGGCGAACTCCTTGCAACGCCACCCGGATTATCGGCCGTTGGCTGTCAAAAGGACAGGAAAAATCCGAGTTTCTTTCCGGATTGCGGTAAACCCTGAAATGATAAGGCTTTATGCGCAGGCCTCCGCCTGTGCAAAGTCTGTGGATAACCTGTGCACAAAACGCGCGCGCCGATTCGGCCTACGGTGCGGTCTGTTCGCCGGGGCCTATTTCAGGTAGCCGCGCTGGTCTCGCCGCCGCTCAGCCCGTCCGCGATGCCCTGGCCGATTTGCAGACTGGCGACCATGCCCGCGATGAACCCGCCCGCCCACTTCAGCGTTTCCAAGTCCGCGCCTGCCAGGGCCAATCCCGTGACGGCCGCAACGCCAACGATGAAGGCCACCATCTTCTTCGACTTCAGGATGCTGTTCATGGATTAGTCCTTTAGGTTTTCGAGTCCGTCCTTGACGGCCTGCCCGTACTTCTCGTACAGGGCGACGCGGGCAGCGCCGAAAGCCTGAATTTGCTCGTCCGTCATCGGCGTCACTTCGGCGGGGTAAAACTCCGAGTGCGCGATGAGGCCGACTTCAATGACGCTGGCTTGGACCGTCCAAGTCCGCGTTTGCGCCGGGTCACAGCCGACCGACACCGCCACAACTGCCGCCAACAGTCCAACAATCAGCATCCGTTTCATCTCACTTCTCCTTTGCGAATGTCTGGAGGACCTCGGCGGCGAACCCCGGCGTCAGCACCACGCCCTGCCTGAAGTTGTACCGCACGTCCTCCAAGGTCATTCCCTTTTCCACCTTCCATGTCGCGCCCACCAGAATCAGCCGCCCGTCGAGTTCGACCCACTCCGCGCCCTCGAAGGTCAACACGCCCTGGCTGGCCGCGTAGGGCCGCTTATTTTCGATGCACCCCGCGGCGAAGGCCACCGCCAATAGCATCGGGGTCAAGATCAGCAGCAGCCTGGTTCGCATTGTCCACCGCATCTTTCGCCTCCTTCTTGTCTTTGCGCACGAGGAACCGCCAGACGATTGCCGCGACGGTCGGCAGGGCGACGACGGCGGCGATGATGGCCTTGGTCCAAGTCAACTCGAACATGTTATCACCTTCCCGCCTTGCCATTGATGTTCTCTAAGGCGCTGCGGACCTCCCGCAGACCGTTGGCTACTTCTTGTAGGGTTTCGACGTTCTTCGCCAACCCCTTTCCGACGTGGACCAGGTCATTGACGATGATGTTCGTCAAGGTTTCCCGTTCTGCTTCCCGTTCCGCCCGAGACTCTTTTTGGGAGGTCAACTGATATCTCAGGAAAAGAAGGACGGTGGCGACGACCGCAGCCGCCACGCCGAGGTTCACGATGTTGCCCGGTTCCACGCGGATCTCCTTGCCTCAGTTGACGCCCGGTGCCCCGATTTCCTTGCGGCCCTTGAACATGATGTTGACGTTCGACGCGCCACCCTCCCACGACCTTAGAGGCATCCCGGCGGCATCGACCGCCCGGCGCACCACGAGCCGCCGCCCCGTCACCGTCGTCGCCGTGACGCGCGCCGTCCCGCCGCAATCAATCTCCCCGTCGCCCGCCACCGCAACGACTATCCCAGTCCCCGTCATCGTACCGCCAAGAATCAGCCGCCCGCCGATGGTCACGGCGTTCGATACCCCCGTCCCGCTCATCGCAAGGGTTGAGGCGAGCACGTGGACCTGGCTCGGACCGAAAACGAGAATCCCGCTCTGCGTGGTTGATCCCACCGTCACGGCCCCGCCGATATTGGAGCCGCCGTTGAGCGTCCAGGTCACAACGTTTGAGCCGCCAGTGCCGTTGACGTTGAGTGCTCCCGAAGTCGTCAACCTGCCGGAGAGCGTGCAAGACAGGCCATTGCCGCCTTCAAGATTCGTGGTACTGGAGTTGGCGACCGTAATCGCCGCCGCGTTGGATGTGTTGGCCCAGGCATAGAACCATACCCGTCCGGCCCCCGTGACCGAGCCAGTGAACGTCCAGAAATTGTCGCCGAGAAAGGCCGCGCGCAGGTCTTTTCCGCTGCTGGTCGCTACCGTGCCGGACCCCGCCAGCGCAGACACATCGACATCGGCCGTGAGCGTGGCCGTCTTGCCGCTGTTGACGGTCAGAAGGCTGATGCGGTTGGTGGCGGCGCTCGCGACACCGGCGTTCCATCCGATGTTCGCGCTTTCGGCCATCGTGACGTTGAGCGCGCCGGAGCCGGTCTTGGTCAGGGCGGTGAAGGTGATGGCCCCCGTGCCGGTCGTGACGTTCAGGACCGCGCCGTCGGCGATGGTCCCGGAGTTCTGCGCGTAGGCCCCCGCCCCCGCCGAGAGGTCCACGTTGAGCGTGCCCGTGAGCGTCCCGTTGGTCATCGTGTACCCGCCCGCACCGACGGTGGCCGTGCGCGGAGCCGCGCAGGTGACGTTCGCCCCCGTGCTAAGGGCGCGGATGTTCATGTCCGCGTTGAGGTTCACCGCCGCCGAGGTCGTCACCGTGAGGCCGGTCGCGTTGCCGCCGAGTTCGAGGTCGCCCGCCACGTCACAGGTG
>DATKUU010000234.1:0-8732 GCA_035530455.1 Phycisphaerae bacterium | reverse complement strand
GTGGGATATACGAGGTGCTCGAGGCCTACAGGAGAGCCAGGGGATCGCTATCCATCAATAAGCTGGTAGCCACCCTGAAGAAGCTGGACCTTCCCCCCAAAAACTGTACCAAGTGCAGTGAGAGTTCTAGCCGACAGGAAGGTCGGAAAGGAGCTCTCGTATGAAGAAGCACACGGGACCACAGATTGTAGCGAAGTTGCGTGAGGCGGACGTGGAATTGGGCAAGGGGCTGACGGTGCCGGAGGTCTGCAAGAAGATCGGGGTCAGCGAGCAGACCTATTACCGCTGGCGTCAGAAGTACGGCGGAATGGGTCCGGCGGCGATCCAGGAGCTGAAGGCGCTGCAGAAGGAGAACGCCCGCCTGAAGAAGCTGGTGGCCGACCAGGCGTTGGACAATGCGATCCTGAAGGAAGCGGCGGCCTACCGGGGAAACTGACGACCCCGGCCGGTCGGCGGAAGGTCATCGAACACGTCCGCCACCGGCTGGGATGCCCCGAGCGAAGGGTGTGTAGGCTCCTGGGCCAGGCCCGCTCGACCCAGCGGTACGATCCGAAGGACGATGCCGACGCGCGTGCCCTGGTGGCCGAGATGAAGGCGTTGGTGGTCAAGCGTCCTCGGTTCGGCCAGGATCGCATCACGGCGTTGTTGCGGAAGAAGACGAGGGTCAACCACAAGCGGGTGGAGCGTCTCTGGCGGCAGGAAGGCTTGCAAGTGCCGCGAAAGCGGCGTAAAAGACGGCGTTTAGGCACGAGCGACAATGGCAGCGAACGGATTCCAGCCCGGTACAAGGACCACGTGTGGTCGTATGACTTCGTGTCGGACAAGACGGAAGACGGGCGGAAACTGAAGTTCCTGGCGGTGGAGGACGAGTACACGCGGGAGATCCTGGCCTTGGAGGTGGAACGTCGGATGACGGCCCACGACGTGAAGGAGATCCTGGAGTACCTGTTCCTGGTTCGCGGCAAACCGAAGTACCTGCGGAGCGACAACGGTCCGGAGTTCGTCGCCCGGGTGGTTCGCCAGTGGTTGCAGGACTCGGACGTGGGGCCATTGTACATCGAGCCGGGCAGCCCGTGGCAGAATGCGTATATCGAGTCGTTCAACGGGAAGCTGCGGGATGAACTGCTGAATCTTGAACTGTTCCTGAGTCTGGAGGAGGCGAAGTACGTTGCAGAACGGTGGAGATTGGATTACAATCACCACCGGCCGCACAGCTCGTTAAACTGGATGACGCCGGCGGCGTTCGCGGCGTCGTGCCCGTCGGCGGTCGATGGGCACGGGTGTGTTCCTCGGGGCTCGGCTGCGCCTCGCCCCTCGGCACACACCCGGAACGCAACGGAAACTCTCACTCGCCCTGGTACATAAAACGGGGGAGGGTCACGTCCTCGGGGCAGATGTTCAGGTAGATCTCGGTGGTTTCAAGGCGGTCGTGGCCGAGGATCTTCTTGAGGCTGGCGGTGCTTACGCCCTTTTTCACGCAATTCACGGCAAACGAGTGTCGAAGTACGTGCGGTGTGACCGGTTTGGTGATCATGGCCCTGTTGGCGACGCGCTTGACGAGCCGCTGCGCTGTCCGCTTCGAGAAGCCGATGCTCTCGTTGGTGCAGAAGTGAACCTCCAAGAGCCGACGGGCGCGGGCCGTCAGCGGCACGACCCGGCGCTTGCCCTTGTGGTCGTACCAGCCGCCCTTTTCCCAGACGACCAGGCAGTTCTCCTGCCATTGCACGTGGTCGCGCCGCAGGGCGCAGAACCCATGTACCCGCAGCCCTGTGTCGAGGAGCACCCAGACGACGAGTTTCTCCTGGAATGAGCGGCACGCGTTCACCAGGCGGTCCGTTTCCTCCGCGTTCAAAGGCTCACGCACGAACTGATAGGATATGAGGAACACTTGTCGCGGGTGCTTATAAAGCCGACGGTTCTGTCGCTATCCGCAAGGGG
Source organism: Phycisphaerae bacterium (assembly GCA_035530455.1). Lineage (GTDB taxonomy): Bacteria > Planctomycetota > Phycisphaerae > FEN-1346 > FEN-1346 > JAPLMM01. The sequence continues at coordinate 6,794 of DATKUU010000234.1, read as the reverse complement.
GCTCTTCCTCGAGAACGGCCGGAACGAACCTGGTGACGTGGCGGCAATTAGGGCGGAAGGCGACAGCAGAGCAGAGATCTTCGGGGTGTAAGCCCGAAAACTGCGTCTGTATTCCGTCACGAAATGCCGCCGCCTCTTACGCGAAGAGTATAGGATGGCAAGAGTCGACCGAGACGACGATACGGTGCTGTTTGGGCTGGCGCGACAAATGTTTTCCCTTCAGATGTCGTCTACCTCTGATATCATTGTGCCCGGACGAAAGTCCGACTAATCCAAACGCGGCCGAGCGGCATCTAAGAGGATGGGACAACCCAATGACCTTTCGAGGGGCAGACAACCCGGCGAGGGGTTGGCACGAGGCGGCGGACGAGGCCCTCCTCTGCGGGTTCCTGAGAGGTGAACAGGCCATGGCCGCGGAACTGGTTCGGCGATACGAGCAGCCGCTCTACCGTTTCCTTCGCCGGCTGAGCGGCAACCCGTCGGACGTGCCCGACCTGTTTCAGGAGACGTTCCTCCGGGCGCTGCGAAGCGCCGGGTCGTTCGGCGGCCGGAGCCGTTTCAAGTCCTGGCTGTACGCCATCGCCGTCAACGTGTGCCGCGCCCACGCCCGCAGCGCGCGGCGGAAACCGATGACGTCGCTTCCTCAGGCCGAGGTTGCAGTCAACGGATCGCCCAGGCCGGCGGACGTGGCCGAGCGGACCGAACTCGGTGAGCGCGTCGCCCAAGCCGTTGCGACCTTGCCGCCCGGCCAGCACGAGGTCTTCATCCTGCGGGTGTACGAGGAGATGGATTACCGCCAGATTGCCGAGGCGCTCGGCCGCCCGCTCGGAACGGTGAAGTCGCAGATGCGGCTTGCGCTGGGGAAGATGCGGGCGGCCCTCCAGGAGATCGGCCGCGCGTACGGCGCGGCGTGACGCAGGCTCAAAGGAAGAAGGTGACTTATGTCCTGCGAGACGGTTCGTGAGAGGTTCTACGAGCACCTGTTCGGCCTGCTCGACGGCGAGGAGCGGGTGGCCGTCGAAGCCCACCTGGAGGCCTGCCCCGAGTGCCGTAAGGCCCTCGAACAGGCGGTCCGGGAGAAAGACCTGCTGGGCGCCTGGAAGATCGAAAGCGCGCCGGCCGGTCTGGCGGAGGCGACGGCGGCGGCCTTGCAGTCCCTGATGCCGCACGGCGAGGCGGAGCCCGCAGTGCCGCCCGCGCCGGTCGAGCCGGACCTCAAGTGGCTCGGCAGCCGGGGCTTCTGGAAGGGCGCCACCGCCCTGGCCGCGACAGTCCTCGTAGGCCTCGCCCTTCATTCTCTCTGGATTTCGCTGCGCCGCGCCGAGCCGCAGGAGACCTACGTGTACGGCCAGGCGGCGCTGGAGCCGGGTCAGCCGGCGGCGTACCGGGTTTTCGTCCGTAACGGCAAGACAGGCGAATCTGTCGAGGGGGCGCGGGTGCGGGTGGCGCTCGTCTCGGCGGAGGACACGGCGGTCTGGACCACGCGGCTCGTGACAGACTCGTTCGGTTTCGCGCGGATCGAGACGGCCATGCCGCCCAACGTGCCCGAGGGGAACTACACGCTCCGTGTCGTGGCCGAGTCCGAGGCGGGAACCAGCGAGGTTGCCGAGCCCGTGGCCGTCAAGCGCTCCTTCCGCCTCCTCGTCACGACGGACAAGCCGCTCTATCAGCCAGGCCAGGTGATCCACCTTCGGACGCTGGCCCTGGCGACGGCGGACCTCACGCCGGTAGCGGACCGGGACGTCACGCTCGAGATCCTGGACCCGAACGGCAACAAGGTCTTCAAGAAGAGCCTCCGCACGTCTCGGTTCGGCATCGCGTCGGCCGACTTTGAACTCGCCGACCAGGTCAACACGGGCGACTATGCAATCCGTGCGACGATCGGCGAGACGGCGTCGGAGCGGAGTGTTCGCGTCGAGCCGTACGTCCTCCCGAAGTTCCGCATCGATCTGAAAACCGAACGCGGATACTACCTGCCCGGCGAAATCCTCCGCGGGGACTTGGCCGCGGAATATACCTTCGGGAAACCGGTGGCCGGCGCAGCGGTGCGCGTCGTCGCGTCCGAGTTCATCGAGAAATTCCGCCCGTTTGCAACCGTGGAAGGACGCACGGACGAAGAAGGGCGGTTCCGGTTCGAGGTCCCGCTCAAGGATGCCTTTGTCGGCTTGGGACGCACCAAGGGTGACGCCTCCGTCACGCTCGAAGCAACGGTCACGGACTCGGCCGGCCACACGCAGACGCAGGCGCTGGAGTTGGCCGTCACCATCCAGCCGCTCCGCGTCGAAGTTTTCCCCGAAAGCGGCCGCCTTGTCCAAGGCGTCGAGAACGTGCTCTACCTTGTGACGGCCTACCCGGACGGTCGCCCCGCCAAAACGCGCCTCACGATCGGCGCGACGCGCGAGGTCGTCGAGACCTCGGACGCGGGGATCGCCAAGGTCCGCATCACCCCCGCCCAGGAAGACCTTCGCCTGACGATCCGCGCGGAGGATGCGCGCGGCACCCAGGTGACCGTGGCGGAAGTGCTTCCCATCGGGGCCAGGACCGAAACGATCCTTCTGCGCACCGACCGCGCCATCTACCGCGCGGGCGACTCCGCCGAAATCACGGTCCTCTCAGCCGACCGGACGGGGCGCGTCTTCCTCGACGTCGTCAAAGACCGCCGCACGGTTCTCATGAAGGCGTTGGACGTCGAAGACGGCGCTGCGGACCTGGTTTTCGACCTCCCGCCGGACCTCTTCGGCACGCTCGAACTTCACGCCTACTGCATTCTGCCCGACGGGAATATCGTCGGAGACACCCGCCTCATCCAAGTCAACCGGCCGGAGGACCTGAAAATCCGGGCCACCCTCGACAAATCCGTGTACCGGCCGGCCGAGAAGGCGATTCTGGAGTTCCTCGTCACGCGGGCCAACGGCGACCCGGCCCAGGCGGCGCTCAGCCTGGCCGCCGTGGACGAGGCCGTCTTTGCGCTTTCCGAGATGCGTCCGGGCCTGGAGAGAATCTATTTTATGCTCCAGGAAGAGATCCTGAAGCCGCGCTACGAGATTCACGCATGCACCCCGGCCGATGTAATCGCGCCGGAACTGAAGCCGGAACTCCAGGAAGCGACCGTCGTCCTCTTCAGCGCGGCCGAGGGCGCGGCGCCGCCCGAGCAGCGGGCCAGCGAAACCTTTGAGGCCAAACAGGAGCGGTTCGAGCGCGAAGAGGGCGAGCACTACGACCGCGTGGCGGCCGGGGCGCTCCTTGTGCCATTCGGGCTCTTCGTGGCGTTCACGATGCCGGTCCTGCTTTACGCCCTGGCGAAACTCTTCCGCCGCAAACCCATCACCGGTTCCGCGCGGCAGGCCGCGCAACTCCGCTGGGCCGCCCATGGCGTCCTGGTGTGGTGGATTCTCGGTTACCTCCTGCCCCCCATCTGGGGGCTGTTTGTCGTGATCCTTGGGATCATGCTCCGTCTGTTCCACTCGCCTGCCTCAACCTACGGCGCGGTGGCGCTGGCCTTCGGGCTGGCCGTGGCGCTGGCCGCCTACAAGATGAGCGCATGGGCCAAGGAGTTCCGTGCCGTCCCCGCCTCGCGGTCCGTGCCGCTTCTGCGCAAGATCATCACGGCCATGCCGGCGGCGTACCTTTTCGCGGCCCTTAGCGCGCTGACAGTGCTCGTCGCCATTGAGGAAAGGCTGATTCGTGAGGAAGCGGCGTTCTGGCTCCTCGGGGCGGCTTGGCTTCTGGTTGTCGGGGCGGGGGGGGCGCTGTCCGTCGGCCAGCACTGTGCCACGGAACGCGTTTCTCTCCTGCGGTGGTTCTGGCTGGCCGGCAGCCGCGGCGCACTTGCCGCGCTGCCAGGACTCTTCTTCGTCATATTGTTGTTGCCCGCCGGCTTCAGTGCGCTGGAACAGGCAAACCGGGTCCCATTTGAATTTGATAGGGAGGCGACCGCCGCCGTCGAGTCGCCGGAGCCAGAGTCGCCGGTCCGCGTCCGGCGTCATTTCCCCGAGACGCTCCTCTGGCAGCCGGAACTCATCACCGACGAGTTGGGCCGCGCCCAAATCGAAATCCCCCTGGCCGACTCCATCACCACCTGGCGCGTGGCCGCAAGCGCCGTCTCGGCGCGCGGCGAACTCGGCGCCCAGAACTTCCCCTTGCGCGTCTTCCAGGATTTCTTCGTGGACATTGACTTCCCCACCGCTTTGACCCAGGGCGACGTCGTGAGCGTGCCCGTCGCCCTCTACAACTACCTCGACCGGCCGCAGGCCGTCCGCCTCGAGGTCCAGAAGGGCGACTGGTTTGAACTCCTGGACGAGCCGACGCGGACGCTCCAGATCGGCGCGGAGGAAATCACGAGCGCCAGTTTCCGCGTTAAGGCGACGAAGCCCGGCCGCCACGCCCTCACGGTCAAAGCGTTTGGCAGCGAGATGGCCGATGCTGTCGAACGCGAGGTCGCCGTCCGGCCGGACGGCGAGGAGTTCGTCCAGACGCTGAACGGTCGCCTCGCAAAGGGCCTCATCCACGAAATCACGATTCCCGACGAAGCGATCGACGGTGCAAGCGACCTCTTCGTGAAAATCTATCCCGGTGCCTTCAGCCAGGTCCTCGAAGGCCTCGACAGCATCTTCCGCATGCCGTTCGGCTGCTTCGAGCAGACCTCCTCGGTCACGTACCCCAACATCCTTGTCCTCGACTACATGCGGCGGACCCGGCAGATAAAGCCCGACGTCGAGATGAAAGCGCTCCAGTTCATCAACCTCGGCTACCAGCGGCTGCTCTCCTTCGAGGTCCGGGGCGGCGGATTTGAATGGTTCGGCAACGCCCCGGCCCACCTCGTGCTGACCGCCTACGGCCTGATGGAGTTCGCCGACATGGCCCGCGTCTACGACATCGACCCCGCCGTCATCGAGCGGACACGAGAATGGCTCTACGGACGGCAGCAGGCGGACGGCTCGTGGCAAGCCGACGGCGGCGGACTGCACGAAATGGGCGGCCGATACGACCGGACGCTCCAAACCACGGCCTACGTGACCTGGGCCCTGGCCGAATCGGGCCCTGACGACCGACGGCTCGCTCGCGCCTGCGACTTTCTCGCCCAAGGCGCGAGCCAGGAAAGCGACCCCTACACCCTCGCCCTCTGTGCCAACGCGCTCCTGGCGGCCGGCCGGCCCGAGGCGAAAGCAATCCTCCAACGCCTCAGCGACATGCAGATCGCCGACGATAAGCAGGTCCACTGGACCAGCGCCGCCGAGGGGGCCACCTTCTCCCGAGGAGAGGCCTTGGAGGTCGAGACGACGGCCCTGGCGGCCTACGCCCTCCTCAAGGCCGGCAGCCACACGGACACCGCGCACAAGGCCCTCGCCTGGCTCATCGAGCATAAGGACCCCTATGGCACGTGGCACTCGACCCAGGCCACGGTCCACGCGATGCGGGCGCTGCTCCTGGGAACGGGAGCCGGCGGCAGCGTCGAGGGCGAGACGACCATCACCGTCGCCGCCAACGACCAGGCCGCCGAGAAAATCCTCGTCACCCCGGAAACCAGCGACGTCTTTCGCCTCGTGAGCCTCCGGCCCTTTGTCCGCCCGGGCAGGAACACCGTCCGCCTCGATGCCGTCGGCGAGGGCGACCTCGCCTACCAGATCGTGGCCCGCTACTACCTCCCGTGGCCGGGAAAGGCGGCGCCGCCGGCCGAGAAAGAGATGACCATTGACGTCGCTTACGACGCGACAACGCTCAAGGCCGACGACACGCTCGTCTGCACCGCCACCATTTGCTACAACCGGCCTGGCTCAGCGAAGATGACCATCGTGGACCTCGGCATCCCGCCCGGCTTCGAGGTCCTCGGCGCCTCCTTCGAGGCGATGAAGGCCGAGGGGCTCATCCAGCGCTATGCCATGACCGGCCGCCAGGTCATCCTCTACTTCGCCGAGATTCCCGGCATGAAACCCATTCGGTTTACCTACCGTTTGCGCGCCAAGTTTCCCGTCAAAGTCAAGACGCCGCCCTCGGTCATCTACCAATACTACGAGCCCGAACTGCGCGATGAGACCCGGCCGGTCGAACTGACGGTCCTCTAGACGGCAAGCGAATCCCCGCAGGGAACTGCTGACAGGTGGACAGCTAAGAGGAAGCGGAAGCCTGCCGAAAGTGGCTCTGTCGGCAAACCCTCCTATGTGGCAAACGGAGTTTTGCAGGCGTGCAGGGCAAAAGAGTCCGTGCGGATCGAGGGTCCAAGAGAGGGGTACTAAAAGGTTAGAGGTTCGAGTCCTCTTGGGGACGCCAGACGATGACGGGCCGGGCGCAGCGCGTCCGGCCCTTTTGTTTTCGGTTCGAGCGGTCAATTGAGTGGCTCGGCAGTGGCTCCTTCAGGAAGTTTCTTTCTTGGGGAAGAGACCGGGGCGGAAGATCCAAAGGACGATCCCGGCGCCGGCAACGAACATCAACTCCGTGATTTCCTCCCAGAAGGTGAACCAGACCTGGTTGTCGCCATACGGCGCGAGAATGAACAGGCGCATCAGGCTGAACCCCAGGGCGCCCATGCCCACGGCGAAGAGCATCTTCGACCAGGAAACGGGATCCGTTTTCTTGAGGAGCAGCACGAGGAGTGAAGCGGTCAGGGCCGCGATGGCCGCCACCGGCAGGTATCGGATTTCGTATATCTGGTAAATGACAGGGTGGCTGTAGTTGTAGAAGGTGCCGAGGATGTTTGTGTTGTAGGAGGCCGTGACCGGCTGGGCCAGGAGGGGCATGAACGCCAGGACGATGGTCGCCGGAATCAGGACGTAGAACATTCGCCGCAGGCCGCACGG
>DATKUU010000233.1:0-10567 GCA_035530455.1 Phycisphaerae bacterium | reverse complement strand
GGCAAGGGGGGATGATGGAGCGGCACGCCATAGGGCCTGGACGGGAGGCGACGCGGTGAGGGCGAACAGACACGCTTTTACCCTGATTGAGTTGCTGGTCGTCATCACGATTATCATGGTCCTCGTGGCCCTGATCTATGCAGCGGCAAGCGGCGTCGTCCGCATGGCCCTGGAGACCCAGTGCCAGAATCATCTCAACGAACTTGGGAAGATCACCGTGGCCTACTGCCAGATGCACGACGGTCGGTTTCCGCCGCCGGGCGACTCAAACGTTATGCCCAGCGACTATACGTCCAGTTGGGCGGTCGGCGGCACGAGCAGCACGAGTAACCGCGGCACGTGGACTGTCAACAACGGCATCTTTTATCGCGACAAGTTGATCGGCGATCCCTCGGTCCTCTGGTGCCCTGTCCACTTTGAAGAATACAACATGTACCGACCGAACCCCACGAACATATTCTGGAAGACAGGAAACCCTAACACTGATCATAAATACCCGAACCGTTCGTGGACCAGTTACATGATGAACGGCTGGGTGTACTATAACCCGTCCAATTCGTCGAGCAGGACGGGGCGTAAGGAGTCGCGCCTCTCCAGCGAATTCACCGCGAATCACTTCCTCTTCATAGAGGAAAACGAGAGGATCAGTGCCTTCTACGACACCATGATGGATGATCTCGCCGCAGACAAAATCGCCGACCGACATGAAGGCTACGGCTTCATCGCGTGCATGGACGGCCACGTCATCAAAATGATCACAACCGACTTCGACGCCACGAAAAGTGATGAAGAGAAGAAGAAGTACTGGACACCCCGCTAGCCCAAACCCGGGGTTGCAATCCCTGGCGCCGCGGCGACCCTGGGCTTTGAATCCCTCCTTCATCCACCAACCCGGCGATTCATTTGACGCCCGCACCCGCGGGCGGTACACTCCCACCCCATGAGCCGCAAGCCCAGACCCAAGGACCGCGACACGCCGCCCCCTGACGCGCTGACGATCCTCCTCTGCTCGGCGGAGCCGTCCCTTAAGGCCGCGTGGGTCCGCGCAAGTCCGCCGGCCGGGTTCCGTCTCGAGTCGGCGGAGAGCCTGTCGGCCGAGCCATTGGCGCGAAGCGACGCCATCCTCGTGCTCGTGGACGCCGAGGCGGCGCGAGCATCCGAGGGCGACCTGGCCGAGGCCCTCGAGGCGGCCGCGCCGCGATGCGTCTGGGTCGGACCCGCCCAGGCCGTCGAGCTCCTGGGCGCGGCGCGCATCGAGCAGGCCTACGACATCCTCGTCACGCCCACCAGCCCCGAGGTCCTCGGGCGGCGCCTGTGCGGATGGGCGAGGAACATCCAGCAAACCGCCGCCCTCGAAGAGATGGGCCGACGCGCTGAGCAACTCGCCGAACAGAACGACCGCCTGGCGGCACGCGTTGCCGAAATGGAGGCCCAGGCCCGGATGGCGGAAAAGCAGCGCGGTCGGCTGGACCAGGCGCTGGCGCGAATCCGGCAGGTGGCGCAACTGTCGCGCGAGGTGAACGCCCTCGACCTCGACCGCATCGTCAAGGTCTGCATCGAGCGCCTGCCGGCACTCGTCGGCGCCAAACGCGCCAGCATGTACCTCTACGATGCGGCGGACAATCGGCTCATCCTCCAGGGCCATTCGCACGGATACCCCATCGCCGAACGCGTGGACCTGGACGAGAACGCGCGGAGCCCCATGGCCGCGGCCCTGCGGAGCGGCGAACTGTTGCTCATCAGCGAGTTCCAGGCCTTCGAGCAGGCGCGGGACATGGTGCTCGAGCGCGAGTTCCGCGAGCAGTACGCCACCGGCTCGTGCGTCATCGTACCGCTGAAGGCCGGCGGCACCGTAAGGGGCGTCCTGAACCTCGCCGACAAGGAGTCCGGCGCGCCGTTCGACCCCGAGATTGACCTGCCGGTCATCGAGCAGATCGCCGAACTCATCGGCGCCAGCATCTACAACGTCGAACTGTACCAGGAGATGGAGCGGCGCGCCAAAACCGACCCCTTGACGGACCTGGCCAACCGCCGGGCCACCGACGAGGCCCTGGCGCGCGAGACCGATCGCGGCCGACGCTACAGCCGCCAAATGTCCGTCCTCATGATTGACGTGGACGGCCTGACGGCCGTCAACGACGCCCACGGACACGAGGCCGGCGACCGGGTGCTCAAGGACCTCGCCGCCATGATCCTCGAGACGGTCCGCAGCGTGGACGCCCCGGGACGCTGGGCCGGCGACGAGTTTCTCGTCGTCCTGCCGGACACCAGCGCCTCTCAGGCCAATCTGCTGGCGACTCGCCTCGTCGAGCGCGCCCGCGCCCAGCCCACACGCATCGGAGAGAAACCCGTCGAACTCAGTCTGTCGATCGGCGTGGCGGAGTACGACGGGAAGGAGACGACGGCCGACCTCGTGCGCCGCGTGGACCGCGCGATGTACGACGCCAAGCGCCAGGGCCGCGGACGAATCGCCACCGCCGAGGCGTAGCGCTCAAATAACGGCGCCGCTCGCTCGCGCTCGCGGCTCAGAAACCGAGCCGCGACCGATAGGGAGCGGCGCTGTGGCGAGCGGGCCGTTACTCCCCGAAAAGCGGTGAAAGGGCCGCGAACGCCTCCCGGGCCGCCCGGTCAGGCTCGCCCGCGTAGGTGTAGAGTTCCACAGCCGCGGCGCGCGAGTACCCCACCTCGTCCAGCGCCCGCCGGACGCCTGCAAAATCCATGTCCCCCAGGCCGGGGATGAGGTGCCAGTGCCGCCGGCCCTTAATGTCCTCCAGATGCAGGTGCTTCAGGTGCGGCCCGAGGAGGCGCACCGATTCGGCGGGATCCTCGCCCATGCAGGCGACATGGCCGATGTCGAGGTTCGCCCCGAGGCGCGGATGGTCCACCTCGTCGAGAAGTTCCTTGAGGGCGCGGCTGGTCTCGATGAATTGCCCCGGCTCGGGCTCGATGGCCAGTTCGATGCCGGTGATATCTGCGGCATGGACGAGCCGGTCGAGGCCCGCCAGAAGCCTTTTCCGGAGCACCTCGTGCGGCTCGCCGGAGAGCGGCTGGCCGGTGGTGAGCGTGACGACCGGCGCGCCGAACGCGTGGGCGTGGGCCATCACCGCCTCGATGAGCAGGATCCGACCGTTTCGCTGCGCGTCGTCGCGGGTGATGAGGCTCGGCTCGAAGGTGAGTTTTGTCGGCACGGGTGTCCAGTAGCCCATCAGGGTATTGGCATTCATTGCGACGGCGGCGAGGCCGAGCGAGCGGACGCGTTCGGCCAGGCGTTTGCCCGTCCGGGCAAGTTCCGCGCCCGGATAGGCGTGGGGGACGTCGGCCAGAATCTCGACCGCGCGGTAGCCGGCCGCCGCGATGCGCTCGCACGCTTCCGCCAGGCCGTGCCTCGTGTAGGCGTTCGTGCTAAAGGCGAGTTGGATCATGGTTCTGCCCTCGGCTCTTCGCGGCGGGGCCGGACCGCCTCGCGGTAGAAGGCCGCCAGGTCGTCCGGCGGATAGAGGCAGAACGGATACTCGCGGCTGCGGAGAATGGCGTTGGCGCGCAGGCGCCGCTCGACCTCGACGAGTTGCCTCTCGGCGGCGTCGGGCTGGTCGGGCGCCAGGGCAAGGAGGCGCCCATTGATCCGGCGGATGCGCTCCCAGATGCGCCGGCGTTCCTCCCGCGTCCGGCCGCGCGTCGCCAGCAAACGCTGCTTCTCCTCGATGATCGCCCGCGCCTCGCCGCGGCGGCGGACACTTTCCGGCAACATCCGGTCGGGGTTGTAGAGCCAATCGCGGACGGCCCGCCGCGCGGCCGCAAGGTCGGCCGGCGTCGTCGGGTAGGCCTCGAGCGGCAGGTAGACCGTGGCCGAAGCGAGGACAAATTCCGGCGGCTTCACGCCGAACAGGCGCTCGATGAGGGCGTCCGTAATCTGGTCGTAGAGCGCCCCGCCGACACCGTGGATGAAAACATCGCCCACCGCCAGGCGGACGAAAAGCGTCATGGAAAGGGCGCGGGGGCGGATCTTCCAACCGCTTTGCCAAAGTTCCGCGATCCGCTCGGCCCCTCTCGCGGCATCAGGGAGGTCGGCGGCGGCGAGGCGTCCGATTGGCTCTTCATCGGCGGCAAGCGCGAGGCCGCCCCCCGGCGTCGGCTCGACCCAAAGCCGTCGGCGGCGCACGTCCCCTGCCCCGCCGGCGCGCCAGACCCAGTACGGAAGTTCCATCCGCGGTCCGTCGCTTGCGAGGTCCGGCACGGGCTGAGCCGGGCTGCGTTCGTGATACACGCGGCGGAACTCGTGGAGCGAATCGTTGTAGGCGGCGAAGAACGCTTCGCGCCGCTCGAGCATCACCGCCAGGAAGAGGCGGAACGCCTCCGAGTCGGCCACGTGCGAGACCGGCAACTCGAGGTTCCCGAGGCCCAGGCGCTCTTCCAAACGCCGCCGCGCAACGAGGAATGCCTCGCCGAGACTCGCGGCCTGTGGCACGATCTGGCGGAGGCGCTGCCAGCAGTCGCGGAACGCCTCGCCCACAGCCGGCGACGGGACGATCGCAAGAACATCGTGCACGGTTTCGGGGCGGAGCGCACCGGCCGGCTGCTCTTCGAACGGGACGCCCGGCGCGTGCGGCGCGAACTCGACCTCGGCCATGCGGACTTCCTCGCCGCCCATTTTGCATACCAGGTCGCGCGCGGGCAGGCGGAAGCGTTGGACGTGGGCCTCGTCGTTGTCCACGCTCAGGTTCAGGGCCACGCCGCCGACCGCCGACGCCAGTTCGCCGGCGAGAAAATTCTTAATCCAGACGCCGGGATGGAAGGGGCGCGGCTGGTGGCCGGAGAGGATAATCGGCTGGGGCTCGGACCAATCTCGCTGGACGGCGAAGCCCCATCGTCGGGCATATCGGCGGGCCATCGCCATGATTTCGGCGCGCGCGGCGGCGCGAAATTCCCCGAACGGACGGCCGGCCAGGTCGAACCGGTAGGAGGCCAGGAGGTCCTGGTTGTGCCGGACGAGGCCCGGCAGCGCCGCGGGCTCCGGAAGGAGGAGCACCTGCCGGTCGCCGCGGGGCACTCGGACTCGGCGGCGCTCGATGGGGCTCATCAGGCGACCCCCGCACAGGCGCCCTTGTCGGCCGCCCACGCCGCCAGTTCGCGGTCCAGCACGTCGAGGTAATGGCGGAGCCGCCGGCGCGGGTCGTCCAGGCCTCCGCGAAACGTCCGCGACGGGTCCACGTAAACGAGTTGAATGGGGATCTCGCGGACGCGCAGGCCGGCCCGCGCGGCCTGGATCCAGAACTGAAGGGGCATCGCATAGCCGGTTTCCGTCAGGTTCAGCCGCTCCAGCGCCGCGACCCGATATGCCTTGAACCCGCAGAAGGCGTCCGTCAGGCGATAAGGCGTCACGCGGCCGAGAATCTGCGTGATGAGGACGTTGATGGCACGGCGCTCCTCGGGAACAGGCGTCTGGCGAAGGCTCTCGGGCAGGTAGCGAGAACCGGAGAGGACATCCACGTCGCCGCGAGCGGCCTCATCGAGGAAGACCCAGATGGCGGCGGGGTCGTGCTGCTCGTCGGCGTCGAGGGTGACGATCCAGTCGAAGCAGCGGCAGGCGGCGATGTGGAACGCGTCCATTAGGCTCCGGCCGTAGCCCTCGTTCGTCTCGTGATGGTGGACTTCGACGAACGGGTTGGCGTCGAGGATCTCGGCGCTACGGTCCGTGGACCCGTCGTTGACGGCCAGGACTTCGGGCGAGTACTTGACGACCTCGGCGAGGACGCGCTCGAGGTGAGCCTCTTCGTTATAGACCGGGATGGCAATAAGCGCACGCATGATGCCTCACCCTTCCGGAAGCCATGTTAGGCCGGCGGGTGCGGGGCGTCAAGGCGGGGGTACAGCGCCGTTATCAAACGCTAGCGCGCCGGGCCACCAGCCGCGCGGCCGTCGTAAACAGCCATGGTCCCGCCCTGTCCGGAAACCACGTACTCGACCGCGGCCGCAACCGCCTCGGGCGTCCACAGGTATCGCGTGCTGCCGTGGCGTGTCCACCGCTTTCGATCCGGCGAATCGAAGCCGTTTCCGTTCAGGCGTCGGCTGGCGTAGGCCTTGAGCGCATTCATGACGCGCTCAGGGCCATCCAGCCCCGTTACGACGGCGTGAAGGTGACGATCCTGCACATGGGCCGCGCGCAGTGCCCATCCCCGCCGCGCGCAAGCCTCGGCAAGCGCCTCAAGGACACAAGCCCTGCGGCGGGCATCCAAGGCATACGGCCGCTGGGTCATGCGGCGCCGATTGGCCTCAAACCGACTTTGGGCCGGCGCCAGATAGGGCGTCCCGGGCACGTTGTGCGCGCGGTCGGCCGACTGGCGCGCGTCGCCGTGGAGCCATGTGCCGTAGCACGTGAAAGTGATGAGATAGGCTTGCGGCACGGGGCGATGGGGTGATGGCGGCGTCTGGATAGAGCGTTTCGTTGGCCGCTCCCTTCGGTCGCGGCTCGGATTCTGGTCGCGGCTCGAAAATCAAATCCGAGCCGCGAGCGCCAGCGAGCGGCGCCGTTGCGATCGCACGCGCCACAACCGAGGCCGATAACAGCGCCGCTCGTTATCACTCGCGGCCCGGTTATTTATTGTGTGCGAAGTACTCTCTCACCAACGCTTCCATGAGTTCGGCGCGTCGGCGGTAGAGGCGCTTGGGTTTGCGTTTCTTGTGGCGCGCCAGGGCGTAGTGGGTGAGGATCGGCAGGGCGATGGTGGTGTCGGCGTAGCAGACGACGGCGTCGGGGAGTCGGCTGGGGTCCACCTTGCCCCAGGAGACGGCCTCGTGGGGCGTCGCGCCCGACAGGCCGCCCGTATCGGGCCGGGCGTCGGTCACCTGGAAGAAGTAGTCCTGTCCGACCTCCTTGATGCGCAGGATCTCCTGGATCTGGGGCTCGGTCTGGAGCATGAAGTTTTTGGGGCTTCCGCCGCCCATGAGGACCACCGCGCTCTTGCCGCCCGAGCGCTTGGCGGCGAGGACGACACTGGTGGTTTCATTGACGTCAATCGAGGGATTGATGCGCAACTTGTTGCCGCGCAGTTCGACCCCGGCGACGTTCATGCCGATCGTCGAGTCGCCGGGGCTGGAGGTATAGACCGGCAGTCCGGCGCGGTAGGCGGCGGCGAGAACCGAGACGTCCTTGAGGCGGTTCTTCTTTTCCCACTCGGCGGCGTACTTGCCGAGGAGGTGATGCAGTTCCGCCGTCCCCATTTCCTTCTGGAACTCGGGCTGCACCAGGATTCGGCGGAGGATTTCGTCGGTGGCCATCAGGCAGTCCGTGTAGCCGAGCAGGACGTCGTAGATGCGGACCACATCGTTCTTCCGGAGGTCGGCGTCGTCCACCAAATGCGAGCCGGCGTACAGCGGCAAGTTGAAGGCGAAGTGGAGGTCGTGATAGAGATTCGCGCCGGTCGAGACGATCCAGTCCACGAACCCGGCCTTGATGAGGGGGATGACCGAGGAGCATCCGAGTCCGGCGGGCGTCAGGGCGCCCGCGAGGCTCATGCCGACCGTCACGTCGCGCTCGAGCATTTTCGTGACGAACAGTTCGCACCCCTCGCGCAGGCGCGCCGCGTTGTAGGCGAGGAACGTCTCGTCCAGGAGGTCGGTGAACTTTTCGCGGCCGGTGATGGGTTTGGGCATAATGCGCCGCCCCGAAAGGTACGCGTCCTTGCGGGGACATTTCTTCTTGCGGAGCCAGTCAGGCAGTTCGCCGAGGTCCTTGCGGGTTCGATGGGATCGTTTCATGGGTTTCACTCATCCGTTTCTAGGGCACGAGGACGACGCTCGCGGGCTCGAAGCCGTTGAACCGGCTCGCGCTCGCCGTGCTGTAGGCGCCGATGTTCTCGACGTACACGATGTCGCCGATTTCGAGTTCCGGCAGCGCTTCGCCGCGCGCGATGATGTCGAACGAATCGCACGTGGGTCCGGCCAGGGTCGAAAGGCGCGTCGGCCCGTCGCGCAGAACCTGGAAGCGGTAGGCGGCATGGTCGAACACCAGGCCGCTCAGCGCCCCATAGACGCCGTCGTCCAGGTAGTACCAGTGCTTATTGTCGCGGATGGCCTTGCCGACGATGCGCATGACGAGCGTGGCGGCCGGGCCGACGAGGAATCGGCCGGGCTCGGCGATGACGCGGACCGAAGGCTCAAACAGGCGCTCCAGTTCGCGCGAGATGACCGACGCGACCTCCTCGAAGAGGTCCGCATCGTGGCCGGCGTTCGGGATGGGGAACCCGCCGCCGATGTCCAGGATCTCCAGCGGAATCTGCTTGAGACGCGCGTCGCGGAAGATAATGGCGGCGATTTCAAGGGCTTCAATGTAATTCTCGACCCGCGTGCACTGGCTGCCCACGTGGAACGCAACGCCCGTCGGCACGAGGCCCATCCGGTGGGCCTTGATGAGCATATGGATGGCGTCGGCCGGAAGCACGCCGAACTTCAAGGACAGTTCCGCCGACGAGCCGATGTTCGAAACCTTGATGCGCACCAGCGAGCGGGCTCCGGGGGCTGCCTCGGCCATCTTGTCGAGTTCGTACTCCGAGTCGAACGTCATCAGGTCCACGCCGCGCTTCGTCGCCGCCGCGATCGCTTCGGGCGGTTTGATCGTGTTCGCGAAGATCATCCTCTCGGGCGGTGCCCCGGCCGCAAGCACTACTTCCATCTCGGCCTGGCTGGCGACATCAAAGCCCGCCTTCTCGGCCACCATGAACTTGACGACCTCGGCGTGGGGGTTGGCCTTGACGGCGTAGAAGGGTTCGACGCGCGGCAAGGCCTTGCGAAACCGGTCGAGTTGGGTGCGGAGGGCGGATCGGCTGATGACGAGCAGCGGCGTCCCATGATGCCGCGCCAGCGCCTTGAAGCGCCTCCCGCCGTCTTTCACTCTCCGCCGCGCCATATCTTTCCTTCCGGCCCGCTGATCAGGAACCGCCGTGCATAATGTAGCGAGAGGGAACCTTCGCTGCAAGCATCCGGTAGGGCTGCCGCGGGCTCTTCGGTGACCGGGGCTATTTGGTGTACAGTTTCTCTTTCGCCGTTGGTGGGCGCGGCGGGTACGAGCGATTGGCCGCCAGGCCGTACGTTTCGATCGTTCGGCGAACCGAGGCGAATTGCACGTGCCACGCGTCCAGGCTATAGCCGCCCCCGAGCGTCACGACAACGGGCACCCCGCGGCGGACGGCTTCGTCAACGACGCAGGCGTCGCGCGCAACGACGCCCTCCTCCGTCATCCGGAACCTAGCCAAAGGATCGCCGGCCAACGTGTCACATCCGGCCTGGAGAAGAACAATGTCCGGCCGCGCGCGGTCGAAAACCTTCGGCAGGTGCTTCCCAAGCACCTGCAGGTACGCCGCATCGTCCGTCCCGGCCGGAAGTTCCACGTCCAGGTCGCTTGTCTCTTTCGGGATGGGATAGATGTCGCCCTCGTGGATGGAGAACGTAAAGACGTCGGCGTCGCCCGCGAAGCAGACAGCAGAACCGTTGCCTTGGTGGACGTCCAGGTCAACGAGGAGGGCGCGTCGAATGAGGCCCTCGCGCTGGAGAACGCGGATTGCGACGGCTAGGTCATTGTAAACGCAGAATCCCTCGCCGGCGTCAGGCTTGGCGTGATGATAGCCGCCACCGATGTTGATCCCGATGCCGTGCTCCAAAGCCAGGCGCGACGCGAGGACCGTTCCGCCCGTGGCGTAGCGAAAAGGCTCCAGGATCTGCGACTCGACGAGACCGGCCGGCAGCGCTGCCACGAGGGGCGCTTCGAGGTACCCGGCGACGGCCTTCGAATCCTTGAGGCTCTCCAGGTACGCGGCCGTGTGGACGAGGAGGATGGAATCGCGGTCGGCGGGCTCCGGCACGAAAACGTCTTCCGGACGGATGAGGCCGGCGGTGTTCAGCGCGAGATATATCTTCGCGTACTTGCGAATGTCGAAGGAGTGGAGTTTCTCCGCCCCGCCGAGTTCAACCTGGTAGCGCGCGGAATAGACAACGGCCACACGGTCGTTCATGACACGCCCCTCCCGCGGAGACTTGACCGCTTTCATGGATGCCGGGTGAACACAGGTGAGGGTCCCACCGATCACCAAAACGCCGGCCGCAGCAGCGATGACCATCCAACGACGTCGTCGCCGCTTCGACTTCAACGCATCCCGGCCGATGGGCTGCTCCGTCATCTCACGCCCCGCCGCGCCATATCTTTCCTTCCGGCCCGCTGATCAGGAACCGCCGTGCATAATGTAGCGAGAGCGGACCTTCGCTGCAAGCATCCGATAGGACCGCCGCGGGCTATTTGGTGTACAGTTTCTCTTTTGCGGTAGGTGCGCGCGGCGGGAGCGGGGATATCACCGTCGGCGTGTCCCGGCGCGCCGGGACTAAACGTGGACCCGCCGTCGCTAAAGCTATGGCGGGCAGGCGGCATCCCACCACCCCTTCGGCGGTGCTCAGATCAAGCGGTGCGGGGGGCTCAGGCGCCCGGCGGGGGCCGCAACGCCCCGCTCGGGGCCCCGCCGGGGGAGGAATTCGGCTCACTGCCACCCGGCTGTCAGTCGCGCCGAAATTCCCTAAAGTCGCC
>DATKUU010000232.1:0-8060 GCA_035530455.1 Phycisphaerae bacterium | reverse complement strand
GGGTCGAAGGAGGGGATTGCGCGCTTCGGCTGCGCCGCCGTGCCGATGGACGAGGCCCTCGCCCAGGTCTCGCTCGACCTTTCGGGGAGGCCGTACCTGGTGTACCAGGTGGAGTTTCCGGGCGAGCGTGTGGGGGAGTTTGAGACGGAACTCGTGCGCGACTTCCTTCAGGCGCTGGCCACGCACGCCAAGATGACGCTCCACGTCCGCGCCCTGTATGGCGAGAACGATCACCATATCGCCGAGGCGGTGTTCAAAGCCCTGGCCCGCGCCCTGCGGGCGGCCGTCGCTCGCGACCCGCGCGTTCGCGGCACGCCTTCAACCAAGGGCGTGTTATAAGACCTGCTACTGCCATCAGGCCGTAATTCCGCATTTTAACTTCCGCGTTCCGCGTTACTCCAGGAGCGCGGTTTCCGGCAACTCGCCGACGAGCGGCAGGCAGTAGGCGCGGAAGGATTCGAGGATGTCGTTGCCCTCGGCGTTAATGTATTCCTTCGGCACCTCGCGGTTCTTGCCCGCGACGGCTTCGAGCGGAACGACTTCGGTGTGGACCTTGTAGGCGCGGCCTTTGGCCCGCTTGATGGCGATGGAACCGTCCACGTTTCCTTTGCAGGCCGCCTTGACGGCGTCGCGCCCGACCAAGCGCGCCTCGCGCGCGTCGGTCTTGCTCGCGAAACCGGGGAACGAACGCTGGAGGTATCCGAACGTGTCGCCGCGCACGCGGCCGACGTCCATCGCTTCCTTGATGCGTGCCGTCAGGTAATCCGCCAGGACGCCGGTGCCCGAGAGTTGATGGTGCCCGAAGGCGTCCTTCTTCGGCTTGCCGAGGATGTTTTTCTGGTCGTCCTTGAGTGCCTCGAAGAGTCGCTCGCCGGCGATGGCGGCCCAGAGGTTGCCTTGCGCATCGCGGATGCCTTCGCTGACGGCGACGACGCACCGGCCGAACTTCTGGACCGCCTTGCCGACGTCGGCGGTGAACTTCTCGATGGTGAACGGCGTCTCGGGCAGGTAGATAAGATGCGGCCCGTCGCCGTGCTTGCGGCGTGCCAGCATGGCCGAGGCGGCGAGCCAGCCGGCGTCGCGGCCCATGATGACGTCCACCTTGACGCCGGGGATGCTGCGGTTGTCGAGGTCGTCGCCGCGGACCGCGCTGGCCACGAACCGTGCGGCGCTGCCGAAGCCCGGTGTGTGGTCGTTCTCCATGAGGTTGTTGTCAATCGTCTTCGGGACGTGGAAGATCCGCAGTTCGTAGTCCTCCCTCGCCGCCGCCTGGTTGACGAGGTGGGCGGCCAGGGCCGAATCGTCCCCGCCGATGTAGAAAAAGTACCGGACACCGTTTTTCTTGAACTGCTCGAACAGGCGCTGGCAATCATCGGGTTTCGGCTTGTGACGGACGCTGCCGAGGGCCGCCCCCGGCGTCTGCGCGACCGCCTCCAGGCGCTTCGGGGCCACCTTGAAGAGGTTCAGAAAGTCGTCGGCGAAGATCCCCTGGACCCCGTGCCGCGCGCCCAGCAGGGCCGTAATCTCCTTGTGGCGGCGAGCCTCCTGGACGATGCCGGCGAGGGTCTGGTTGATGACGGCGGTCGGTCCGCCCGACTGTCCGACGCACGCTTTGCCTTTGAGTTTTGCGGCCACGGCCTGCTCCTTTGGGCTGGGTTCGGGTTTCCCGTTGCCGGGGCGAGTATCTTTTCAAATCGCCGTCGGTTGTCAAGCATTTTGGCCTCGCCGCGACGAGAAGTGTTGACAGTCGGCAGACGGCGCGCCACTATGAGGCTGTCGGTGTACGCATTAGGGGATTTGACGTGAGCGATCGTTCTAGCGCCGCTTCCGGCGCGCCCGCTGAGGTTTCGCCCCAGCCCTTTGCGGCACCGCGCCGGGCCGTCGGTTTCGACAACGCCAAGTACCTGGAGCAGCAGACCGAGGCGATCCTGGAGCGCGTCGGCCGGTTCGACGACAAACTGTACCTGGAGTTCGGGGGGAAACTGCTTTTTGACTATCACGCCTCGCGCGTCCTGCCCGGCTTCGATCCGAACGTGAAGATGCGGCTGCTTCAGAAACTCAAAGACCAGGCTGACCTCCTCCTCTGCATCTGGGCCGGCGACATCGAACGCAAAAAGTTGCGGGCCGACTTCGGCATTACCTACGACGTGGATGTCCTGAAACTGATTGACGACCTGCGCCAGTGGGACCTGGACGTGCGCGCGGTCGTCATCACCCGCTACGACGGCCAGCCGGCGGCGCGGATCTTCAAGAACAAACTCGAGCACCGCGGCATCCGCGTCTGCACTCACGGGGCGACGCGCGGCTACCCGACGGACGTGGACACGATCGTGAGCCCGGACGGCTACGGGGCCAACGCCTACATCGAGACCGAGAAGCCCCTCGTCGTGGTGACGGGCCCCGGCCCCGGCAGCGGGAAACTGGCCACCTGTCTTGCACAACTGTACCACGAGCACCAGCGGGGGCGGTCGGCCGGATACGCCAAGTTCGAAACCTTCCCCATCTGGAACCTGCCTTTGAAGCACCCTGTCAACATCGCCTACGAGGCGGCCACCGCCGACCTGCAGGACATTAACCTCATTGACCCGTTTCATCTGGAAGCCTACGGCCGGTCGGCCGTCAATTACAACCGCGACGTCGAGGTGTTCCCGGTCCTTCGCCACATCCTGGAGCGTATCACAGGCAAGGAGGCCATGTACCAGTCGCCGACCGACATGGGCGTCAACCGGGCCGGCTTCGCCATCACCGACGACGCGGTTGTGCGGGAGGCGGCCTGCCAGGAAGTCATCCGCCGATTCTTCCAGTACGCCTGCGAACAGGCCATGGGTTTTGCCGGGCGCGAGACGGTCGAGCGCGTCGAACGGTTGATGGAAGAGCTCGGCGTCGAGCCGGAAGGGCGGCGCGTCGTCGCCCTTGCCCGCCGGGCGGCCGACGACGCCCGCTCCGCCGGCAAGGGCCACAAAGGCATTTTCTGCGGCGCCGCCATCGAACTAGCGGACGGCTCGGTGGTGACCGGCAAAAACTCGCCCCTCATGCACGCCGCCAGCGCGCTGGTGCTGAACGCCGTCAAGCATCTGGCCGGCATCCCGGACGGGATGCACCTCTTGAGCCCGGCGATTCTGGAGTCCATTGCGGCACTGAAGAAGAACATCCTCGCCCTGCGCAGCGTCAGCCTGGACCTGGAGGAGACGCTCATCGCCCTTTCCATCTCCGCCGCAACGAACCCCGCGGCACAACTGGGGATGGAGAAACTCCAGATGCTTTGCCGATGCGAGGCCCACCTGACGCACATTCCCCGGCCGGGCGACGAGGCGGGCCTCAGGCGTCTCGGCATCAACCTGACGAGCGAACCCAATTTCTCGTCGAAGGATCTTTTCCAGGCCTGAGCCCCTTCGCGCGCCGCCGGCAACACCGTTGCGTGGCGCGCGGGATTGCTCGTACAATCTTCCGGACAACCCGGTTCCCCCTTAGGAGGCCGCACGATGGCATCGAACGACTCGCCCGACCGCAACGTATTCCTCGGCGTATTCAGCCTCCGGGCCGCCGCCTGGGGTTTTCTGATTCCCATCCTTTTCGTGCTCGCGCTGGTGGCGCTGCGCGTGGACCTGAGGCCCGACGAGCGGGGGCGCGTCATGCGCCTGCTGGCGCTGCTTTTCGGCGGGATGGAGGTCATCGCGCTGCTGACCGGTTTCGTCGCCTGGGCGAGCCGCGCCGGAAAGACCGGCGTCCTGCTGGCGGCGGTGTTCCTGGTGAGCGGCTTCATTTTTGCGGCGGCGGAGTTGAACTGGATCGGCGCCGGTGAGTCGCGCCGCGCCGCCGACGCTCCGGCCGCGCCCGCGTCGGAGCCGTCGGCCCCCGCGACGCAACCGGCAGCGCCCGCGCGGCCGGTTTCGCCGCCCGGCGAAGGCGCCGCCACGCCTCCCGCGGAACCGCTGCCGCCACGCGGGTCGCTCGGCGAAGGCGCCGCCACGCCTCCCGCGGAACCGCCGCCGCGACGCAGGTCGCCCGGCGAACTTTTTCCGAACGTCGCGCCGCAGAATTGACCCGTGCGCCAACGCGCCGCGAGCGCGAAGGTGCGTGCAAAAAAGCCCAGGGACCGGAGTCCCTGGGCTTGCGTGCGATTTTTTATTTGCTTCAGCGCCTCGGCCGAGCGCCAATAGGCGCCTCACACGGACTTCGGAGAAGGGAGGGTTCTGTTGTCGCTTGCGAAACTCGCCATGGTGCTCGCGGCCTTTGGGCCTAGCCTGTTGGTGCTCGCGTTGGCGGGATGCAGCCGGAGGGCCGTCGTCATCCCGCAGACCGAACCCCCGGTGGCTGAAGGCTATCCCCGGGCGATCCTGGCCAACGACCATCTGAAACTCACCATCTATCTGCCGGACGCCGAGAAAGGGTACTATCGCGCGATGCGGTTCGACTGGTCGGGCCAGGTGGGGCGGGCGGAGTTCGCCGGCCACACGGCATTCGGCCAGTGGCAGAAGCCGCACGACCCGCTCGCCCACGACCACGTCGTGGGGCCCGCCGAGGAGTTCGGCATGGATTCGCCCCTCGGCTATGAAGAGGCCGAGCCCGGCCAGCCGTTTTACAAGATCGGTGTCGGCACCCTCGAAAAAACCGACGGCGAGCCGTACAAGTTTTGGGACACGTACCGCTTCCTCGCCGCGCCGGCGTGGAAGGTGACTTGCGCTGAGGACCGCATTGAATTCGTGCAGGAATTGGTCGGCGAGCGCGGATGGGCTTATGAGTACGCCAAGCGGATCGTCCTCGACGCCGAACGCGCCGCCTTCACCATCCATCACACGCTGCGTAACACGGGCGCCAAGCCCATTGAAACGACCATGTATTACCATAACTTTATTATTCTGGACGACGAGCCGATCGGGCCGGCGTACCGCGTGACGTACCCCTTTGTGCCGGAGATTGTGGAGGGGAGCCTGGAGGACCTGGCCGAGTTCAAGGCCAACGCGCTCATCTATACGGCCGCGATGCCGGCCGATAAGGCCCAGTGGGTCCGGCTGGGCGGTTTCGAGGGGAAGCGGCAGCACAATCGCGTTGCTGTGACGAACGAGAAGACGGGGGCGCGGGTGAAAATCGGGTCGAGCCTGCCTCCGGTGAAGGTCGTCTATTATGCCACGTGCACGGCCGCGTGCCCGGAGTTTTTTGTGCCCATCCGCGTCGCGCCGGGCGAGCGGCTCCAGTGGAGCGGCACGTACGCCTTCGAGGTCGCCGAGCCGAAGGCCCGGTAGGCGGCGCCGATTTTTCGAGAACTAAATCGCGCATTCGTGCATTTAACAGGACAAGACCTCAACAATATCACAGTCTAGTGCAGACGGGTCTCTTCTGCAAACCCGAAAGCCTGGCGGGGGCCGCGGCGGCGGGTGAGAGTTTTCGCTTGCGTCGGACGAAATCACGTGCAAGAATCTGGTTACCTTTCCGACTCATCGTAAGACTCTTGGCAGTGGGAGGAATCGCCATGCAACTCCATCGGATCCTGTTTGGGCTGGCGTTTGGAAGCCTGCTGTTGCTGTGCGGTCCGGAGGCTGCTTGGGCCCAGGATGGAGACGGGGCTGGAGCCGGCGACACGGAAACCGAGCCGGTGGAGTCGGCCCTGGTGACGCGGCCGATAGTGTCGCCGGTAGCGATTCAGAGGGTAGCCCCGGTGGAATCGCTGCTGCTGGCGGGCCAGTACGATAAGGCTCTGGCTGAGGCGCAAGCGTTGTATGAGGGGGCTGACGAGGAGGGGCTGAAAACGGAGGCTCAGCGTTTGATGGCCGACGCGCTGCGCAAGAAGGGCGAATGGAAAGATGCCAGGGTCACTTATTTGAAGGTTGGCAACAGGTACGCGAAGGCCTCGGATGATTACCTGAAGTACATGATGATCGTGGATATTCTGAAGATGTCGCCGACGGGCACGTACCGGGCTGTGGTCCAAAGTGCGGGTGGGGAGGACGCGGCCCTGCCGACGTTGGCGGACGAGGCGCATCTGGCTGATGCCATTCGCCACCAGACCGAGCTGATGGCGAAGAAGGCGACCGCGCGAGCCGCCGTTTTGATGAAGCGGGCGAAGGCGCCGCGGGCGGTCCTTACGGTGTTCCTGGAAGTGCTGGAGGAGTTCCGGCAGGCGCGAGCGGTGTGCTCCGGTTTGGCATGCGAAGACGACCACAACGCAGCGCACTTGGCGGGGGCGCGGCTCCAGGACGTCGCGAACCAGACGCTTGCGCAAATGCAGGCGAAGGCGATCAAAGTCCGCCAGAAACGCAACACGCCGTGGTCGTATACGAATGTCGAGAAGCAAGAGATTCCAAAGTGCAACGCGCTGCTGAAGGATTGTGCGGATGTGGAAGAGCAGTTCCAGGCGGCGGTGGGGAAGGTCGGCGGCGCGGACCAATGGACGGAAGGCGAGGAGATTGGCCGGCTCAGCAGCGAGCGCGCCGCGAGATACAATCAGTTGGCCGAGGAGTTCTTCATTCGGCCTTATAGCGTGGATGTTCTCTGGTAAACACGCCGACGCAGACAGGCGTTGAAGCGGGGTGTCGGAGCCGCGACATATGCGGCCGGTTCGCGTTCGCCTTACGGTGTCGCAAGGGAATCGTAAACCGCCTGGAGCTGGGCCTTCATGCGGTTGATGTTTTCCTGATGCACGGGGATGTCCATGCGGGGGTCGGCCTGCATCGCCTCGATGGCGCTGAGCGATTTGGCGGCCTGCTCGATGAACTTTCGGCAAGAAGTGCGGCTGGTGGCCCAGTTGGCGCGGTTCAGGTTGACTTCAAACTCCGCGTTGTATTTTTCCCACAGCGCGGTACGTGCACGACTCTCTTTCTCAACCCATTCGGGCACCCACGCCGCCTCCTCGACGACGGCCGCCTCGTGTCCGAGGGCTTTCATGATCTCCGCCGGCGTGGTGACGATGCCGGAGCAAACCTCGTACTGGAGCGCCTCCTGGTCCGTGAGCGTGATGAGTTTGCCGGAGGCCGACACCGTCTTGCCGCGCTTGAACCGGTCGGTTCCCTCGTGTTCCTTCTCCATCTGTTTCGCTTCGTCGGCGGTGACGAGCATCTGCTTGCCGTCGAGGAAGACCTGGACGACGGACATGGAATCATCCACCATGGCGTCGGCAATGGCGGAAGGATGGCCGCGCTGCTGGGCCAGAGCGCGAAAGCGGGCGCGAAAAGCGCTGGTCATTTTCTCGTCGATCTCGGCGGCCCCGGTATTGATGCGGTAGGGGGTTGCGGCGCCGATGGTCGTCCCGGGGGCCATGAAGATCTTTTGCGTGGCCAGCGAGATCCACGCCCCGCACGAGAGGGCCCGCTTCTCGTCCCCGCTGACCCAGGCGACGACGGTGGCCCAGTCGTCCGCCTCCTCGATTAACTGGATGATTTTGTCCCCCAGGTCCACGCGCCCGCCGGGCGTGTTCAGGCGGAAGATGACGACGGTGGCGTTTTTCTTCTTGGCCTCGGCCGTCGCCTTCTGGAGGGCTTCCACCATGGCGTAGTGCATGATCTCGCCGGAGATGGGGATGACGTAACACTTCACGGGGGGCGTCTTCTCGGTTTTCGGCGCGACGGTCGGGACGGCCGTCGCGGGCGCGGAGGCGTCTTCGGCCGCAACGGCGGCGGCGGGCTCGGCCGGCTCGGGGTCGGCCTCGAGGACCTCCCACTCATCCGGGTTGATTAACTTCGTCCCCCCGCCCTCCAACTTGAAGAGCGTCAGGTTGTTGATCTTCTGCTTGGTGAGCGTTCCCTTGATGGTTTCACCGCTCTGCTTGTGTTTGAGGACGGCGGCGCCAGCCTCGGAGGCAACGAAGATAGCCACCACGAGAGCCACGGCCCCCACCACGGCAAGAAGTCTGCGCCCGGTCAACATGGCTGACCTCCTTCCCACGCCTGCGACGGTCCCGACTTGAGTGCAACCCGACCCTCCATATTAATGACTGGGAGCCGGAGTTTGGCAAGCAAAAAAGCCGGTCGCCTTCAGCGGCCCTTTTGGCCTCTGGCGCCTGGGCCAGCCGGGCCCGGAGAAAGTTGTGGAAAATGGCCGGCGGGGCCGATATCATTATTGTAGAA
>DATKUU010000231.1:0-18981 GCA_035530455.1 Phycisphaerae bacterium | reverse complement strand
AGGAACAACTCATCGAGAAGGACATCCCGCTGCTGGCGCGGGCCCTCGGCACCGAAACCAAGGCCGTCCTCGTCAAGGGGCGCGCCAACTATCTCTGCCTCCGCCGACTCGAAAGCGCCAGCCGACGCGCTGCCTCGCTCTTTACGTCCCAGGCCGAGCGCCGGGACCTCGCGCGCCTGGAGCGCTGGGCCCTCGCGACCGCCGACGGGAGCCTCGCGGACCTCGTTCCGCCCGTCGCCCCGCGCCTCTGGGACCGCGTCGCGAGCGAGTCCGGCGCCTGCCGCGGACGCAACTGTCCCCTCGACTCGCGGTGCTTCTTCCAGCGCGCCCGCCGCCGCGCCCATCGCGCCGACCTGCTGGTCGTCAACCACGCACTGTTCTTTGCGGACCTGGCGATCCGGGCGTCGGGCTCCAGTGCCCTCCTCCCCGCCTTCGAGGCCGCCATCTTCGACGAGGCCCACAACCTGGAGCAGGTGGCGTGCGACGCGCTTGGCATCGCGGCCTCGTCCAGCCAAGTGGCGTTCCTCCTGGGGTCGCTCTGGTCGGGTGCAAGTTCGCGGCACAGACGAGGTTTTCTGGCGACGGTCCCTCAGGGCGCCGAGGCGGCCCGGCGCGCCTGCGACGACGCCGCCCGCGCCTCGGACGATTTCTTTTCCTCTCTGCGCGCCTGGTCCCAGGCCGACGGCGCACCGAGCGGCCGGGTCCCGCGCCCCCATGTGTTCGCCGACCCGTTGTCGCCGGCGCTGGAGCACCTGGCGTCGGCGCTGGAGAGGCTCGCGAAGACGCTCGGCCGGGAGGAGGCGGCGGATGAACTGGCCTCCTATGCGGACCGTGCCCGCCGGATCGCCGCGGCGATCGCTTCCTTCGTCGCGCAGACCTACGCTTCCGATTCGCCCGGCGCGGGGGCGGTGTACTGGGTCGAAGTCTCCGGCCCCGCGGTCGCGGCTGCCGACGAGGACGACGACGAGCCCTCCGCCGCCCCCGCGCATCGCGCGCCGCGCCGGCGGCCGCGCGTCTCGCTCCATGCGGCGCCGCTCCAGGTCGGGCCGATGCTCGACCACCTCGTGTGGCAGGAGGTGCCCAGCGCGGTCCTGACGAGCGCCACCCTTTCGGTCGCGCCGAACGACGAGTTCGCCTATCTTCGCGGCCGGCTGGGCCTGGCGGAGTGCGACACGCTTTGGGTCGGCTCGCCGTTCGATTATGAAGCGAAGGTGCGCCTCTACCTGGAGGCCGACCTGCCGGAGCCGACCGACCCCGCGTACTTTGACGCCGCTTGCCGCGCCATCGAGCGGTATCTCGACCTCTCCGAGGGCCGCGCGTTCGTCCTCTTCACGTCCTACGATATGCTCTCCCGCGCGGCGCGGGCGCTGGGGGACCACGTGGCGAAGCGCGGCTGGCGGATGCTGGTCCAGGGCGGCGATTTGCCGCGAGGGAAGATGCTCGAAGAGTTCCGCCGCGACCGCCACGCCGTCCTTTTCGGGACCTCCACGTTCTGGCAGGGCGTGGATGTGCCGGGTGCGGCCCTCTCGAATGTCATCCTGACGCGCCTGCCGTTCGCGGTGCCCGACCGCCCGCTCGTCGCTGCACGCATCGAGGCGATCCGCGCGTCCGGCGGCAACCCGTTTCTGGAGTTCCAGTTGCCCGAGGCGATCCTGCGATTCAAGCAGGGGTTCGGCCGGCTCATCCGCACCAAAGACGACGAGGGAATGGTGGTGGTGCTGGACTCGCGGGTCCTGCGGAAGCGCTACGGCCAGGCGTTCCTGCGGGCTTTGCCGCCCTGCCACGTCATCGTTCCCGGGCGGGAGGAGTTTTGAGGTGTTCCTACCGACCAGCCGGCCTGTGTCTCACTGCCGGGGCGGACAGGCCGGGCGGAAGAAGGAGACGTTTTGCGAGTTGATTTCCGACACTCCCCCGCCCCGCGCCGGACACGCCGACAGATGGAACACGTAGTCAACGAGGACGCAGTCGGGGTCTTCGCGGTCCCTATAGGCGATAAGCGTCAACATCCCGGCCGCATGTTGGCCGTAGACCACCGACACCGGACTGCGGAACAAGCGGAGCGACCCCCGGGCGAACCAGCCCTTGTCCTGAGCGGTCACCTGGCTCAAGAGTTCCCACGCCACCCGATCGTGCGTTTCAAGGTAGTCCGCTTTGTCGTTATGCATGGCTGAGACGTCCACGGCGCCCAGCCGACCCGCGTCGGTGTAGTAGGCGAATTCGCTGACCCAGTGGTTGCTGCGGTTGACACTGTAGATCCACCGGAGGGGCAGGATCAATTCATCCACCGGTTCCAGGAGAGCCTTGTTCCCGTCGCATTGGTGGAACACCATCCCGTTGGTGGGCTTGAGCGTAAAAGTGCGCTCCGTCATCGCCTGGACGTAATCAATCTCCTGCCGCCGGATCTTGGTGAACAAGGCGACCTGGGCAGAGAGGTTGTTGATACGGACGGCCTGATAGGCGATCAGCACTCCCACCGCGGCGACCAAGACGCCCGCGCCCGCCCAGCGCCATCGCCTCGCGCTCTTCTGGGTTCCCGGTTTGGGTTCCACGGGTTCGCCGAGTTTTTTCATGGCGATGCGGCCCGCACGCTCGAAGATCATGGTTTCCCCCTTGCCATCCAATGGAACGGTTGCCGATAGGTTTTCAACGGCCGCCCGCCTTCGGCTTGCCCATACTCTCTTGAGTGCGCACCTGCAAGGGAAATTGTAGAGTGGCGGGCGCCGCTGCGCGCAAAGAAACCGCGCGCGGGGCAAGGCGAGCCCCGCGCGCGGCGTATAGGCGTCGTGCGGCTCTTCCGCGTCAGACGGTCGGCGGCGGTCCGCTTGTCGGCGGCGTCTCGGCCGCCGGATTCTTCGGACGCTGCACGAAGTAGTAGATGATCGCCCCGACGGCGTGCGTGAAGATGATCACAAGGACCCAGATGAGTTTCTTGTTGTCGGCGATCGGGCATTTCGTCGCGCAGTCAATCAGCATCCAGAGCCAGAAGGCGAATGCGGCGATGCCCACGAGTCCGAAAACAGCGAAAAAGACGCAGGCGATCACGCTGCCGGCTGCTCCCGCGGATTCCATCTCGTTTCCCATCGCAGTCTCCTTTTCCTGGGTTGCTGGACGTGCCCCTACCCACTAGACGCCGCACGCGCGGCCGCCGCAAGCGAAATCCGCCGTTCCTGTCAACGCAAAGTAGAAATGTCCTCTTTCCCGCAAAGTAGGAATGTCCGCTTTTTCTGGAAGGGCTGGCGCCAAGGGTGATCGGCCGCGGGACGTCGGGGGGCGGGGGCCGGAGCGACGGGGGGTGGCGTGGAGGCCCCCGCCCCCCGACGCCGTTGGCGCGTCGGCGGGTTCGGCGCCGCCGACGCCACCTCGTGCCACCGCAAGTACCGGCCCCGGAACCGCAGCCGCATCGACCCGTCCAGTCGTTCCTCCACGATCACCTTCGATCCGCGCAGGCCGCCCGCAATGGACCGCCGTTCGATCTGATACCGCCGCCCTCCGTGCCGCACCGTGTAATCGTTGGCGACGGTCCGCACCGTCTGAATGCTCAGGATGGCCGCCAGGTCGTACCCCTTCGCCGGGCGGTGGGCGTCGACCGAGGAGGCCGGCGGCACGGTGAAGCGGGCGTTCAGCATCGGCTCGTACTCGGCCTCCAGATAGGCGTTCGCGGAGGGGATGTCCGAGATGCCGCGCAGCCGGAGTTCCTTGACCAGGCGGTCCTGGTCGGTCTGGAAGGACCGCTCGACGCGTCCCTTGGCCTCGGGGCTTGCGGCCGGGATGTAGTCGCTGCCCAGTTCCCGCAGCGCCCGGCCGAATTGGGTCTCGGCCTGGCGGCCCGCGCGCGTCTCTTCACCCGTCGGCGGCCGGTTCACCTTGAAGATGCTATCCCGGTCGGCGTAAATCGCCCCCGGACGCCCATGACGCCGCAGCCAAAGGCCCAGCATCTGGAGGTTCGCTTCGGTGGTGTCGGCCGGGAAGAACCGAAGCAGGGTGCGGCTGGTGGCGTCGTCGATCATCTTCACCAGGACCGGTTCGGCATCGCCCCGGCCCTCGAACCACGCGTGCTCGCTGGTGTCCATCTGGACCAGTTCCCCGAACGACGGACGCCGCGGACGCCACAGGTGCACCTCCCGGCGGGGTCGCCGGGGCTTCCAGAGCCCCTCGGCCATCATCCACCCCCGCAGCGTCTCCCGGCTGACACGCAGACCGTCCCGCTCGGCCAGCTTCTCCGTCGCCAACGTCGGACCGAAGTCCCGGTACTGCCGGACCACCCGGCCCATCACACGACGACGTAGGGTCTCCGGCACCCGCCGGTTCGATGGCCGACCGCGCGCCCGGTGCACCAGGCCGGCGTCTCCCTCCGCCCGGTAGCGGACCAGGATCCGCCGCACCTGACGCTCGCTCAACCCCACCAGCCCGGCCGCCGCCCGCTGCCTCAGCCGACGCTCGGCCAAGGCCGCCACCACCTTCAACCGATCCCGTTCCTTCCGGCTCATCCGCAGTTCCATCCTCGTCCTCCTCCCGGCCACCCGGCCGGAAAGAGGACAATTCTACTTTGCGGAAACCGGACATTATCACTTTGCGGCGACACTGTCAATAAAGACGTTGACGGGCCCGCCGTGGAAGCCTAGACTTTTCCACTTCGATTTCCTGTTACGGAGAGCCGACGCATGAACGACCGCGAACGATTCCTTGCCACGATGCGCTACCAGCCTCGCGACCGATGCCCGATGTGGGATTTCGGCTTTTGGGACGAGGCGCTCGATCTCTGGCACGGCGAGGGCCTGCCGGAGGACGTCTCCGACAACGGCAAAGCCGCGCGATTCTTCGGCATGGACGACTTTGACCTCGGCTGCGGCGTGAACACTCAATTGCTTCCAGAGTTCCAGTACGAGGTCGTTAAGGAAAACGACCAGTACCGCTGGGTGCGGCGTGGGGACGGTGTTGTGGAGAGGCAGCATAAGCATTCCACGACCATCCCGGAGCCGACGGAGTTTCTCCTGACGGGACGGGACGCCTGGCCGGCGTACAAAAAGCGTCTGGACCCGGCCGACCCGGGCCGCGTGCCGGCGGACTTCGCGGAGTATGTGGCCAGGCACCGCGATGCCGAACGGACGTATCCGCTGATGATCGGCGCGGGGAGCCTGTACGGCATCCTCAGGAACTGGGTCGGTTTTGAACATCTGGCCCTGATGCTGTACGACGACCGGCCGCTGGTGGAGGAGATGGTCGAGCAGCTTGCGGAGTGTGTCCTGGAGCCTCTGGGCAAGGCCCTGGCCATTGCGAAGCGCGCGGGCGTGACGTTCGACTTCGCGGGAATGTGGGAGGACATTTGCTTCAACCGCGGTCCGCAGATTGCCCCGAAGATGTTCCGCGAGATCTGCGGGCCGCACTATCGCCGCATCACGGACCTCCTGCGCCGCTACGGCTGCGAGATCATCATGCTGGACTGCGACGGGAAGATTGACGACCTTATCCCCGTCTGGATGGACAACGGCGTCAACTGCATGTTCCCCCTGGAGATCGGGGACTGGGCGGACCCGGTCGCGCTGCGGAAACGTTTCGGGCGGGAGATGCTGATGCGCGGCGGGTTCGACAAGCATATCCTTGCGCGCGGGCCGAAGGAAATCTCGGCCGAGGTCGAGCGATTGACGCCGCTGGTGGAGGAGGGGGCGTTCATTCCACACTGCGACCACCGGGTGCCCGCCGACGTGCCGCTCGTCAACTACATCCATTATGTGAAGGAAGCGAAGCGCGTCTGGGGCAAGGGCCTGCCGAATCTGAGGCCGATGGGGAAGTTGCGCTCGCAATAGCACATTCTAATGCAAGCGCAGCCAGTCCCAAACAGGTTTGCCGTCTGGCCCGATCTGTAGGACCTTGTATCTTCCGTCAGGTGGAGCCGCGGTTGCTGTCGGGCGACCCACAGGAATTCGTTGTCAGGTTCCTCCGGGGCCTTGTCGCAGGCTTCCAGGTACTTTGCCAGATTGCTGGTCAGATCGGCCATTCCCTCACTTGTGTTTTCGTACTCGATGTAACGGCAGTGCGCGAGATCAAAGGGAGGTTGGCGGCTGTTGCGATCCCGTATGATGAGCGTCCCAGGCCTCGTGGCGTGTCGCAGTCCAAGTTCGTAATATACGTTGGCATTCAAGTACGTGATGTCTGCCACAACGTAGCGAACGTGAAGCAAGAATTCGCAAACGTCCTTAGAAATGACCCCAGGCCCTGCAATGTCGTCGGCTCGGATGACCTGGAGTGTCCCTCTCGCCTGCTTCAGTGCTGCAGCGATTCTGTCGTACCTCTGTCTCAGGTCGGCGGCAAGAACGATCTGGTCGGGAAGGTGCTGGTCACCAATAGGCATAATGACGAAGCATATTTGCTGCCGGGCTTCGTCAGTCATCGCTGTCCTCCGCGGGGAGGATGTCTTCCAGCCCCACGAAAGCCCCACGACTGCCTTGCGCTACCGTCCGGAGGATTTCCACGGCGGATTGGACGGCCTTCAGGGCATCTTCCTGGGTGGCCCGCTCGCTCTGACCGTAGTCGGCAACGCTTCGCATTTCGGCCAGACGAGAATAGGCTTCTCCCATAGAGGCAGGCCAGGATCCCGCCTTGACGAGGTCGCGGTGTACGGCAGCCTCGACGGCGGTATGTTTACGGAAGGTGCGTCCTTGGGCGGCAAATGTTGCGGATACGGCGTAAAAGACGGCGTAGTACGCTCGCGAGGCGGCAGCGTCGGCGCTTACGGGCAAGACGTGTTTGGCGGCCCGAAGCGATTCCTTCGCGCGATCCCAAAGTGCGTCAGCCGTAGGTGTCACGTGAGAATCCCTTCGCGCTTCGCCTCCTGGTAGAGCGGCCAAACCTGTGCTTCATATTCCCGGATGTCCACCGGCTTGGCGTGAATGGGGCGTTCCAGTTCCAGCACGAGGGGATACAGGGCGTGAATGCATGTACCGGAATCCTCCCACGGGCCAACTGGGCCGTTGAGGAGGACGAGGAAGTCTATATCGCTGTCGGGTTCGGCGGTTCCGCGCACCTCGGAGCCGTACAGAATGACTCCCCGCAGGCGCTGGCCGAAAGCCTGCCGCAAGGCAACCTTGACGCGGCGAAGAAGTTCGCTTCGTTCCATGGCTCGCTTCGACCTCTCCAAAAACCGTAGCACGAACCGACAGGCTCGTCAAGAGCGCCGCCGCGGCGCTCAGCGGCGTTTTTTGCTGCGGCCGGGTTGGCGCGGGCGGTGCGGGCGGCCCTTTTTCCCATCCTCCCGGTGCCGGCGGAGGACCAGGCGGATCGGAACCTCGGGAAACGGCAGGTGGTCGCGGAACCGGTTCTCGATGAACCGCCGGTAGTCCTCGCGGAAAAGGTCCGGGTTGTTGACCGACAGGACGATCGTCGGGGGGTGGACGGCCACCTGGGTGGCGTAATAGACCTTCGGCAGGATCGTCTGGGGGGAGGGGGGCTGGCGGGCGCGGATCGCGTCGCGGACCACGCGGTTCAGTTCGCTCGTCGCGACGCGCGTCGCCGCCTGCTTGAAGAGGTTCCGCGCCAAATCAATCGTCGCCTCGACATTCTTCGTATCTTTGGCCGACGTGAAGGCCAGCGGCGCGAACGCGAGGCCCGGCATCGTCTTGCCGAGGTAGTCGGCGTAGTCGCTCGTGACGGCGCGCCCCTGGACCAGGTCCCACTTGTTGACCACCAGGACGACGGGCTTCATTTGTTCCTGGATGGCGGCGCCAAGGCGCTTGTCCACCTGGCTGACGGGGACGGCCGCGTCAATGAGCATCAGAACGACGTCGGCGCGGCGGATGGACTCCAGGGCCCGCGTCAGGCTGTAGAAGGCGATGTCGCCCTTGACGCTGCGGCGTTTGCGGATGCCCGCCGTGTCAATCGCCACATACTCCAGGCCGTCCTTCTCGAAGCGGATGTCCACAGCGTCGCGGGTCGTGCCGGGCGTCTCCGAGACAATGACGCGCTCCGAGCCGGCGAGGGCGTTGATGAAGGTGCTCTTGCCGGCGTTGCGCTTGCCGACGACGGCGAGTTTCATGGCGACGTCGGCGGGGTGCTCGGCGGATTCCTGAGGCAGGCGTGCGCGGATGGCGTCGAGCAGTTCGCGCCGTCCGCGGCCGGTCTTCGCGCTTACCTCCAGGACGGGGTCGAACCCGAGGGCGTAGAACTCCGCCGCCCCCTCGGCCAGGCGGGGGTTGTCAGCCTTGTTGGCGGCGACGAGAACGTTCGCCCCGGCCCGGCGAAGGCGCTGGGCCGCCTGCCGGTCCAGCGGCGTCAGGCCCTCGCGCACGTCCGCGACAAGCAGGACGAGGGCGGCCTCGCGGACGGCGGTGGCGATCTGGCGTTCGATCTCGGCCGCGAGGTCCTCGCTCTTTCCGAGTCCCATGCCGCCGGTGTCCATGAGTTCGAACCAGCGTCCCTCGTGCTCGACGAGCGCGGCGATGCGGTCGCGCGTGACGCCGGCGGTCGGCTCGACGATGGCGATGCGCCGGCCCGCCAGCGCGTTCAGCAGGCTCGACTTGCCGACGTTGGGACGGCCGACGATGGCGACGATGGGAAGGGCCATAGCAATTCACTCGGAACGCGGCTCGTGCTTCGTGGCGAAGCGGCGCTTCGCAGAGCAGCAAATGCGGAACGCGGAATGAACGGCGCAAGGCGCCGCAGCCACCGCCGGCTGCTCATTCCGCAATCCGCCATTCTACGGATGAAACTCCTTGAGCGGAAGCGTAACCGGCCGCCCCGTCCGGGCGGATTCGTAGATGGCGCAGATGATTTCGACGCTCTTGCGGGCCTCGGCGCCCGAGACGAGCGGCGGCCGGCCATCGCGCGCGGCACGGGCGATGTCGTCGAGGTTGCGCGCGAAGGTGTTCGTCGGCTCTTCGTGCGGCGGGCTGGGCGTCTCGGGAGCCGCGGCGGCCGGTTTGGCTTCCGTCGCTTCCTCGTCCCGCAGTTTCCACAGGGCGATTTGGTCGTCGAGGAGATAGGCCATCCCGCCCGTGCCCATGACCTCGTGGCGGACGGGGCCTCCCGGATAGGCCGCCGTCGTCCCCACGATGACGCCGAGCGCGCCGGATTGAAACTCGCAGACGGCGACGGCGGCGTCCTCGACCTCGATTTGCTCGTGGGCCAGCAGCGCGGTCCTTGCCGCAATCCGCTTGATGGGCCCGCCGAACCAGAGCGCGAGGTCAATGGCGTGAATGCCCTGGTTCATCAGCGCCCCGCCGCCGTCCAGTTTCCACGTCCCCCGCCACGCGCCGGAATCGTAATACTCCTGGCTGCGCCACCACGGCGTGCTGCACGTGAGCAGAGTGAGCCGGCCGAAGCGTCCGGCGTCCACGGCCTGTTTGGTTTTCTGGACGTCGTCGGCGAAGCGGTGCTGGTAGATGCCACCCAGCGTCGTGCCTGAGGCCTGAAACGCCGCAAGGATCTCCTCGCATCGCTGGGGCGTGGTGTCGAGGGGCTTTTCCGAGATGC
Source organism: Phycisphaerae bacterium (assembly GCA_035530455.1). Taxonomy (GTDB): domain Bacteria; phylum Planctomycetota; class Phycisphaerae; order FEN-1346; family FEN-1346; genus JAPLMM01. The sequence continues at coordinate 9,516 of DATKUU010000231.1, read as the reverse complement.
AGTGCTTGCCGGCCTTTGCGGCGGCGATGGCGATGTCGCCGTGTACCCCGCTCGGCGTGCAGATGTCGAGAAAATGGATGTCGTCGCGCGCCAAGACGTCCTCCAGCCGCGCCAGCGCCGGCACACCGAACTCTTTGCCCACCGCCTCGGCGCGTTCGGGAACGATGTCTGAGACGGCGGCAAGTTGGATCTCCGTGCATTCACGGTAGGCCCTTGCGTGGGTTTGGCTGATGACGCCGCAGCCGATGATCGCTGCCTTGAACACCGCCCGCTCCTTTGCCGGGGTTCCCGAGGTCAAGCGACGATGAGGCGAGCCCAGCGGCGCTTGCCGACGCGGAGGATGTCGCCGTCCGCCGCCTCGACCGACGCCTGCGGGTCGGCGAGGACACAGTCATTAAGTTTCACGGCGCCCTGCTTGATGAGGCGCATCGCCTCGCTATTGCTCTTGGCAAACCCGGCCGACACGATGAGCGCCGCCAAGCCTGTTCCGCGCGCGACACGCACTTCGGGGATCTCGGCGGGGATTTCCTTCTCGGCGAAGACGCGCCGGAACTCGTCGGCGGCGGCGACGGCCGCGCCCTCGCCGTGGTACTGGGCGACGATTTGCCGGGCGAGGCGCTCCTTGGTGTCGCGCGGACCGGTGGCCTGGAGGCTCTTTCGGAACTCGGCGACCGGCTCGGCCGCGAGGAGCGTCCAGTAATTCTCCATCAGCCCGTCGGGGATGCTCATCAGTTTGCCGAACATCTCGCCCGGCAGGTCGGTGACGGCCACGTAGTTGCCCTTCGACTTGGACATCTTCTCCGTGCCGTCGAGGCCCACGAGCAGGGGCATGGTGAGGACGACCTGCGGCTCCTGGCCCTGGCTGCGCTGGAGTTCGCGCCCGGCCAGGCAATTGAACGTCTGGTCCGTGCCGCCCAGTTCCACGTCGGCCTCGATAGCGACCGAATCGTACGCCTGCATCAGGGGATAGAGGAACTCGTGGATGCCGATGGGGTCGCCGGCCTTGTAGCGATTCTCGAAGGTGTCGCGCTCGAGCATCCGGGCGACGGTCATCCGGGCGGCCAGGCGCAGGACGTCGGCGAAGGTGAGGCCGGCGAGCCATTCGCTGTTCGAGCGGACTTCGAGTTTCGCCTTGGAGGCGTCGAGCACCCGGCCGGCCTGGGCGAGGTATGTCTCGGCGTTCTCCGCGATCTGCTCTTCGGAGAGAACGGGGCGCATGTGGTTCTGGCCGGAGGGGTCGCCGACGCGGGCGGTGTAGTCGCCGATGATGAGGACGGCCTTATGGCCGAGGTCCTGAAACTGGCGCATCTTGCGCATGACGACCGTGTGCCCGAGGTGGATGTCCGGGGCGGTCGGGTCCATGCCGAGTTTGATGCGAAGCGGCTTTCCGGAGTGGATGGAGCGGGCGAGTTTGTCGGCGAGTTCGTCCTCGGTGTAAATCTGGACGGTCCCCCGGCGCAGGGCCTCCAGTTGGCGCTTGGCCTCGTCGCGTGCCGCTTTCGGTATCGTGTCGCGTTTCATGTTTCGTCTTCCGCTGGTCCGCCGGAAAGGGCCAATATAGGTCCGGCGGCGGGCGATTCAAGCCTTTTCGCTGGCGCGCGGTTTTGCTCTTGACGCACGGCCGGGCCGGCCGATATAGTGACACCATGAAATCGCGCGGCGAGTATCTGGCTCTGGGCCTTAGGCTGTAAGCGCCCGGGGCCGCTGCGCGCCAAGCGATGCAGGAACGACGGCTCCGGGAAAAGCATCCCGGGGCCTTTTTTGTCGCCCGGACGGGGAACGGGGAAAAGCGTTGAACCCGCCCGCCGGGTCGGATATGAACGCACAGGGAAGGAGGCGAGCCGTGGCCGCAAAGGCAAGCAAACGCGTCCTCATTTTCGACACGACGCTGCGCGACGGCGAGCAGTCGCCCGGCGCCAGCATGAACCTGACGGAGAAACTGGAGGTGGCGCGGGCCCTGGACCTCCTGGGCGTGGACATCATCGAGGCGGGGTTCCCGATCACGAGCCGGGACGATTTCGAGGCGGTCCGGGCGATTGCACGCGAGGTCAAGCGCCCGACAGTGGCGGGCCTGGCCCGGTGCGTGCCGAAGGACATAGACCGTGCGGCCGAGGCGGTGCGCGACGCCGCCAAGCCGCGCATTCATGTGTTCCTCGCCACGAGCCGCATCCACCGCAAGTTCAAACTGCGAAAGGCGCGGAGCGAAATCCTGCGCCTGAGCGTGGAGGCTGTGCGCCGGGCGAAGGCGGCGGTCCAGGACGTGCAGTTCTCGCCCGAGGACGCTGCGCGCACCGAGCCGGATTTCCTCGCGGAGGTCGTCGAGGCGGTTATCGCCGCCGGCGCCGGGACGGTGAACATTCCGGACACGGTCGGCTGGGCGACGCCGGACGGTTTCCGCCGCGTCATCGAGCACCTGTTCGAGCACGTACCGAACATCACTAAAACCGTCATCGCCGTCCACTGCCACGACGACCTGGGGATGGCGGTGGCGAATTCGCTGGCGGCGGTGCAGGCGGGTGCGCGGCAGGTGGAGTGCACGGTCAACGGCATCGGGGAGCGCGCGGGGAACGCGGCCCTCGAGGAAATCGTCATGGCCCTGGCGACCCGGCCGGAAGCGTTCGGCGGGTGCTGGACGAGCATCCGGACGGAGCGGCTGTATCCGACGAGCCGCCTCGTCAGCCGTGTCACCGGCATGGTCGTCCAGCGCAACAAGGCGGTGGTGGGCGAGAACGCGTTCGCCCACGAGTCGGGCATCCACGCCGACGGCGTGCTGAAGGAACGGACGACCTACGAGATCATGGACCCGCGGTCGGTGGGCCTCACGATGAGCCGGCTGGTCCTGGGCAAGCACAGCGGGCGACACCAGTTCCGCCAGCGGCTGAAGGACCTGGGGTTCCGCCTGACGCCGAAGCAAGTGGATGCGCTCTTCTTCGGCCCGTTCAAGGAACTGGCGGACCGCAAGAAGGAGGTCTTCGACGAGGACATCGAGGCCCTGGTCGAGAACGAACTCGTGACCGCGCCCGAGGTGTGGCGTCTCGTGGGCATCCAGGTGGCGACGGGGACCGGCGGCATGCCGACCGCCACCGTGGAATTGGAGGAGACGGCCAAGAACCGGCGCATCCGCGACGCCGCCACCGGCGACGGGCCGGTGGATGCCATCTTCCGCGCGATGGAACGCTTGACGGGCGTCGCACTGAAATTGACCGACTACCAGATCCGCAGCGTCACCGGCGGCAAGGAAGCCCAGGGCGAGGTCCGTTTGGAAGTCCTCCACGGCAAGCGGACGGTCGCCGGCCGCGGCATCTCGACCGACATCCTGGAAGCGAGCGCCAAGGCGTATCTGTCGGCCATCAACCGGACGCTGACGCGACGCGGCGCGGGAAAGAGGCGGGTTAAACGCAGAGGGCGCAGAGACCGCAAAGGAAAGCAGGTATCGGGGAAAAGCAAACGGCAACACATTTAGCCGCCCACCTTGGTGGGCGCGTTCAAAGCGAAAGGCGCTTCTATGGCAAAAGGCAACGAGAAGGTCAAAAAAGCCGTCCTCGCCTACTCCGGCGGGCTGGATACTTCCGTCATCCTCCCCTGGCTGCGCGAAACGTACGGCTGCGAGGTGGTTGCGTTCGTCGCCGACCTGGGGCAGGGGCCCGGCGAACTCGACGGCATTGAAGCGAAGGCCAAGAAGAGCGGCGCTTCCGAGTGCGTCGTCATGGACCTGCGGGAAGAGTTCGTCACGGACTACCTCTGGCCGATGCTCAAGGCGGGCGCGGTGTACGAGGGCAAGTACCTCCTCGGCACGAGCATCGCCCGCCCGCTCATCGCCGCCAAGCAGGTCGAGGTGGCCCGCGCGACGGGCGCCGACGCCGTCGCCCACGGCGCGACCGGCAAGGGCAACGACCAGGTCCGGTTCGAACTGACGTACATGGCCCTCGCGCCGGACCTCGTGGTTCTTGTGCCGTGGCGCGACAAGCGCTGGACGCTCACGAGCCGAGAGGCCGCCGTCGAATACGCCGAGGCTCACGGCATCCCGATCGCGCAGTCCAAGAAGAGCATCTACAGCCGCGACCGGAACCTCTGGCACATCAGCCACGAGGGGGCGGAACTGGAGAACCCGGCCAACGAGCCGCGGCCGGAGGTGTTCGTCCTCGGGCCGACCGTCGAAAAGGCGCCGGACAAGCCGGAGCACGTGGAGATCGAGTTCGAGGCCGGCGTGCCGGTGGGCATCAACGGCAAGCGTCTGGGTCCGGTCGCGCTGATGGAGGAGGCGAACCGCCTGGGCGCCAAGCATGCCGTCGGCCAGGTGGACATCGCCGAGAACCGCCTCGTGGGGATCAAATCGCGCGGCGTCTATGAGACGCCGGGTGGGACGATCCTCTATGCCGCCCACGCGATGCTGGAGGCCCTGTGCCTCGACCGCGACACGCTGCACTATAAGCAAGGAGTGGGACTCCGGTACGCGGAACTTGTGTATTACGGGCAGTGGTTCTCGCTTTTGCGCGAGGCGCTCGATGCGCTGGTGGACCGGACACAGAAGAGCGTGACGGGCAAGGCGCGCCTGAAACTGTACAAGGGCCAGGCGCTGCCGGCGGGCGCCTCCTCGCCTCACAGCCTCTACAGCGAGGCCCTTGCGAGTTTCGTCATGGGTGAAGGCTATGACCCGGCCGACGCCACAGGGTTCATCCACCTCTTCGGCTTGCCGATGAAGGTGCAGGGCCTGGCGAAGCGAAAAGGAAAGTAGCGCGGACGCATGAATATCATTCTTATCGGCTATCGCTGCACGGGGAAGACGACGATCGGCGCAATCCTCGCCGAGAAGTTGGGCTGGCCGCTCGTGGACACCGACACGCTCATCCAGGAGCGGGCCGGCCGGAGCATCCAGGAAATTGTGGCGGCGGGCGGTTGGGCGGATTTCCGCCGCCGCGAGCGAGAAGTGATCGCCGATGTCGCTTCCCGCGACCGCCAGGTCATCAGCGCTGGCGGCGGCGCCGTTCTCGATGAGGCGAACACCGACGCCCTCCGCGCCCGCGGGAAGGTGGTCCTTCTGACGGCCGCGGCTGAAACCATCTGGGACCGCATGAAAGCGGACCCGAAGACGATTGGCGAGCGGCCGAACCTGACCGACGCGGGCGGCATCGCGGAAGTCCGCAGCGTCCTCGCCGAGCGGCGTGAGAAGTACCGCACCGCCCGCCACTACGAGATTCCGACCGACCGATTCTCGCCCGAGGAGGCGGCAGGGCGCATTCTCGCCTACCTGAAGGCGACCGGCGCGCTCTAGGCTCTGTCTGATGAATCCAGCATGCTCTCGGGTGGCGGCCTTCCCAGGCCGCCACCGCCTTCCGTGCCATGCGCGGTGGCCTGGGAAGTTTACCCGCCGGGGCGGGGCCACCGCGCGGAGGGCGTTCAGGATTCGTCGTATCGCCTCAGAAAAGGGGTTGCAGGGGGCGGCGGAGGCGGTATACTATGCGGCTTCGTTTGAACGGGAACGATGCGGGAGGATGCCGATGCCGGCCAAATGTGCGATATGCGGGAAAACGTCCATCGCGGGTTCGAGCATCACCCGCCGGGGCAAAGCGAAGTACCTGGGCGGGGTGGGTCGGAAGATCACGGGCATTTCGAAGCGGCGGTTCCGGGTGAACCTTCAGTCCGTCCGCGTCGAGTTGGCGAACGGGACGCGGAAACGGATGCGCGTCTGCGCCCAGTGCCTTCGGGGCGGACAGGTGCGGAAGCGGAGCAAGCGCGTCGTGCCGGAGCCGGCGACGAAGTAGGGCGCTCGGTTGCGCGTGGCCACGGTGCGGGAATCCCCACCTTTCGCTGCACTCCAGGTGGGGCTTTGGGCGGCGAGGGCGATCATGCCCATCTCGCGGGAGGAAGTCGAGAAGGTCGCTGCCCTGAGCCGCATCCGCCTCGCTCCCGATGAGGTGGATCGGCTGGCGTCCCAACTCTCTTCCATCCTGGCCTACGTTGGCAAACTGTCGGACCTCGATACCGAGACCGTCGAGCCGCTCGCCCATGCCGTCCCCCTCCGGAACGTCCTGCGCAAGGATGAGCCGCGAATGAGCCTCTCGCCCGAGGAGGCGGTCGGGGGGGCGGCGGACGCGGCGGACGGGTTCTTCCGCGTGCCGCGGGTCCTTGACGACGGGACGGCGGCGTAAACCCTTTCAGGCGCCCGATCGCGGATGCGAAGATGCAACCCCTGAACCTGACAGCCTGTGAGATGCGGGAGGCGATTGGCAGGGGGGACCTCTCGGCGCGCGAAGCAACGCAAAGTTGCCTTGCGGCCATCGAGCGGCTCGAGCCGAAGATCCACGCCTTTCTCGCGCTCTCGCCCCAGGACGCCCTGCGCCGTGCGGCTGAAGTGGACGAGCGGCGGGCGCGCGGCGAGCGGATGGGGCTTCTGGCGGGCATCCCGACGGCCGTCAAGGACAACTTCTGTACGGCCGACGGCCAGGCGACGACCTGTGCGAGCCGCATCCTCGAAGGGTGGAAGGCGCCTTACAGCGCGCACGTGGTGGAGCGGCTGCTGGGCGAGGATGCGATTGTCGTCGGGAAAACGAATCTCGATGAGTTTGCGATGGGTTCCTCGACGGAAAATAGCGCGTTCGGGCCGACGCGGAACCCGTGGGACCTGGAGCGCGTGCCGGGCGGCTCAAGCGGCGGAAGCGCCGCCGCGGTGGCGGCGCGGATGGTTCCCCTCGCGCTGGGGTCGGACACGGGCGGTTCCATCCGGCAGCCGGCGGCGCTGTGCGGCGTGGTGGGGCTGAAGCCGACGTACGGGCGGGTGAGCCGATACGGCCTGGTGGCGTTCGCCTCCAGCCTGGACCAGATCGGGCCGCTCGCGCGGACCGTGGGAGACGCGGCGCTTCTCCTGCAGGCGGTGGCGGGTCACGACCCGCGCGATTCGACCAGCGTGCCGCAGGCCGTGCCCGACTACCTTGCGACGCTCGAGGAGCCGGTCGAGGGACTTCGGATCGGGGTGCCGAAGGAGTTTTTCGGCACAGGCGTGGACGGAGAAGTGGAGAGGGCGGTGCGGGAGGCGTTGGGGGTGTACGAGCGGCTGGGGGCGAAGTTGACGGATGTGAGTCTTCCGCGCGCCACCGAGCATGCCATTGCGGCGTATTACCTGGTGGCGACGAGCGAGGCGTCGTCGAACCTGGCGCGATACGACGGCGTCCACTACGGGCATAGGGCAGGTGGATATGCGGATATGATAGACATGTACATGCTCAGTCGCTCGGAGGGGTTCGGCGACGAGGTGAAGCGCCGCATCATGCTCGGGACGTATGCGCTGAGCGCGGGGTACTACGACGCGTACTACAAGAAGGCGGCCAAGGTTCGGGCGCTCATCCGCCAGGACTACGCGGCGGTGTTCCGCCAGGTGGATGTCGTGATGGGGCCCACCACGCCGACGGCGGCGTTCCGGCTGGGCGAGAAGACCGACGACCCGCTGACGATGTACCTCTCGGACGTGTACACCGTGAGTTGCAGCTTGGCCGCCATCGCGGGCTTGAGCGTTCCATGCGGCTTCACGAGGGCGGGGCTGCCGGTGGGGCTTCAGATCATCGGCGACGCGTTCAGCGAAGAGCGGCTCCTGCGCGTCGCGCGGATGTACGAGCGGGAGACGAACTGGGCGAGGCGAAGGCCGCCCGTGTGCGAAGGCAAATCCTGATGGCAGAAGCCCTTACACCGACCATCGGCCTGGAGGTGCACCTGCACCTGGCGACGCGGACGAAACTTTTCTGCCCGTGCGCGGTCGAGTACGACGCGCCGCCGAACGCGCGCGTCTGCCCCGTGTGCCTGGGGATGCCCGGCGTCCTGCCGGTCCTGAACGAGCGGGCGGTGGAACTGGCGGTGCGGATGGCGCTGGCGCTGGGGTGCACGATTCCCGACCTTGCGAAGTGGGACCGCAAGCACTATTACTATCCGGACCTTCCGAAGAACTACCAGATATCGCAATACGATCAACCGCTGGGCGTGGGCGGCTTCCTGGAGATTCCCGTCGAGGGCGGGGTGAAGCGGATCGGCATTATCCGCGTCCACCTGGAGGAGGACGCGGGGAAACTGATGCATGCGGAGGGCGGGGGCAACTCCAGCGTCGTGGACCTCAACCGCACCGGCACGCCGCTCCTGGAGATCGTCAGCGAGCCGGACATGAACTCGGCGGAGGAAGTGCGGGCCTACTCGACGGCGCTTCGGCAACTGGCGGTGTACCTGGGCGTGGGCGAGTGCAACATGCAGTTGGGACAGATGCGCTTCGAGCCGAACATCAGCCTCCGCATCGGGACGGGCGCCGACGGCCGGCCGCGATACACGCCCATCACCGAGATTAAGAATCTGAACTCCTTCCGGAGCGTCGAGCATGCGGTGGCGTTCGAGATTGCACGGCACCGCGAGGAATGCGAGGCGGACCCGAAGGGGTACACGCTGGAGAACCTGGGCAAGCAGACGCGCGGATGGATGGACGACCGGGAGGTGACGTTCCTTCAGCGGTCGAAGGAAGAGGCGCACGATTACCGCTATTTCCCGGAGCCGGACTTGGTGCCGTTCGTGCCGGACCGCAAATGGGTTGAAGAAGTCCGTGCATCGATGCCAGAAACCCCCCAGAAGATACGGCGTAGGCTAATAGAGGAGTATGGGCTCTCACAGTATTACGCAGAAGTCATGATGCAGGATCGGGAAGTTGCCGACTTCTATCCCAAAGTTGCTGTGTCGTTCGACAAGATCATGGGGCGTGAGTTTGGGAATAAGTATGTTAGTGATTGGCCTCTCGCGCGCAAGGGGAAGGTCGTTGGCAACTGGTTCAATCAGGACGTGCAGCGAGCGATTAACGAACGGGGTATTCGCCCGAATGATTTTCGGTTTACGGCTGAGCAACTTGCTGAGCTAATGGTCCTTGTCGAAAAGGGCACGATCAACCGCAACACGGGAACAGAGGTTTTCAACCGGATGCTCGAGACGGGCAAATCGGCCGCAACAATCGTCGAGGAAGAGAGTCTTGCGCAGACGAGCGACGCGGGGGAACTGGAACGAATCGTCGAGCAGGTGATCGCGGCAAACCCCGGCCCGGCGGATGATTTCCGCGGCGGGAAGGACAAGGCGCTGGGCCGCCTCATCGGCGAAGCGATGAAGGCGTCGGGCGGGAAAGCCAATCCGAAAGTCGTTCGCGAACTTCTGGTCCGGAAACTTCGCGGTTGAGAGAGCCGCGGTTCACTTCTCCGAAGTATCCTCCGGGGCAGGTTCCTTGCGCGGGGTGGGGAGCGAGGCGTCCTGGTCGAGCGCAGGCCCTTGGTCGGTGCCGGCAGGCTTCGTGGGCCGACGTCCCCAGATGCGATTCTCTTCGCCCTGCAGCAGCCGCGCGTAATTCGTCCGGTGCCGCACAATCACCACCGTCACAAGCGCAAGGACGAAAAACGTGACGGGCAGGGCGCTGCCCCAGGCGACATCGCGACACGTGACGAGGTAGCCGCCGAGAAACACAAGTGTGGCAACCGTGGAGCCGACCGAGACGTATCCCGAGATGAG
>DATKUU010000230.1:0-7190 GCA_035530455.1 Phycisphaerae bacterium | reverse complement strand
CTCGCGCTGGCGGACCCAGTTCTCGACGCCGCGTTGGTAGCGGGCGACGGTCCACTCCGTTGCCGCCTTCAGCAGCACGAGGCGGTGGGCCGGTCCAAGCACACGCAGTCGCTCGAACAGCCGCCGAGAGGTCGGCGTCCGACGCCCCCCCGCGCTGCGCTCCATCGCTTGGCGCAGGGATTCCGGGACAGGGCGGCCACACAGGTCGCTCGCCCGGCGGAACCCCGCCACGTCGTCGAAGACGGCAAGCCTCCGCCGGTCGCGCTCCGATTCGTCGGCATCGCTGGCGTCGAGGACCGGACCGAGAATGAAATCTCCCAGCGTTCCGAATCCGCCGGGCTTATCGGCATCTGCGCACTCGCGGCGCAGCCCCATCAGCCATTGGCACACTTCGGACACATCAACGTTGAACCGCTCGAAGTGTTCGCGAAGACGCGCAACCTTACGCTTGAATTCGGTGCGGTCCTCGCCCGGCAGGCGGCAAAGCCGCCGGACGAGCATTCGGGCCTCCCGATAGCGCGTTTGCGACATGGTTTCGAGTTTCCTCGAAGCCGCACACAGCGGCTGAAAATGGAACTTTGCCCGATCCGGCCGGGCTATGGACCGATAAGAACTTACACATGGAACGATCCCTTTTCAAGCCATTTTGCCACGCAGATCTCGGATTGCACTTGGGCAAAAAGAGCAAAAAGCGGCCATCCTCCTTTTTCGCCTCCTTGGATAAACGGCAGGCTTGAGGCCCCTTCCAACTCGGAACCCCCCTCCCCCCGGCATGCAAATCCCGTGCCAAACTTCGCGGAAAAACGGCTATTCCATCCACGTCGCTCCATAGCATGGTCGCTAAAACGAGGGTTTTGCGAGGTAAAACCGGGGCGATGATCGCTCCTTTTCGTGCCAAAGTCGCCCACAGTCGCATGAAAATGGGGCGTTTTGCACTCCACGCGGAGTCTTCCGCACCCCAAAACACCCCTGCCGCTCTGGAAACGCGGCCGCGGACCCCAAAAAAACGCCCCAAAATCCGCCCGCCCCCCAAAAATTTTTTTTGGAATTTTCGGAATTTCCTGCCACGGCGACTTGCTTGCCACGCCGACCTGTCTCGGCGTAGTCCGAAGGACGAAGACGGAAGCCTCCGACGAAGGCGGGTCACGGCGGAGTCGCAGACGGAGCCGGAAGTCCCGTCGGGACGAAGACGGGTCCCCTAATCGCCCGCGCCGAGCACTTCCCGGACGCGGGAGCAGTCGGCGTCCATCTGCTGTTTCAGGGCCTCGACATCGGCGAAGGCCTGCTGGTCGCGCAAGCGTTCGACGAACTCGACGGTCATCTGGTCGCCGTAAAGTTCCCCGTCGAAGTCCAGCAGGTATGCCTCGACGGCGACGGGTTCGGAGGCCCGGAAGGTGGGAGCGCGTCCGACACTGACGGCGGCGGGGTAGCGGCGTCCGTGGACCTCGGCCCAACCGGCATAGACGCCCTCGGCCGGGACGAGGAACCGCGGGGCCGCGAGGTTGACGGTGGGGAATCCGAGGGGCTGGCCGCGATGGTGGCCCTCGACGACCGTGCCGACGTAGGCGTAGGGCCGGCCGAGGCATCGTGCGGCCTCGGCGGCGCGGCCTTCGGCCAGGAGCGACCGGATGCGGGTGCTGGAGACGCGCTGGCCGTCCACGACGACGTCCTCGACCAGTTCGACCTGGAGATCGTGAGCGGCGGCGATAGCGGTGAGTTGTTCGGCGTGGCCGGCGCGCCGGGCGCCGAAGCGGAAGTCGCGCCCCTCGACGACAACCTTGGCGGCCAGCGTGCCGACGACGACGCGGCGGACAAAGTCCTCGGGGGACATCGAGAGGATGCGTTCGACGTGCTGGGGCCAGACGACGGCCCGGATGCCAAGGCGGCGCATGAGTTCCAGTTTCTGGCCGAAGGTCTGGATGAGGGGCGGGGCGAGTGACGGCCGGAGGATCTGGAGAGGATGCGGATGAAAAGTGAAGACCAGGGGCGCGGCACCGAGCGCGGCGGCCCGCTCGATGGTCCGCGCCAGGACCTTCTGGTGGCCCAGGTGGACGCCGTCGAAAACGCCGACCGACAGCGCACCGCCCTTAAAGCGGGGGTCCACGTGGTCCAGATCGCGCAAGAGTTCCATAAGGGATAGTATACCCCTCGCCGGCGTTCGGGGGTAGTCAAGACCGCGCGAGAGAGCACAGGGCGCACTGGCGGGCAAGCCGCCAGTGCCACCCATATCAGAGGAGTGCCCATGCCTCGATGACGGTGCGTTTGGCGGCGGCGAGAATAGTCTCGGTGGTCTCGCCGGGCTGGGGGTGGACTTCGACGCTGACGACGGGGCGTCGTCCCTCGGCAAAGAAGCCCGCGTCGAAACAGGCGCGGAACATCGCGCGGACCTCGGCGGGACCGTTGACCGAGCCGGGACTGGCAAAGCCCGGGTGGCTGTCGCCGAAGAAGGGGCTCTGCTTGTCGAGGACGCAGGAACCGAAATGGACATGGCGCAAGTGCGGCCCGGCGGCGCGGACGGCCTGGTCGGGCGTCTCGCCGAGAAGCGGCAGGTGCGACAGGTCGAGCAGAAGGCCGAAGTTCGGACGTGCGACGGCTTCGGCGAGTTGGGCGGCGCGGGGCGTCGGGCCGAGGAGGCGTTTGCGGTCGGCCGCGCAGTCGAAGGTTTCGAGCAAAAGATCCAGGCGGCATTCGGCGGCGGCATCGGCCAGGGCGCGAAGCGACTCGGCAGTGGCGGCCAGCGCGGCCGGCCGGCAGGCGTCGTCGGTCTCCGGGCCGGACTGGACGGCGACGGCGGCGGCGCCGAGAGCGGCCGCGGAGTCGAGGTCGCGGGCGAGGCGGTCGAGGCACCGCTTGCGCTCCGCCGGGTCCGCGTTGCCGAAGTCGAGGCGTTCGCCGCGGACGGTGGCCTGGGAAGCCTGGACCACGGCCAGGGCGGCGCTCGAGACGCGGGCCCGGATGACCCGGGCGAGTTCCTCGTCGTAAACGGGCGGCAACTCGACGGCGGTCCAGAACGGGTCGGCGGCGACGGCACGGACGGCCTCCAGCAAGGCCTCGGGATACTCGCGCGCGTCGGGGTAGGCCATCGGCAGAACAAGGCCGAGTTTCATGTGGCGACACATAGACTCACGCACGGGCGCGCCTCCTTTCAGACGGTCGCGGGCCAAATCCAGACGTAATACACGGCCAGGGCGATCTGGACGGCCACCAGGGCGCAGGCGGAAAAGTTGAAGACCAGGTGGAGGCGGGGACGGGCCCGCACCTCCGGCGCGGGGCGACGCACGAGCCCGGCACCGAGGATCCAGGCGGCGCCATAGAGAACGGCGATGGCGCCAGCCAGGGCGATGTGCCAGCGCAGAATCGAGGGCGACAGGACACGGCCGTCGAGCAGGTACTCGTGGACCACCCAGCCGAAAAGGATGCCGGCATAAAGCATGGCGTAATAGACGGTGCCGACGCTGGCGTGAGCCCGCAGGAGGAAGCGTCCGGGGAGGAGGCTCGGACGGTCAGGCCTTTGCGTGGCCCGCAGCAAGCCCTGGTATCCGGCGACGGTCCCGACGGCAACAGCCAGAATCATCCACGCGGCATGAAGGGCGACGTAGAGCATGGCGGACCTCCGCAACCTTCGGGACGCAATTATTGTAGCAGAAGGGGAGCTCGCAGGCCATGGAGAATGGGCGGGCGGGAAGTCGAATGCGGAATCTCTCGGCGCGGAACGCGGAATGAACGGCAAGGCGCTAAGCCGCCCGCCTTCGTCCCGGCGCGCCGAGGCTACGGCGTGGCAAGCAAGCGGTGCGCGTCAGTCGGAGGCGTTCGCCTTCGCAGCCACTGCGGCGACCTTGGCCTCCGCTTCCTTGGCGAAGGCGGGGACGGCCTCGTCGCCGTAAAACTTGCGGATGTTGGCGGCCGCACCGGCCTGGATCCGCACGATCCGGTCCGCGCCGTCGGCGGCGCGGAAAAGGTGGCGGAAGCGGCCCTGGGGCTTCAGGTATTCTTCGACGCGCTTCCACCCTTCCTTCGGCGGGCGGTGGGGTTTGGTCTCGCCCTTGATGATCTCATAGAGTGGATAGCATCCGGTTTCGAACGCGAGGCGCGCGAGCACCGCCGTTTGGGCCGGGTCGCTCCGCCAGCCGAGCGGGCAGACGGCGTGGACCTGCAGATACGCCGGGCCGTCGGCCGCGAGGCCGCGCTTGACCATGGCCGGGAGTTCGCGGTAGTAGCCGCACGACCCCACGCCGACGTACGCGATGCCGTGGGCCGCCATGATGGCGGGCATGTCCTTCTTGGGCCGGTCGTTGCCCCAGGACGCTTTGCCGGACGGGCTGGTGGTGGTCGAGGCGTCGAGCGGGGTGAGGCTGGAGCGTTGGATGCCGGTGTTCATGTAGGCTTCGTTGTCCCAGCAGCAGTAGAGCATTTTATCGCCGCGTTCGAACGCGCCGGAGAGGCACTGCAGTCCGATGTCGGCCGTCCCGCCGTCGCCGCCGGTGGCGACGATGTTGACCCCTTCGAGTTTCCCCTTGTGCTTGAGGGCGTAATAGACGCCGCTTGCGATGGCGGCCGAGTTCTCAAAGAGACTGTGGAGCCAGGGCACGGCCCAGGATGACTGGGGATAGCGCGAGGTGAAGATTTCGGAGCAGCCGGTGGCATTGGTGAAGATGGAGCGCGGCCCTGCGGCCTGGGCGACGATGCGCATGACGAGCGCCTCGCCGCACCCCAGGCACGAGGTATAACCGGGTTTCAGAACGCGGTCGCTGTAGTCAAACGGTACGGGTGATGCCACGAGTTCGTCCTCCGCTATCTGGCACGGCCGTCGCCGTGCCGGCGACGGCTAAACGATGAACAACTCACGCCTCCGGCACGAGGTCCGGGAGCAACTCCTTCTTGAGGCGGAAGTATTCGTACGCCTTCTGGCGTTCGCCTTTGGCGACGCGCTCGATAATCTCGTGGATGCCGTCGGCCGGGACCTCGCGACCGGCCAACTGGACACAGAACCCGCTCACGGGAATCCGCAGGCCCGCGTCGTACAAGACTTCCTTGACCTCCGGCGTCATGATGCCGCCGGCGCCGAAGGAGCCGCCCTTCTCGATGACCGCAATCTGCTTGGCGCCCTTGAGGGCCGCCAGGACCGCCTCGCGCGGGAACGGGCGATAGGTTTTGAGGCGCACGAGGCCGACCTTCTTCCCTTCGCCGCGGACCTGGTCCACCACGTCCTTGATGGTGCCGGCGATGGAGCCCTTGGCAACGAGGATTGTTTCGGCGTCGTCGCTCTTGTACTTTTCGAGGAGTCCACCGGAATCGCGGCCGAAGGCCTTCGCGAACGCCTTGCTCGCCTCCTCGATGACCTCGAGGCTACGGAGGCAGGCGTCGTGGACCATCCACCGGCCTTCCATGCACTTGTCGGGCTCGCAGAACGCGCCGAACGTCGCCGGGTCGTCCAGGTCGAGTTTCAACACCGCCTCGTACCGGCCGAGAAACTTGTCGGTGATCGCCTGGTCCGGCAGTTCGGTCGGCTCGAAGACGTGCGTCAGGAGGAAGCCGTCGAGGTTGACCATCACCGGCAGGAGGACGCGGCGGTCCTCGGCAATCTTGAAGGCCAGGACGTGCATATCGCAGGCTTCCTGGGAATCCTCGGCGTAGAGTTGGATGATGCCGCAGTCGCGCACCGACTCGGCGTCCTGATGGTCGCACCAGATGGAGAGGGGGGCCGAGAGGCTGCGGTTCGCGCACCCAAGGACCACCGGCAGGCGCATGCCGGCCATGTTCCAGAGGACCTCGGTCATGAGGATGAGGCCCTGGCTGGAGGTGGCGGTGTAGGTGCGCGCGCCGGCGGCCGAAGCGCCGAGGACGACGCTGGCGGCGCCGAACTCGCTCTCGACCTTGACGAACTCGGCGTCCAGATCGCCGTCGGCCACGATCTGCGAGAGTTCCTCGGAGATGTGGGTCTGCGGCGTGATGGGATAGGCGGCGACGACCTCCGGCCGGCAGCGGGCGACGGCGTGGGCGACGGCCATCGCGCCTTCGAGGATTTCCTTCGCCATCACTTCTCCTCCATCACCATGTCAATATCGTCCACGGGGCACTCGACCGCGCACATGCCGCACCCCTTGCAATAGTCCGGGTCGAAGTCGAACTGCTTTTTCTTCGGCTCGCCGAAGACGCACCCTTCGGGGCAGACCATTTCGCACGCGCGGCAACCGATGCAGTCCTTCTGCTTGAAGACGGGGCGCATGGAACGCCAGGCGCCGGTCTTGTTGGCCAGGCTCGCGCCCGGCGGCGCGACGCAGCCGATGGAAAGTTTTTCGATGCTCAGGAGTTTGTTCATTGCGGCATCCTCGCTTTCGTGACGGCTGCCAAACCGCAAGCGGCTCGCGGATAAACATCATTTTGTTTTAGCGGCGGTGTAAGCCTTGGCGACGGCTTCGGCATTCAGGTCGCCGATCTTCCCGCCGAACCGCTCCTTGACGGCCGCCTGGAGCGACTCCAGGCTCACCAGATTCGTCGTCCCGGCGAACGCGCCGACCATCACCATGTTCGGAATCGGCCGGCCGATGACGTCCATTGCGATCTTCGTCCCCGCGACGGTCTTGAGGGTCGTGCCCTTGGGGACCTCGATTTCCTCGGGTTTCTCGGTGTTGACCACGGCCATGCCGCCCTGCTTCAGACCGCCGAAAATGTCCACCTGGCCGAACAGCGTCGGGTCCTGAACGATGAGGTAATCGGGCTGCTCGATGACCGCGCGGGTGCGGATGGGCTGGTCGGACAGGCGGCAGAAGGCACGGACGGGGGCCCCCATCCGTTCCGAGCCGAACGCCGGAAACGCCTGGCTCGTGATGCCGTCCTTGAACGCCGCCTTGGCGAGGACCTCGGCAGCGGTGACGCTGCCCTGGCCGCCGCGACCGTGAATGCGAATCTCCTTGAGCATCCGCGACCTCCTGGCCTGATGTACACCCACGCGTCCAGCCTGAGGACAAACAAAGGGAACGGCGATTGTAGGGCGGAGTCGGCAAAGCGTCAAGCGCTTTCACGGCGTCTTTCGTGTTGTGGCACGGCCAGCCTTGCTTGGCCGTGCATCGGCGTGGTAGAATGCCCACGCAACTTCAGTGCCTTCGACCGCGCGGCCGCAGAGGACCGGGAAAAACCGTGGCAACAGGCAAAGAGACGAAAAAGCGGGGCGAAAGCCGACGACGCAACGC
>DATKUU010000229.1:0-29392 GCA_035530455.1 Phycisphaerae bacterium | reverse complement strand
GGTCCAGGCGCTGCTCGAAACCCTGGTCGAGTTCCTGCGCGACGTCGTTGATGGCACGCTCGGGCCGGTGGACGGTCGGCGGTTCCTGCCGTTCATCGGCACGATCTTCCTCTTCATCTGGACGAGCAACCTGGTGGGCCTCGTGCCGACGGGCGAAATCTTCCAGGCTGTCAACGAGTGGACCGGCCGGCCGGAGCACGGCGCGAACCTCGTGTGGGAATTCTCAGGCGGGACGCTGGTCATTCCGGGCGCCATCGAGCCGACGCGGAACGTCAACTTCCCCTGGGGCCTGGGCATCATGGTCTTCTTCCTGATGCACATCCTGGCGATCAAGCGCAAGGGCATGGCGCGGTACCTGGACGAGTACTTCCAGCCGCACCTGGGGCGGTTCACCTGGCCGTACCAGAAATGGTGGGCGCGGATCGCCATGGCCGTCCTCGCCGCCGCCCTTGCCGGCGCTTTCGGATACGTGGTCGGCACTTTTCTGGACCATCGCTGGGCCTCCGATCCCTATGTGGCATACGGGCTGGGCGGCGCGCTGGGGCTATACGCCCTGGCGGCCTTCCTCGTCAGGCCGAAGTTCAAGCCGAAGGAGCTCGGCGTCCCGAACCTCTTCATTGCGCCGCTCAACATCATCGGGAAGTTCGCGGAGATCCTGAGCATGTCGTTCCGTCTGTTCGGGAACATCTTCGGAGGCGCCGTGATTTTCCTGATGATTGCGTCGACCATCAAGCCGGGGCTTCCGATCCTGCTCCAAGTCTTCTTCGGTCTTTTCGTCGGGACGGTCCAGGCGTTCGTGTTCACGGTCCTGTCACTGACCTACCTGGCCGTGGAGATCCGCGAGGAAGAGGAAGTCGAGACCATCATGCATCCTTCGGCACACGAGGAGGCCGCTCCGGCGGCGTGAGGCGCATCGGCGATGGCCACCTGGCACGAGTTCTGGGCGAGCGGCGCGGCGGACCTCCTGGCAACGTGCCAGTACGTTGCGGCGGGGCTCTCGGTCGGCCTGGCGGCCATCGGACCCGGCGTGGGCGAAGGCTACGCCGCCGGCAAAGCCGGCGCCGGCATCGCCCGCCAGCCCGCGGAGGCCGGCGTGACCTTGCGCACCATGCTCATCGGCCAGGCCATCAGCGAGACGAGCGGCATCTTCGGCCTGGTGGTGGCGTTCCTGCTTGTCTTCACCAGAAGCGAGAGTGTGACCAACTGGGTGACGGGCGCCGGCCTGCTCGGGGCCGGCCTTGCCGTGGGCCTGTCGGCCATCGGAAGCGCCGTCGGCGCGGGCCTGGTGGCCGGCGAGGCCGTCGAAGGCGTCGCCCGGGTGCCCGATGCGCGGTCCCAGGTGACGCTGACGATGCTCATCGGCCAGGCCCTTGCCCAGAACACGTCCGTCCTGGGTTTCGTGGTGGCGATGCTTCTGCTTTCGGCCGGGGCGGGGGCCGACGTGGACATCGAGGACTGGGCGGGCAACGTTCCGCGAATGGCCGCCCTCCTGGGCGCCGCCGTCGCCATGGGCGCCGGGGCCTTCGGGCCGGCGATGGGGATCGGCATAGTCGGCGCCCGGGCCTGCTGGGGCGTCGCACGCAGATCCGACCACGCCCGCGCCGTCCAGCGGACCCTCTTCATCGGCGCCGCGGTGAGCGAATCCACGGCCATCTACAGCCTTGTGGTGGCATTGATCCTGTACGGCCTAGCGATCGGAGGAATCTAGCAAGGGGGTCCGCCGGCCTCCCGGCCGGACGCACTCACAGAAAGGGAGAACCATGGATCCGGTAATGGCAGCAGCGATTGTGAAGGCGGGGGCGTACATCGGGGCCGGCCTCGCGGTCGGTCTGGCCGCTATCGGCCCGGGCGTCGGCGAAGGCTATGCCGCCGGACGCGCCTGCGAAGGCGTCAGCCGACGGCCCGACCAGGCCGCGCTCCTGACGCGGACGATGCTCATCGGCCAGGCCGTCTCCGAGTCCACGGGCATCTACGGCCTGGTGGTGTCGCTGATCCTGATTAGCGTCGCGGGCTGATGCGCGCGCCGGCGCGGCGGCACACCGAAGGGAGTCGGCCTTGAAGATAGCGCCCAACAAAAAGCGCCTGGCCAAGGTATTTCTGGCGGTCTATATCCCCATTGTGCTCCTCTGGTTCGGCCACGCGATCCTGACCACCAAGGGGGCCGGACGCGCCTATCGCCTGGGCCCGGACCTGAAGGAGCAGCACCTCACCGAACCGTTCGAGGTCCGCGCCGTGGCCGGACGAACGCTCGACGAGGACTTGGCGCGGATCCTGAAACGGGCCGGCGCAACCACCGTCGTCCTCGAAACCGGACGGGAGGTCCTCGTGGACAACGGCCTGGACCAGGTCCTCCGCTCCGTCATCCTGCCGAAGGACACGCACATCACCGAGGACCTGTACAACCTGGTCCTGGCGGACGAAGCCCGCCAGCGCCCGGACGCCGTCGCGTATATCCGCGGCCGGGGCAAGATCATGGGGTTCAGCCTGGACCTGGCGATGGTGGTGCTGAACTTCCTGGGCCTGCTGTGCCTGCTGTACGTTTTCTTCTGGGACCCGCTCCTGGAGATGCTCGACCGCCGGGCCGAGACCGTCCGCTCGCAACTCCACGAAGCCAAGACGAAGCGTGGGGAAGCGCTCGGCCTGCGCGACCGCTACGCCGGCCTCATCGAAGGCGCGAAGAAGGAGCGCGAACAGTTGATTGAGGGCGGCGAGCGCGAGGCCGAGGCCGAACGAAGAAAAACCCTCGACCGCGCCCGCCAGGAGGCCGAGAAGGTCCTCGAGCGCGCCCGCCAGGAAATCGAGGGCGAAGCGGCCCAGGCCAAGCGGCAACTGCGCCGCGAGGTCGCAGGCCTCAGCGCCGACATCGCCGCCGAAATCCTCCGCCGCGAACTCCGGCCAGAGGACCACAAGGCCCTCGTCCAGGATTTCCTCGACAAGGCCGACGCCCCTGGCGGCGACGGCAAGCCCCCCCAAGGAAAGAAAGGCGGCTAGCGGACCATGCGCCCCGACGCCCTGGCCGAACGCTACGCCGACGCCCTCGCCGACCTCATCGCGGATCCCGCCGACCTCGAAGCCGCCGCCGAGATCGTCCGTGCCCTCGCCCCTCTGGCCGTGCCCGACCAGAAGGCGCGCCTCTACTGGCTGAGCCAGCGTGCGGCCCGAAAAGAGAAACAGGAACTCCTGGGCAAACTGGCCGCGGCCGCCAAGGCGCCGCCCCTGGTCCGATCATTCCTGGAGGTGCTGCTCGAAAACAACCGGATGAGCGACCTCGGGGCGATTGCCGAGGCCCTCGGGCGCGTCGCCGAAGAACGCCTCGGCCTGGCGACCGCCCGCGTCACGAGCGCCTCGCCGCTGAGCGACGAGCAGCAGGAGGCCATCCGCCGGCGCCTCGCCCACCTGAGCGGCAAGCGCGTCCGCCTCGAAACGGAGGTGGACTCCGGGCTCATCGGCGGGGTCCGGGTCCGGCTGGACAATCAGGTGATTGATGGGAGCGTGCGGGGGCGCCTCGATGCGCTCGTCGCGCGGTTCACCAAGTAGGAACGGAATCAACAGCCGCCCACGCGGACGAAAAGCCGGACGCGTCGGCCCCAGCGCCGCCGGAGGAAACGAGAGGCAATGGAAATCAAAAGCGACGAAATCACCGAAGTCATCCGCCAGCAAATCAGGAAGTGGGCCGGACAACTCGAGGTCGCCGAGGTCGGCGAAGTCATCGAGGTCGGCGACGGCGTCGCCCGCGTCTTCGGACTCGAAAACTGCATGTACAACGAACTCGTCGAGTTGCCGAACGGCCTGGTCGGCATGGCGATGAGCCTGGAGGAGACGACCGTCGGCCTGGTGCTTCTCGGCGACGACCGGCTCGTCAAGGCCGGCGACCAGGCCAAACGCACCGGACGCATCGTCGAAGTCCCCGTCGGCGACGCGCTCATCGGCCGAGTCGTCAACCCCCTCGGCCAGGCGGTGGACGGCAAAGGGGAGATCCAGGCCAAGGAATCACGCCCCGTCGAACGCCTGGCGCCCGGCATCGTCTGGCGCCAGCCCGTGGATACGCCGGTCCAGACGGGTCTGAAGTGCATTGACGCCATCACCCCCATCGGCCGGGGGCAGCGGGAACTCATCATCGGCGACCGCCAGACCGGCAAGACCGCGCTCCTGGTGGACACGATCCTCAACCAGCACGACCAGGACATGCTCTGCATCTACGTCGCCATCGGCCAGAAACGCTCGACCGTCGCCCAAGTGATTAAGACGCTCGAGGACGCGGGGGCGATGGAGTACACGATCGTGGTGACGGCCTCGGCGAGCATGCCCGCGACGCTCCAGTACCTCGCGCCCTATGCCGGCTGCGCCATGGGCGAATACTTCATGGACTCCGGCCGGAGCGCCCTCGTCTGCTACGACGACCTGACGCGCCAGGCCTGGGCGTTCCGCCAGATGGCCCTCCTGCTGCGGCGGCCGCCCGGACGCGAGGCGTATCCCGGCGACGTCTTCTACCTGCACTCGCGCCTGCTCGAGCGCGCAGCACGCCTGAATGAGGAGCACGGCGGGGGCAGCCTGACCGCCCTGCCCGTCATCGAGACCCAGGCGGGCGACATCTCCGCCTACATCCCCTCGAACGTCATCAGCATCACGGACGGCCAGATCCGCCTCGACACGGACCTCTTTTTCCAGGGCGTCCGCCCGGCGATGGACGCGGGCAACAGCGTCAGCCGCGTCGGCGGCGCCGCCCAATCGAAGGCCATGAAAAAGGTCGCCGGCCGCCTCAAGGCCGACCTCGCCCAATACGCCGAGTACAAGGCCTTCGCGCAGTTCGGCAGCGAGTTGGACGAGGCGACGCGCCAAATCCTGCGCCGCGGCGAGCGACTGACCGAAATCCTCAAGCAGGACCAGTACGAGCCCCTCCCCATGGAAGAAGAAGTCGTCGTCCTCAAGGCCGCCAACGACGGCGACCTCGACCACCTTCCCGTTGCGGACATGCGCCGCTTCGAGAAACAGTATCTGGTCTTCATGCGGAACGAGAAAAAAGCGCTCCTGGCGCAACTGCGCGAGAAGCGCGCGCTGGACGACGCCCTCCACGACGCCCTCCGCCGGAGCGTCCAGGAGTTCCTCAAAACCTTTGTCTTGAGCGAAAAGAAGGAAAATGAGGAAGAAGCCGTCGAGCAGGCCGCCGAAAACGTCGAGGACCAGGCTGAACCCTCCGGCGAAGACAAGAAAAAGGCCTCCGAGGACTAACCCGTGGCGACGCTCCGCGACATCCGACGCCGCATCCGCAGCATCAAGAGCACCCAGCAGATCACCAGCGCGATGAAGATGGTGGCGGCAGCGAAACTCCGACGCGCCCAGCGGCGGCTCCTGGCCCTGAGGCCCTATGCCGAGGCCCTCGATCGGCTCCGCCTCGAGGCGGCGAGGCGCTTTGTCGGCCACGAGCATCCCCTGCTCGAAGTGCGCCCGGAGCGCCGCATCGCGCTCCTGGTGCTGACGAGCGACAAGGGTCTGTGCGGCTCGTTCAACCACAAGATCGTGCGGGCGGGAATCCAGACCGTCCGCGCGCCCGGCGGGCCCGAGCGCGCCGTCTCCGTCCTCGGAAAACGCGGTGCGGTCGCGCTCGCCCGCGAGGGCGTCCCGACGGCCGACACGTGGACCGACCTGCCGGACCTCGTGCGGTTCCTCGAGGTCGAGAAGATCGCCGAGCGTTTCATCGGGCGTTTCGAGCGCGGCGAAATCGACGCGATGGACGTCCTCTTTGCCGAGTTCCGCTCGCCCATGAGCCAGCCGATCCGCACGCGCCGGCTCTTGCCGATCCAGCCCCTCCGGGTCGACGAAATCAAGCCGGGCGGCGAGCGCGAGGCCTACCTCTTCGAGCCCGACGACGAGGCCCTCGCCGAAGCGCTCCTCGTGCGAAACGTCGCCGTCCAACTCTTCCGGACCCTCTGCGAAAACCAGACCAGCGAACACGGCGCACGCATGACCGCCATGGAAAACGCGACCGACAATGCCGACGAAATGATCGATACGCTGACGCTCCAGTACCACCGCGCCCGCCAGGCGCATATTACGACGGAACTGCTGGACATCGTCGGCGGAGCCAACGCCCTTGCCGAGGGCGACTAGCGGAGAGGCACCGAGATGACCAAAGGACGGATCACGCAGATTATGGGACCCGTGGTGGATGTCGCCTTCGAAGGCGAGCATCTGCCGGAAATCTACACCGCCATCACAATCCAGGACGCCAAGCGCAAAATCAACCTCGTGGTCGAGGTGGCCCAGCACCTGGGCGAAGGACGTGTCCGCTGCGTCGCCATGGGGCCCACCGACGGCCTCGTGCGGGGCATGGAAGCCGTGGACACGGGGGCGCAGATTCGCGTCCCCGTCGGCCCCGCCACCCTCGGACGCATCATGAACGTCCTCGGCGAACCGGTGGACGAGCGCGGCGAAATCCAGGCCGAACGCCGCGACCCCATCCACCGCGCCAGCCCGTCGTTCGCCGAACTGAAGGTCGCCACGGAGGTCTTCGAGACCGGCATCAAGGTCCTCGACCTCATGCAGCCGTACGTCCGCGGAGGCAAGGTCGGCCTCTTCGGCGGGGCCGGCGTCGGCAAGACCGTCTTTCTGCAGGAACTCATCCGAAACGTCGGCATCGAGCACGGCGGAAAAAGCGTCTTCGCCGGCATCGGCGAACGCACCCGCGAGGGCAACGACCTCTGGCTCAGCGTCCAGGAGTCCGGCGTGCTCGAGAAGGCCGCCCTCATCTACGGCCAGATGAACGAGCCCCCGGGAGCACGCCTCCGCGTCGGGCTGACCGCCCTGACCGTAGCAGAGTATTTCCGCGACGACGAGGGCGCCGACGTCCTCCTCTTCATTGACAACATCTACCGCTTTACGCAGGCCGGCATGGAAGTGTCGGCCCTGCTCGGACGCATCCCGTCGGCCGTCGGGTACCAGCCGACGCTGGCCACCGAACTCGGGGAACTCCAGGAACGCATCACCTCGACGCAGAAAGGCTCGATCACAAGCGTCCAGGCGATCTTCGTCCCGGCCGACGACCCGACGGACCCGGGCCCTGCAACGGCGTTCGGCCACCTGGACGCCTCGACCTACCTGGAGCGCAAACTCTTCGCCCAGGGCTTCTACCCCGCCGTGGACCCCCTCGCCTCCGCCAGCCGCGCGCTCGACCCCCGCATCGTCGGCGAGGACCATTACGCCGTCGCCCGCCGCTGCCAGGAAATCCTCCAGCGCTACAAGGACCTCCAGGACATCATCGCCATCCTCGGCATGGACGAACTGTCGGACGAGGACAAACTGGCCGTCACGCGGGCCCGCAAAATTCAACGGTTCCTGACGCAACCGTTCTTCGTCGCCGAGGTCTTCACGGGGATGCCCGGCAAGTACGTGACCGTCGAGCAAACCGTCCAGGGATTCCGCGAGATCGTCGAAGGCGCGTGCGACGACTTGCCCGAGCCCGCGTTCTACATGGTCGGCACGATCGAGGAAGCCCGCGAGAAAGCGAAGCAACTGGGCGGCGAGGCGGAATCGCCCGACCAAGCCCCCGCCAAAACCAAACAGGAAACCGCTCCCAAAGCGAACAGTTAGCCGCCGCGCTTGCCTGCCACGCCGTAGTCCCGATGCATCGGGACGAAGGCGGGCGCGGCACGTTTGAGGGTACGCGATGCCCATCACCGTTCAAATTCTGACGCCCGACGGCCTCGTCTTCGAGGCCCTTGATGCGACGTTCGTCGCGGCTTCCGGCGAAGGGGGAGACCTCGGCATCGAGACGAACCACTCGAACCTGCTGACGACGCTGCGGATCGGCCCGCTCCGGATCCGAACGGCAGGCGGGGAACACCCGTTTGCCGTCCACGGGGGATTCCTCGAGGCAACGCCCGAGGCGGTTCGGATCGTCGCCGACGCCGCCGAGCCCGCCGACGCGATTGACACCGAGCGGGCCCGGACCGCACGCCGACGGGCCGAAGAACGCCTCAAGCGAAAGGCGGCCGACACCGACATCGCCCGGGCCGAGGCCGCCCTGGCGCGCGCCCTACTGCGCCTGCAACTGGCCGGGAAGGCGTCTTGACCCCCGGCTCACCCGCTCGGCCACCCCCCCTGGGCTACCAGCGACCCCGTCGGTCGCCCCTTGTTTTTTCGCTGCACCGACTTGACAGGCTCGGCGCATCTGATATAGTATGTTAGCGGAGACTAAAATGATGGCGGACGGCACAAATCAGGCGGTCCGGCGGCTCAAGGTCCTCGCGGACGGCTCGCGCGCCCGCATCGTCGCGATCCTCAAGCGCCGCACCCTCTGCGTCCACGCCCTCGCCTGCCGCCTGGGCATCACCCAGGGCGCCGTCTCCCAGCACCTGCGGGTCTTGCGCGACGCCGGCCTCGTGACGGGCGAGCGCCGCGGCTACTACGTCCATTATCGCCTGAACGGGCGGGCTCTCGCCAAATGGCGGGAGGCGATCGACCGCCTCCTCGACCCCGCGTGCAGAACCGCCCCCGATAAGAAAGGAGCCTCACGATGTCCTGCTGCAACGAGAAAAAAGAAGGCTGCCGCAAGCCGGAAAACCTGAAGGGCAAACCCGCCGACTGCCCGCCGGAGCAAATTCGCACGTGTCACGGCGACGCGAAGAAGCATCCGTGTACCAAGCCGGCGGGAAATAAGTAAACCGCCGATTCCCCGGCAATCCTCCCGATCCGCCCGGGCTCTCTCCGCGCCGTCGCCGCGGGAGCTTCTGGGTGCTTCTGCACCGTCGGTGCCCGCCATACTCCTGCCGGCGCGCCCGTCTGCCGGCCGCGTGGCATTCGCCCGACTCCCATCACACACCCGTCGGCAACCCCATGCAAAATCGCCGGATTTTGGGGCTTGACACGCCCGCCATTCTGAGCATATGCTTATAACGGACGCGGCGGGCACTCCGGCCAGCTCCGCCGCTTCGGCTTGGAGACCCGGCCGGAAAGGCATGCACCATGGGAAGACCGCCCATCCCGCGGGTCGTCCGCGGCTTTCCGGGCGCCGTGTATTACAAGCCCGCCGGCATCCCTCTGCGGGTGCTGGCCGAGGTCGTCCTGGGTCTGGACGAGATGGAAGCCCTCCGACTCGCCGACGTCGATGGACTGCCTCAGGAAGAGATTGGTCGGCGGATGAAGGTGTCGCGTCCGACGGCCGGTCGGATCCTCGAGACGGCGCACCGCAAGGTCGCCGACGCGCTCGTCAGCGGTAAGGCCATTCGCATCGAAGGCGGTCCGGCCCGGATGCCGCCCGGCTTCGGAGTCCCCTGCCCTGCCGGGCCGATAGGGCCGGGGGGCGGGTGCGGCCGAGGCGGTGGGCGCAGCCGGGGCGGCCGGGGGCGCGGCGGGCCGCCGTGGGCACATAAGTAAGCGCCGCAATGCCGCGGCGCGAAACGGTTCGCCGCCCCGCTTGCTTGCCCTGCCGAAGCCCAAAGGGCGAAGGCGGGCGGGGCGCTAAGCCGAAAGGAGGTCTCACGATGCCAGGTGGAGATGGAACTGGACCGATGGGAATGGGACCGATGACCGGACGGGCCGCAGGATACTGCGCCGGCTACGCCGTGCCGGGATTCATGAACCCGATGCCGGGTCGCGGCTTCCGGGGCCGGGGCATGGGCTTTGGCCGAGGCTTCGGCCGCGGACGCGGGTGGCGCGCGGCGGCGTGGGGCTATCCGGCGGCGGCGTATGGGCCGGCGGCCTATGCGCCGGGCGCCGCATTCCCGCCGGACGGAGCGGCGGCGTACGCGCCGCCGATGCCGGCGGAGGCGGAGTTGCAGACCCTGCGGACCCAGGCCGACTATTTCGCGAGCGCCCTGGAAGAAATCCGCAAACGGATTGACGAACTCCAGGCCGCACAGAAACAAGACTGACGCGGCATGGAGGCTTGGCCGAACACATTTAGCCGCCCCGCCCGCCACGGCGGGTAAACTTGCGGGGCGCGCATAGGAAAGGAGCAAAACTATGCCACGCGGAGACGGAACAGGACCGACCGGCCAAGGTCCCGGCACAGGCGGTCGCGGACGAGGACGCCGAAGCGCCGGCGGGGGGCGCATGGGCGGACCTTTTGCCGCCGGACCGGGCGGCACGTGCATCTGCCCGCAATGTGGTGCCACAGCGCCGCACGGGCGCGGCGTGCCGTGCGCCCAGATAAAGTGTCCGCAGTGCGGCGCACCGATGACCCGCCAGGCCTAGGGCCTTCAGGCGCTTCGCCCGACAGGGAGGAACGATAACCATGAGCCGAGCACCCGATGAACCGAAAGACGTCCTCCAGGGCATGGAGCAGGCCTCCGACCTCCGCGAGGCCGTCCGGTTTCACGGGCATCTTTGCCCCGGCCTCGCCATCGGCTACCGGGCGGCCAAGATCGCGATGGAACGTCTTGCCGCGAAGCGCGCCGAGGACGAGGAGATGATCGCCGTCGTGGAGAACGATTCGTGTTCCGCCGACGCGGTGCAATGGATTACCGGCTGCACCTTCGGCAAGGGGAACTTTTTCTTTCGGGACCACGGCAAGCAGGTCTTCACGTTTGCGCTCCGGCCGACCGGTCGAGCCGTGCGAATCGCGCTGAAGCGGCACGACCCCCAAGGCGGAGAACAAGAGCCGGAGGATCGTGAGGCGATGGTGCGCCGGCTGATAAGCGCCCCGGCTGAAGACTTGTTTGACATCCGAGAGATGACGATTCCCATGCCTGATCCGGCGCAAATTCATGAGACGGCGGTGTGCGACCTGTGCGGCGAGAACGTCATGATCACCCGAACGGTGAGGCGCGGCGCACAAACGCTCTGCATACCTTGCGCGAAGGAACAGGCCGGATGAAGATCGCCATTGCGAGCGGCAAGGGCGGCACGGGGAAAACCCTTGTTGCGACGAACCTGGCGGCCGCTCTCGGCGCCGCCTACGTGGACTGCGACGTCGAAGGCGCCAACGGCGGCCTGTTTCTCAAGCCCGTCATCCGTGCGACGCGCCCCGCCGAAGCCCCTGTGCCGGTAGTGAACGAGAAGTGCACGGGATGCGGGGTGTGCGCGCGGGCCTGCCGATTCGGCGCCATGGCCGCGGTGAAGCGCGGCATCCTGGTGTTCAACGAACTCTGCCACTCGTGCGGCGCGTGCCTGGAGGCATGTCCGGAGAGCGCGCTGGAGTGGGGCCGGCACGCGCTCGGCATTGTCCGGTCCGGAACGTACCGCGTCGGGCGAGTCGAATCGCCCTTCGCCGACGGCGAACTGGCGACGGGGCAGATTCGCTCGTCGGCGGTCATCGCCCAGGTCAAGGCCGCGGCGGGGCATGCGCCGCACACGGTGCTCGATTGTCCGCCCGGCTGCTCGTGCGCCGTGGCCGAGGCCGTGCGCGGCACGGACCTCTGCGTCCTGGTGACCGAGCCGACGCCGTTCGGCTTGTCGGATCTGGAGAAGGCGCTCGGCCTGGTGCGTCACTTCGGGATACCGCACGCGGTCATCCTCAACCGAAGCGACCTGGCGGGGACGGACGTCCGCGGGTTCTGCGAAGCGCACGGCGTTCCCCTTGCACTCGAAATTGCATACGACCCGCACCTCGCCCGCCTGTACGCCGAGGGTCGGCTCGCTTTTGAGGAAGACGCCGGGTATCGCAGCATCTTCCTCGACTTGGCGGACGCCCTCGCGCAAAAAACCTTGAAACTCGCGCACCCCGAGCGAGGCGCTGGACCCATCGCACTCTTTTCCGGCGCGCCGGAAAGCCCGAACCAGCGGTGCACCGAACGCCCCACGCCCGAGCGCATCGTGCAGGTGGCGGTCGTCAGCGGCAAGGGCGGGACGGGCAAGACCAGCCTGGCAGCCTCGCTGGCGGCGCTGGCCAAGGGCCAAGCGACGGCCGACGGCGACGTGGACGCCGCCAATCTCCACCTGCTCCTGAGGCCGCAGCAGGAGTCGCGCACGCCCTTCAGCGGGGCCCACCTCGCCGTCGTGGACGCCGATCGGTGCCGGGGGTGCGGCGTGTGCGCCGGTGAGTGCCGCTTTGGCGCCATTACGCTCACGCCCCGAGCCACCATGGACCCCCTGCGGTGCGCGGGGTGCGGCCTGTGCGCGCTGGTCTGCCCCTTGGCCGGAACGGAGGAGATGCCCCTGCGGATCGAGCCGCGACTTTCGGGCTACGCGTACGCCGGCCAAACGTCGGCAGGCCCCTTGAGCCGCGGAGAACTTCTGGCGGGCGGCGAAGCGTCGGGGAAACTCGTGACGCTGGTGCGACAACTGGCGGAGGGCCAGGCGGCGGAGATCGCGGCGCGGCAGATTCTGATTGACGCCTCCCCCGGCACCGGCTGCCCCGTCAACGCGAGCCTGACGGGGTGCGACCTGGCCATTGCCGTCACCGAGCCGACGCAAAGCGGCTTGTCGAACCTGATGCGCGTCCTGGACTTGGCAGATTGGTTCAAGATCCCCGCGGCCGTCGTCATCAACAAGGCAAGCATCTGCCCGCCGATGGCCGAGCGGATCCGGTCGGCGTGCGCGGAGCGCGGCGTGGAGGTGCTCGGCGAGGTGCCGTTCGACCGCCGAATCCCGGAGCAACTGGCCCGGGGTATCATCCCGGCCATGGGCGAAGGCGAGGGCGCGGCCGCCCTGGCGCGCCTTTCGCGCGAAATCCTCCGGCGCATCGGTCGGCTGACAAAGGAAAAGACGGCGGCGGACACGGTCGCCGGCAAAACTCGAAAGGAGTAGCGGATGAAACTGTGCATTCCGGCGGACGGGACGGACCTTGCAGCAAAAGTGGACGCGCGGCTCGGACGGGCCGACCACTTCATTGTGATGGACAGCGAGTCGGGCGACGTCCTCCAGACGGTCCCGAACAAGCAGAGCAAAGAGGCGGCGGCCGGCGCCGGCGTGCAGGCCGGCCAGGCCATCGCCGCCACCGGCGCCGAGGCCGTCCTCTGCGCCCACTGCGGGCCGAAGGCGTTTCGCGTCCTTCAGGCCGCAGGAGTTTCCGTGTACACTGGGGCCGGCGGGACCGTGGCCGAGGCCATTCAAGCGTTCCGCGAAGGGAAACTCCCAAAGGCCGAGGCGGCCGACGTGGAAGGACATTGGTGAGCCCATGAGCCGCACGCAGCCAGCGAATCCGGAAAACCTGTCGCCGGCGGACCGGCGGCGCGAACTCGAATCGCGCCGCGACGAGAACCTCGCGCGCATCGGCCGCGTCGTCGCCGTGATGAGCGGCAAGGGAGGCGT
The DNA here is from genome assembly GCA_035530455.1 of Phycisphaerae bacterium. Taxonomy (GTDB): domain Bacteria; phylum Planctomycetota; class Phycisphaerae; order FEN-1346; family FEN-1346; genus JAPLMM01. The sequence goes on along the minus strand of DATKUU010000229.1, from coordinate 16,204 downwards.
CGGCAAGAGCACGGTCGCGGCCGCACTCGCCCTGGGGCTTGCGCGGGGAGGCCTGAAAACGGGCCTCCTGGACGTGGATTTCCACGGCCCGAGCGTGCCGACGCTCCTGGGTCTTGCGGACAGGCGGCCGGAGAGCGACGGCGAAACGCTCCGGCCCATCCGCGTCGAGCCGAACCTGGCCGTCATGAGCCTCGGCCTCTTGCTGGGCGCAGGCGACGACGCCGTCATCTGGCGCGGGCCGATGAAGATCGGCGTCATCAACCAACTGCTGGGCGAGGTCGCCTGGGGCGACCTGGACGTCCTCGTGATTGATTGTCCGCCGGGCACCGGCGACGAACCGCTTTCGCTCGCCCAGGTGATTCCGCTGGCCCAGGTGGTGATGGTCGGCACGCCGCAGGAAGTCGCCATGGCCGACGTGCGGAAGGCGATTTCGTTCTGCGGTAAACTGCATCTGCAGGTGCTGGGGCTGGTCGAGACGATGGGGACCGTGCGCTGCCCCGCGTGCGGCGCGGACGCGCCGCTCTTCCGCCGCGCCGCAGCGTCGCGCCCGCCGTCGGTGCCCCTGCTGGCCGAGGTGCCTTTCGACCCGGGGCTGCAGGCGGCTTGCGACTCCGGAACACTCGGCGCATTTCTGGTGGAAGGCGGGCCGACCGCCCGCACGCTAGAGGACCTGGCGGAGCGCATCGGCGCGGGGCCGACGCCCGCAAACGATAATCCCCACGGAAACCCGGCAACCAAAGGAGACACCATGCGTTACGGAATGCCGACGGCTGAGGGCAAACTGGCAATGCACTTCGGCCACGCCGACGCGTTCACCTTCGTGGACGTCGCGGACGGCCGCATCACGAACGTCCTGCAGGCGATGCCGCCGGCGCACGCGCCCGGCGTGCTGCCCGCTTGGCTGAAGGAGAACGGCGTGGACATCATCATCGCGGGCGGGATGGGATCGCGCGCCCAAAACCTGTTCACGCAGAACGGCATCCAGGTGGTGGTCGGGGCGCCCAGCGCGGATGCGGAAACGCTCGTGCAACAGCATTTGGCCGGAACCCTCCGGGCCGGCGACAACGTCTGCGACCACTAGCGGCGCCGCTCAGACGGTTCGGGCGGAAGGGACGGAGAAGCAGGGATGGCTTCGCACGTGTTCGGTCCTGTGCCCTCCCGCCGCCTGGGCCTGAGCCTCGGCGTGGACCTTGTCCCCTTCAAGACGTGCTCGTTCGATTGCATCTACTGCCAATTGGGACCGACCACGTGCAAGACGACCCGCAGGTCCGAGTGGGTTCCGCTGGATGAGGTTCTTCGGGACGTCGCGGCCAACCTGGACAAGGCGCCCGATTTTCTCACGCTATCGGGCTGCGGCGAGCCGACGCTGTATTCCCGGTTGGAAGAGTTGATCGGCAGCATCAAGCGCCTGACCGACGTGCCGGTGGCGGTGCTGACGAACGGATCCCTGCTGTGGATTCCGGAGGTCCGGGCCGCCCTGGGGGCCGCCGACCTCGTGGCGCCGTCGCTCGACGCCGGCGACGAGCGCCTCTTCCAGCATGTCAATCGGCCGCATGACGAGATCACGTTCGATCGTCTGGTCGAAGGGCTCATCCGTTTCCGCCAGGAATACGGGGGGCAATACTGGCTGGAGGTCTTCCTTCTGGGCGGCATCACGGCCCTGCCGGCCGAGGTCGAGAAGATTGCCCGCATCGTCAGGCAAATCCACCCGGATCGCGTGCAGATAAACACCGTCACGCGCCCGCCGGCCGAGGAGTATGCCTTTCGTGTTCCACGGGCCGACCTCGAAAACCTTGCCGCAATGTTGGGCGACCGGGCCGAGGTTATCGCGGACTACCACCCCGAGGCGGAGGTCACCGGGCTTGCCGCCCGGAGCGAAGATATCGTGGCGTTGCTCCGCCGCCGACCTTGCACGATGGAAGACATCGTTCAAGGTTTGGGGCTCCACCGAAACGAGGCAATCAAATACGTGAACGAACTTGTCGCGCGCGGCATTCTCGAAACCCGATTCCGCGGCCGGACGGCCTACTACCGGGCGAGCGCCGGCGCGCCCGACGCCGGGGATCACCATGACGACCTTCCCTAGCCCCCCCTGCCCTTGCCTCGGCCTGCGCGTGACGGTGCTGGTCGAGAACACCAGCCGCCGGCCCGACACCGTCGGCGAACACGGTTTCGCAGCCTATGTGGAGACGGAGCGCGGCGTCGTGCTGTTCGACACCGGCGCGACAGGCGAGGCTCTCGCAACGAATGCCCGGGCGCTCGGGGTGGACTTGGCGCGGGTGACAGCGATCGTGCTCAGCCACGGCCACTACGATCACACGGGCGGGCTGGGAACCGCTTTGGCCGCCGCCCCCAAAGCGAAAGTGTATTTTCATTGGCGGTGCACGGCCGAGCGCTGGGCGCAGCGGTTCGGCTTCCGGAAGGCCATCGGGATGCCGCCCCAGAGTCGCCTCGCCCTCGACGCGGCCCGACGCGAGCCCGTGGCCGGGCCGCTTCTGGTGCCCGAGGGGCTCCTGCTCAGCGGGCCGGTCCCGGGTCCGACCTCCCCCGCACAGGCCGGATTCCTGACAGCCACGGACGCCGGTCCGCGAGCCGACGACTTCGCGGACGAGACGTTTCTCCTCGCCCGCGCGCCGAGCGGGTGGGTCGTGCTCACCGGGTGCTGCCACCGGGGACTCGCCAACACCCTGGCGTACGCGCGGGTGCTCGCCGGCGGCGAACCGCTTGGCGCGGCGATTGGCGGCTTCCACCTGAAACGCCTTTCGCGCCGGGACCTCGACGACGCCGTCGAGGCGATTCGCAAGGCCGGCCTGCGCGAAGTCCTCGCCGGCCATTGCACGGGGGCGAAGGCGATCCGGCATCTCGCCGCACGCTGCGGGGCCCGCGTCGAAATGCTCGAGGTCGGCCTGGAGCGCGCCTGGTAGGAAACGTTGACCCGTCGGCCCGGCGGCGGTATCCTCCCGCCAACCGAAGCACAAGGACCGTGCATCCCATGAGCGTCGGCACCACGCAGCGCATGAGCCGCGGCGACAAAATCAAGATCGCCCTTCTTGTCGCGCTGGTGGCGGCGGTGCCGGCGTGGCTCGTCCTCCCGTGGGTGCAGCGCTGCCTGGAGGACTTTTTCTCCGAGGCGCGGGCGCAGGTGTTCGGCCAGGTGCTCATCGCCATCCTGCTGGAGGCGTTTCCGTTCGTCCTGGCGGGTGCGATCCTGTCGGCCGTCATCGAGGTCCTTGTGCCGGCGGAAAAACTGGCGCGCCTCATTCCGAAGAGCCTGCCGGCGCGACTGGCCGTCGCCCCGCTGCTGGGCCTTATCTTTCCGGTGTGCGAGTGCGGCGTGGTGCCGGTCGTGCGCCGGCTCATCAAGAAGGGCCTGCCGCTCGAAATGGCCGTCGTGTACCTCCTGACCGCGCCCATCGTCAACCCGATCGTGCTGGCCTCGACGGCGCTGGCGTTCTCGCGGACGCGCCTGTGGTGGATGATGCCGGCGGCGCGGGCGGGGCTCGGCATCGTGGTGGCAGTGGCTGTCGGTCTGGTGCTGCTGGTGGCGCAGCGGAGGCATCCGGCACCGGCGGCGCCGGCCGCGCCTCCCTCGCCCTGCGGCGGCGAAAGCGTCCTTGTGCACATTCTGCACCACACGGCCGACGACTTCCTGCTGCTGGGCGGATTCCTGCTCTTCGGCAGCCTTATCGCCGCAGCCGCCCAGGCCTTCGTGCCGCGCACCATCCTGGTGTCCATCGGCCAGAAACCGTTCGTGGCCTCAGCCGGGATGATGGCGCTGGCGTTCGTGCTGAACCTGTGCTCCGAGGCGGACGCCTTCGTCGCCGCGTCCTTCGTCCAGTTCACTTTCGCCTCGAAACTGGCGTTCCTCGTTCTCGGGCCGATGCTCGACATCAAACTGGTGGCCATGTACCTGGGCGCGCTGCCGCGGCGCATTCTGGTGATTGTGCTCCTCGTGGTGCCGCCGCTGGTGCTCGTGCTGAGCGAACTGGTGGGCCGGATTCTGGAGGTGGCCGGATGAGCGACCCCAATCAGCCGCCGCGCCTTTCGTGGTGGGAACTCTGGCCGATGCTCGGCTGGGGCGCGTTCGTCGCGTACCTCTACGCCAAGGGCCGCATGACCCTCTTCCTCCGCCCCCTGTACGGCCACTTGGCGGTGGGCGCGGCCGCCGTACTCCTTCTGTGCTTCGTCTGCGGCTGGTTCGTGCGGCGGCGGAGCCTGAAGCGTGAGGCCGAGGACGCGGCCGAACACGTTCACAACGGACACGCGTGCGCCGACGCGTCGAACGCGTGGCGCGCCGTCCGGAGCCTGGCGTTCCTCGTGCCGATCGTCATCGGACTTGCGCTGCCGGAGCGGGGCCTGAACGCCCTGGCGGCCCTTCAGCGCGGAGCGGGCGACCCGGCGATGCTGGCAGAACTGGCCGCCCAGCAACAATTGGCCGAGGCGCGCGACGAGCAGGGCTACGGCTGGACGACCGTCCTGGGCGTGGCCCAGCGGCTGAGCCTCCCCGAGCCGCAGAAAGTCGGCGCCCTGGGGTTCGTCATCCGCGACGCGAAGATGCCGGCCGACCGGTTTCTGCTCGTGCGATTCTCCATCACGTGCTGCGCGGCCGACGCATCGCCCATGGCCGTCCCCGTCCGCTGGCGCGACGCCGCCACGCTCGAAAACAACCAGTGGGTGAAGGTCTTCGGCGAGACGGATCCGGAGGCAAAAGTTCTCGTGGCCGACAAGGTCGAGCCGACGCGCGAACCCGCCAACCCTTACATGTGACCGTCTTCGTGGCAGCAGGCTTCCTTCGATTGTCGCGGCCACTTGCGCCAAGCGTAGCGCGCCACGGCATGGGCGAGGTAGAGGCCCAGCGCGACGCCGCCCGCCGTCTGCACCCAGGCTGGAACGAGGCCATGCGCGTGCTCCAGATGGATGTCCAGGCGCAGCGCGTCCACCGCCAGATCCAGCGCCGCACCGAAGAGAAGGCTGAAGACAATAATCATGACGACATAAAGGGCGGCCGAGGCCTTGCCGAGCATCTTGCCGACCGTCAGGATTGTCGCCAGGTTCGTCGCCGGGCCGACGAGGAGAAAGACGAGCGCCGCCCCGGGGTTGAGGCCCTTCACCATGAGGGCGGCGGCGAGTGGCGTCGAGGCCGTCGCGCAGACATACAGCGGAAGGCCCACCAACAGCGCCACCCCCATCGAGGCCCAGCGGTTGCCGAGGTACACCGTGAAGAACTCGTTCGGCACAAAAACAGCCACAAGCCCCGCAAGGAAGAGGCCCAGGGCAAGCGTCGGGCCGATCTCGTCGCCCATCTCGAAGAGGATGAACCGCCAGAAACGGCGGAAGCGGCCGGGCGCCTGAACGTGCTCGCAGTCATCCGACGCGCAGTCGGGGCACGCGGGGGCGGGCGCCGGTGGTTCCGGCTCGTGCCGCCCGCGGAAGGTCTCCGCGACGCCCGCCGCCAGCGCCGTCGTCACCGCCGCCACGGGGCGCACGATCGCCATCACCGGGCCCATCAGCGCCCAGGTCAGGGCGATGGAGTCGAAACTCGTCTCGGGCGTCGAGATGAGGAATGAGACGACGGCGCCGCGTCCCGCGCCGCGCTCGCGCAGGGCGAAGGCCGTCGGCAGGACCGAGCAACTGCACAGCGGCAAGGGTGCGCCGACGAGCGCTGCCTTGGCAACCGGCCAGAACCCCTTTCCGCCCAGGTGCCGCGTCAGAAACGCACGCGATACAAAAATGTGCACGAGCCCCGCCGCCAGAAGGCCGATGACGACATACAGCCCCGCGTCGTAGAGCATGTTCCAGGCGGCCAGGGCGACGTCGGCCAGGAAATCCATGCGCGTTGCTCCTGCTTTTCGGGCGGAGCGGGCCGCCCCGCCGCATCAACTATTCTACGTCGCCGGCCGGGGCGAGAGAATCCCTAACGCTACTTTGTCGGCTCGTTGGGGTCTGCGCGGCGGCCTTTCCCCGGCCGCCGCGCTACGTCTCCCTGCCAAGCCGGCGTGGTGGCCTAGAAAGGCCACCACGCCAAACACCCGGCGCCGCCCAGCAGCGGCACTGACCCTGCAGGTGAAAGCGGGCGGTTCGGCCTTGAACACCACCGCCTCGTGCGTATAGTAGTAAGGTCCAGCAAGGCTGGCCCCTGGTGTAACGGTAGCACAAGCGGCTCTGGACCGCTTAGTCGGGGTTCGAATCCCTGGGGGCCAGCCAGACAAACGAGCGCGGCGGCCCAGCGGGACGCCGCGCTTTCTCATTACGAAACTCGTGTCGGACCGCCTACAGCCCCGCCAGGGCCGACTTCAGGATCTCAACCACCACATCCTGATCTTTCTCCGTCAGACGATTGTAGAACGGCAGGGCAATCGTCCGTTCGCTCACCTTCTCGCACACCGGGAAGTCGCCGGGCTTGTAGCCCAACTCCCGGTAGAACGGCTGGAGATGGATGGGCGTAAAGTAGTCGTTCGTGCCGATGCCCTGCTCCCGTAGCGAGGCAAGAACGGCATCGCGGTCCTTTTTCGTGAACCGGTCGGCCAGGCGAACGACGAAGACGAACCACGACAGTTCGCCCTCCTCGTACGGCGCGGGCAGGACGAGTTCCTCGACATCGGCGAGTTTCTCCAAGTACCGCCGGGCGACTTCGGCGCGGAGACGCAGGAACTCCGGCAGGCGCGCGAGTTGCGCAAGGCCCAGGGCCGCGTTGATGTCCGACAGGCGGAAGTTGTACCCCAGCCGCGCGTGCGCCAGCCACCCCGCGCCCGGATCGCGACCCTGGTTGCGCAGACTCATGCAAAGGTCGGCGACGGTGTCGTCGTCGGTCACAATCATGCCGCCCTCGCCGGTGGTCATCTGCTTGTTAGGATAAAAGGCGAAGGTGGCGGCGCGTCCGAAGGCGCCGACCTTTCGGCCCTGGTAAGTTGCGCCGAGGGCCTCGCAGGCGTCCTCGACCACCGCGATGCCGCGCGCCTCGGCAATCGCCATCACGCGGTCCATCGGCATGGGCCGGCCGAAAATGTGGACCGGCAGGAGCAGCCGCGTCCGGTCGGTGACGGCCGCAGAGAGTTTCCCGACATCCAGGTTCCACGTCGCCTCGTCAATGTCCACGAAGACGGGCCTCGCGCCCTCGAAGAGGGCACAGTTGGCCGACGCGACGAACGAAAAGGGGCTGGTGATCATCTCGTCGCCGGGCCCCAGGCCCAGGGAGCGGACCAGAAGGTGCAGGGCGCTCGTGCCGGAGTTGACGGCCACGGCCCGCCGCGTGCCGACGTACCGGGCGAAGGCCTTCTCGAACTCGGGCAACTTGGGCCCGAGGCTGAGGTGGGGCGTCCGGAGGACGGCGACGACGGCGTCGATGTCCGCCTGGCTGATGTCCGGTCGCGAAAGGGGAACGCGTTCTTTCGTCATCGAAACCTCCGCTCATTCTACAGCGCCATCTCAACGCAGAGGGCGCAGAGCACGCAGAGAACGGCAAAGATAGGGGAACGGCAAACAGCATGCTTTGGAAGCCGTTGTTTACTCAATCCTCCCTCTGTGGTCTCTGCGCTCTCTGCGTTGAAAAACAGCGCTACCAGGTGATGCGTTTGCCCTGGACGTCGGGCTCCGGCGCGAGGCCGTAGCAGGCCAGGACCGTCGGGGCGACGTCCATGATGCTGAGGCCCTCGATCCGTCGCCCGCCGCCGGGCCGGGCGGGGTCGCGCATCACGAAGATTCCTTCGTAATCGTGGTTGGCGTCGTCGGGCCCGGTATCGTTCTCGAAGGTGTGGATTTGGCCTGCACCGACCTCGCCGACGCTCCGCCAATCCAGGTTGCCCCAATAGACGATGAGGTCGGGCGGGATTCCGCCGACGGTGCGGTAGAGGTCCTGGGGCCGCAGGGCCCGCGTGCCGATGGCCCGCCCTTGGTGGTCGGGGATGGCTTCGAGGGCGGCGGCCAGTTCGTTGCGGACTTTCTCGTAGTCAGCGGGGGGGGTGACGCCCTGGGGCTCGCGGCCGCGAACATTCATAAAGATGCGTGCATAGTATCCGCCCTCGCCCCACGCGCGGGTGCGCGACCAGTCGATCTTACACTTTTCCAGTGGCCTCGGCTCGGGGGGCTGCTCCTGGAGCGCGAGCCAGCCGTTTTGAATCAGCCACTCGTTGACGCAGATGCCGCCGTCCATCTTCTTCGCCCCGTGGTCGCTCGTGACCAGGACGACGGTGTCCGGCCCGAGGGCTTCCACGAGTTCGCCCATCCGCTTGTCGAGGTGGACGTGGTAATCGCGGATGCAGTTCTCGAAGGGGTTGCCCGCCTGGTACTTCGGATGCGTCGGGTCGGTGTGCGACCACAGGCCGTGGTACAGCCGGTCGGGGCCCATCTCGACCATCATAAAGAAGTCCCAGGGGCGAGTCTCCAGAAAGTGCCGCGCGAGACGCGCCCGCTGATCCGTCATCTTGGTGCACTGGTCAATGATGTACTGCTTGTCGTCGGTGCGGAAGTTCGTGACGTCGAGCATGTAGTCCTCGCCGAGAAAATCGGCGATTTCCTGTTTCAGTTCGGGCGGGTGGGTGTACTGGCTCTTGATGCTCGGCGTCAGGAAGGAGGTCACCAGGAGGCCGTTCAGCGGCTTGGGCGGATACGTCTGCGGGACGCCCAGGACGATGCACCTGAGGCCCTCGCGGCTGAGGCGTTCCCAGAGGCGTTCGCGCTTGACCGCCAGGCTGGTGGCGAACATCAGGCCGTCGTAGGAGTAGTCCTTGCGGTTGCGGAACCCGTACAGGCCGAGCGTCCCGGCGTCCACGCCCGTCGTCATGCACGCCCAGGCCGGGACCGTGATGGGCGGGTCGCTGCTTCGCAGGCGCCCGTACACGCCCCCTCCGATGAGTCGCTTCAGAGTCGGCAGGTCGTCCAGATAGCGGTCGAAGAGAAGTTGCGGCGTGGCACAATCCAGGCCGATGACAGCCACCTTGGGGTGGGTTGGCATGGCGCTTCCTTGATTCTCAGCATTCGCCGGCGGCATGCCTTACCCGCCGCCTTGGCGGCAGGCTCGACTCAGGCGTCCGCCAGGACGGCAAGGCCCTTGCCTTCGACCAGAGCCCGGTACGTCTTTTCGATGCGGTCCCAGTTGTGCTCGCGGTCCAGGGACCAGAACCGCCCGATGATTGTAACAAATCGGCCGGTCGCGAGGCTCGCACATTCCTTCTCGACCATTTCGGTATAGACGGCGCCGCTTTCCGGCCGTTCGCCCCGCCGGCCCAGCATGCCGTGGACGTACACCTCCGGCACGCCGAGGTCGTGGGCCATGCGCACGAGTTCCAGCAGATGCTCGACCGACCCGTGGCTCGAATAGAACGAGATGATGCCCACCAGGTGCAGGCGCCGGCCGTCGCGCTTCGCGCCTTCCATGGCCCAGCGGAACGCTTCGCTGGTGCGGAACGAGCCATCCCGAATCGCCCGCTCGATGCGGACGCGGTCGGTCGGGATGACGCGTCCGGAGCCGATGTGGAGGTGCCCGCACTCGCTGTTGCCGACCGTTCCCTCCGGCATGCCGACGGCCTTGCCGGACGCGGCCAGGAGGGTCGAAGGATAGACTTTTGCAAACTCGTCCATGCGCGGGGTGTTGGCTGCATGGATAAGGTCGCCGGGCCCGCCGTCGCCGACACCCCACCCGTCCAGGAGAATGACGAGGACGCGGCGGCCCGGCTTCGTCCCGTTGGGACTTCGCCGCGGCAGGCGCTCGGTCTTCGGCAGGGGCTGGCGCAGGAGGCTCCGGCCGGTCATCGCCGCCGGCCGCTCCAGGCCGAGCAACTCCAGAACCGTCGGCGCGACATCGGTCAGGGCCCCGCCGTCACGCAAAATGCCATCGGTGCGGCCTTTGAGGCCCCCGTCAATCACGATGAACGGGACCGGGCTGTCGGTGTGGCCCGTGTCCACCGCCCCTTCGGGGTAATACCATTTCTCCACCGTGCCGTGGTCCGCCGTCACCAGGACGGTGACGCCGGCGCGTCGAGCGGCGTCGGCGAGGCGTCCGGCCTGGGCGTCCACGATTTCGACGGCCTTCAGGATCGCCTCGCGGTTCTCGATGTGGCCGACGACATCCACGTTGGCGAAGTTGACAAGGAGAAAGTCGTGCCGCCCGGCGTCGAGCGCCTGGATGGCGGCATCGGCGACCTCGCGCGCCGCCATCGCGGGGCACTGGTCGAAAGTCGCCACGTCCTTCGGGCTCGCAACGACCCGTCGCTCCTCGCCGGGGAACGGGTCGGTGTGCTTCCCGTTGAGGAAGAAGGAGACGTGGACCGCCTTTTCGGACTCGCAGATTTTAATCTGGCGTCGGCCGGCGCGGCTGAGGACTTCGGAGAGCGAATCGGTGACAGCCCCGGCGGGCGGGAACGCGACGCGCACGTCCAGGTCGGGCGAATACCGGATCATCGTCGCCCAGTGCGTCCGCATCGGCGGGCGGGAGAAATGGGGGAACTGCGGCTCGGTGAACGCCTGCGTCAGTTCCACCTCGCGCTCGCCGCGGATGTCGTAAAAGATGCAGTAGTCGCCGTCGGCCACCCGGCCGAGGGGCTCGCCCGCCGCCGTCACCAGGACGCGGGGCTCCATCGCCTCGTCCTCTTCGCCGGCGCGGTAGGCGGCGCGGACGGCCTCGGCCATCGGAAAAGGATTCTCGTTCGACATCCAACCCCTTCTCTGGAAAAGCCGCTCGCCGCCCACCGAAACGCCGGGGACTCTCGGCCTTGCGGCGGCGCGGCGCGTGAGGCCGATTCAATCGAGGTAGCCCAGGGCCTTCAGACGCCTGCGGATCATCTCGACTTCGTTCTCGTTAAGCTCGGCGTGTGGCTCCACGTGCTCGGCCGCCACCAGGTCCCGCATCACGTACACGATGAACTCGGTGACGGACCCGAAGCCGGTGCCGGCGACCACCGTCTGAAGCCGCTGGTACAACTCCCTCGGAATCTTGATCGTTACCTTGTCTCTACCGGCCACCATCGGAGTTCCTCCGGGAGCCTGCGGGAGGGTCCGAGGCTCCAATCGCACTCCAGGAAGGATACTCAGGAAAGGGACCTTGTCAACCTGTTGCGTAAACGAGAAAAGCAAGGCAGGGACGGCGTAGTCATAACCCCTTCTGTAGCAAGAGGTTACGGAAAGACTCCGGAACGCCTCGACGGACCGTAGCCGCCTGCCCCTTTCCGGACACCGCCCTTAATCGGAGCGAGAAAGGCTCTCAATAAACCCCGCCAGGTCCCCGAGCCCCTGCACGGTCGCACACACCTGGCCGGGATCGCTCAGGGGGGCGTCCCGGTGCAGCCCATCCTTGCGCCGGACACGAACCGACGGCCGCCAACCGGCCTCGGCGGGGCCCTGGAAGTCCTTGGCGGGGTTGTCGGCCACGTAAAGGCACTCGCCGGGCGTCAGGCCGAACCGGTCGGCCAACTGGCGGAACGCCCGCGGGTGCGGTTTCCAGAACTGCCGGCCCCATGCGTCGGTCAGGACGACGGCGTCCAGGCGGTCCGCCAGCCCCAGGGCCTCGACCTTCGCCTGCTGGGCCTCGAGCGGCCCGTCGGACACGAGCGCCCGCCGCAGGCCGCACGCCTCCAGGTCCGCCAGCGCCCGGTCCGCGTCCGGATAGAGGGCTATTTCAGGCCGGCGGGCGCCGTACGGCGAGCGGTGGGAGCGATAAATCCGGACGAGGTCGCGGATGAGTTTCTCGTTCGGCTCGATGCCGCACGCCGCGAGGACGTGGTCGAATGTCCGCCCGCGGATGCCGGCGTCGAAAGCGGTCTGGAGGTCGTCGGCAATGGGGCGGTCCGCCAGATGCGCGCGCACAAGATACTCGGCGACGGCCCGGAAACCGCTCGCCACGAACGCGCGCTCCGGATAGAGAGTGTCGTCCAGGTCGAAGGCGACAAGGCGGATGGGTGTCAAGGTTTTCGCGTCCCGCTCCAATGCTACAACGTTATCTCAACGCAGAGAGCGCAGAGGTCGCAGAGGGAGGATTGAGTAAACAACGGCTTCCAAAGCATGCTGTTTGCCGCCTGCCCTATCTTTGCCGTTCTCTGCGTACTCTGCGTGCTCTGCGTTGAAGAACACAGCGTAGTAGTGCTACCCTTGGAGCCGGGCCAGCCGGAGGAACTGGTCGGCATAGTGGAAGCCCGGTTCGAGGCGAAGGACTTCGGCCAGGAGGTCGGAGGCGTCGGCGTATCGTCCGCTGAAATAGTAAACGTAGGCGAGGAGGAATTTCCTGTCGGGCGAGCCCGGGCGCAACTGCGTCAACCGCTCCAGGTCCTGCACATGCCGGCGATATTCGGCGTCGTCGCCGTAGAACTCCTGAAGCCGGAACTCGTAGAGGCCCCAGTTGGGCTCCAGGGCGAGGGCGCGGTCGAGGTAGCGAGAGGCGGTGCGGTATTCGCCGCACGCAAACGAGGCGTGGACGAGGGCGAAGAGGGCGAAGGCGTCGTCGGGCTTGGCTTTGCCGGCCGCCCGGTATTCCTCGGCCGCGAGCGTAAAGTCGCCCATGAAGAACCGGAAATCGCCGAGCCTCACCTGGTCCTCGTACGTCTTGGCGCCCCCCTCCAGGACTTCGATGAGGCGCTCGCGGTCGGCGTCGCTGAGAGCGGGTTCCTCCAGGCCGGTAAGTTCTTCGGCCACGCGCCGAAGGGTCGTCAGCATCGGGCGTTTCACGGTGTCGTCCACGGCCCCGGCGCGGAGGAGCGCCGCCAGGCCGGCGGCGACTTGGTCCCGGTCCGCCAGGCGGGTCAGGCGCTGCTCGGCCGCCTCCTCCCGGCCCTGGAACAGGTCGAGGAATCCCATCAGGAGGGCCAGGTCGGCGTCGTCCGGCTGGCGCGTCAGTTGGGCCTGGAGTTCCTCGCGGACCTCGACGAGGTCCTGAGTGCTGGGGAACACATCCTGGAGGTTGGATCCCGTGATGCGCAGGCGGTCGGGCCATCCCGGCGCCAGGGCGAACGATTGCCGGACCTCCTCGGCAGCCGGGGCGAAGCGGCGTTCGGCGAGGAGCGAGAGCGCGAGGGCCCGATGGCGAACGGCGCTCGTGGGGTCGCGCTCCACCAGGACGGCCCAGACCTCGGCCGACGGGCCGTAGCGCCCGTTATTGAAAAGGTAATTGCCCATCGCCGCCAGTTGGGTGTCGTAGAAGGTGTCGAGGCTCATGCCGGGGGGGAGCGTCCGGCCGAACAGGAGGGCGTCGGCAACATCGAGGAACTGCTCCTCGCCCAGGCTCTGCTGCACTTCGTCCGTAAACGGCGCCAGAAACAGTTCCCTGTCGAGCGGCCCGCCGCCCACCAGGTCCATCTGGGAGAAGAACCCGTAGCCGAACTCGGCCCGGTCCTGAAGCGGGAACGGGAACATCAACTTCCGCAGGCCGATCCGCAGTTGGCCCAGGCCCGACTCGCCGAGGTTGCGGACGCGTTCGGCCAAGGCGAGCGTCGTCTGCCTCAGCCGGGCGAACCGCGCCCGTTTCGCAATCTGAAGGGAGTCAATGGTGCGGACCCGGCCGACCAGCGTCGGCAGGGTGCCGACGCTCGGCTCCCCCTCGTACCAGGAGAGCGGCCGCCAGCCCCGCGACCGGAGGTCCACCCCCGCACTGCCATAACCGTATTCACCACCACCATAGCTGCCCGCCGTCGACGCCCCTCGGAAGAACTGTGAACCGGTGGCGTACTGCTCCCGCCCGAGACTGCGACCCAGACGCTGACTGGGCAGGGCGCTCGTGAAGCCACTGCTGATCCCGGAGCCGACGCCCCCCAGCTGCTGGGCGTATGCGGGCGCAGCCAGGATGCCGACTGCAACCGCCGCCCTGAGCAGGAACCGGCTCCGCATGGCTCTTACCCCGCCGGGCCGCCCGTCGGCCCGCTTTCCATCCACATTATGGCCGACAAAACGGGCCGCAGCAACCCCTATTCGGGAGGAGCCCCTCGTCTGTGGGCCAGATAGCGATCGGCGGCGGCCTTCTCCTCGGGCGTCATCCGCAGGAACCCCAGCCGCCAGACCACGACGAGGAACACCAGGCCCACGCCGGCGTAAATGGCCACCGCATATCGGCCGGGAATGTCAGGATGGCAAACGAGCAGCCCGGCGGCGGCGAAGAGGATGCTCACCGTGTACAACAGGCCGACCGTCCCGAGGACCGAAAGGCCCAGGCGGTCCACCAACTGGTTATAGAAGTGGCTGCGGTCGGGCATCATGATGGGCCGGCGGTTCACGATCCGCCTCACGAGCGCCAGGCCGGTATCCAGGATAGGGAGCCCGAAGATAAAGAGCGCCCCCACGAACCACTTCACCATCCCGAAGCGCGTGGAGAACATGATCATCATGGCGGCCAGGACGTAGCCGATGAAAACGCTGCCGGCATCGCCCATAAAGACGCGGGCGGGGTTAAAGTTATAGGGCAGAAATCCGATGGACGCCCCCGCCAGGGCGAACGCCACCACCATGATTAACCGCGTGTGTTCGTAATACACCGCCCCCTCAAACCAGTCCGGGTTTGCCCAGGCCGTCAACGACGTGGCCAAGAGCAAGAACCCGACCGAGACGATGGCCGAGACGCCCGAGCACAGGCCGTCCAGGCCGTCCAACAGGTTCGTCGCATTCGTAGCCCCAATGACGACCAGGAAGTGCATGCCGATGCAGAGAACCCAAACGAACCAGGCATCCGGCGGGAAGTTCAGCGCCGGCAGCCACCCGAGCCGCGGGTACGCGAACCAGTACACGCCGCCCGCCAGCAGGAGGACAGCGGCGCACGCCTGTCCGAACACTTTCAGCCACGGCCGAAGTTCCGTCAGGTCGTCCAGAAGCCCCGTCAGGAATGCCACGACGCCGCCCGCCAGCAGGGCGAGGCCGACGCGGCCATCTCCGGGCTCGCACCAGTAAAGGTACACAGCCAGGGGCACGGTCCAGGCCAGCCAGATCGCGCACCCGCCCAGGTAGGGAATCGGCCGGCTGTGGATCTTGACAGCCTGGTCGGGCTGGTCGCAGATCCCTTTGCGCAGGGCGATCCAGCGAAAGACCGGCGTCGCCAGCAGGCTCACGAGCAGCGACGCCAGGAAGACCCAAACACCGGGGTTCCAGAGTTTCTCGAGCACTTCGACCCACGGCGGCGCGTCAGGCGGAAACATCGGACTCTCCTTTCGCCCTCCCCGCACCCGCCCTGTAGGCAGAGGCACTCTCTGTTACGGGGCCCGCATCCCGAGCGGGCCGGCCGCCGACACGTGGTCACGCCGACGGCGCCAGGTCCTCCGAGTTGCAGAAGACCTCGGCATCGTAGCGGAGCATCACCAGGCCGTCCTGCCAACCGTCCGGAGCGATCTCGGGCTTCTCGCCGAGGTGTTCCTGGATGATCCAGCGGGGGAAATCGGCCCCGGCCTGGATGGCGAGCGGCACACCGCCGCCGAAGCGGGCGTTCATGTCGAAAAACTTGATCTCGCCCTCGGCCGTCAGAAAGCACTGGACCGTAATCACGCCGACGCACCCACCCAGGGCCCGCACGACGTCCATGCTCCGCTCGATGATTGTCGGGTGGCGGACGGTCCGTCCCTTGGCCACCTCGCCGGCGCGGACCTGGAGCCGCTCGCGCGGGACGGCGACGCGCGGCACGCCGTCGAGCCCCGCGTACACGTCCACCGTGTATTCCACGCCGCGCACCACCTCCTGGATGACCGCCCGGTTCTGATGCCGGACGCAGCGCTTCAGCTCCAGCCGGTTCCGCAGGAACCGCACGTGGCGCGTGCTCGACCCGAACCGCGGCTTCATAAAGAGCGGGAACGGACCTTTCTGCGCCTCCTCGTAGGAGAAGACGCGCGGCGAACCGAGGCCCGCCGCCTGAAGGAACGCGAAGGTTTTTTTCTTGTCGCGGCAGACCTCGACGACCTTCGGCGCAGAAACCAGCATCCGGGCCCCCGCCTCGGCGAAGCGGTCCCGCGCCTCCGCCAGCACCTGGAGTTCCCAGTCAATCAGCGGGATCACCAAGCCGACCTCTTGGCGCCGGCAAACGGCCAGCAGTTCGTCCACGTAGTTCGGCGAATTGACACCCGGCACGAGGAACGACGCGTCCGTCACATGAAATGCCGGCGCCAGCGGCGACCAGTCCGCCCCATAAACGTGTCCGCGAACCCCGAGCGCCTTCATTGCGCGACGGAACGCCGCTATCAGGCTTACCCGCCGACCCACGCACGAGAACAGAATGTTCAGCGATCTGGCCACTGGCATTCCCTCTGGCGCT
>DATKUU010000228.1:0-3713 GCA_035530455.1 Phycisphaerae bacterium | reverse complement strand
CATCTGGCGCCGAGCCCGCGCGACGCCCTCGCGCTCGACCGCCGCCTGGGCCTCACCGAGGCCTGCCGTATCCACGAGGAGCAGGGGGACGCCCTCGATGGCCGCCTCGGTTTCGACGGTGTCGCGCGTCGTGCCGGGCGCGGCACTCGTGATGACGCGCTCCGTGCCGACGAAGCGGTTGACGAGGGTACTCTTGCCCGTGTTGGGTCGGCCGGCGACGGCGATGCGTCCCGGCGCGCCGGGAGCGAGGAACCGTCCGCACGTCCGCCACCGCGAAAGGAGCGTCTCGATTCCTCGGCGTGCGTCGTCCTTGCGCCCGGCTCCGCCAGGGCGTAGCCCGGCCTGGAGGTCGGCCGCGACGGCCGCGAGCGCCTGACCCAGCGCGCCGTTCAGTTGGTCGAGGAGGATCCGCGCGGCAAGCGGGGTACGGGCGGACTGGAGCAGCCGGCGGGCGTCGCGTTCGATGGGACTGGCGCCCGCCAGTTCGAGCAGCCGGTCGGAGCCGACGCGCTCCAGACCCAGTGCGGCCAATCGCCGGCAGACGGCCTCGACCGCCGCCGGGCCGCCGTGGCAATTGATCTCGAACGCCTCCGCCGCGGCGCGGTGAAGGATGATTTCGTCGAGCACTTGCCCGTCGGCGTCCGAGAAGTGGCCGTAGGCCAGCCGGCCGACGGCGGGCAAATCTTCCGCGCGGCCGGCTTCGCCGGGGCGATGCCTGGCGGGGCGGAACGCGGCGGCGAGGGCCTCCGGGACGGCGGGTCCGAAGCAGCGGACGACGGCGATGCCGCCGCGACCCGGCGGCGTCAGAACCGAAAAGACGCCAGCGCAGCATTCCCGGCGGGACGTTCCGCCTGCGGAGGCGTTCATCGTCCCTTCCATTCCTGGTAAGCGAGGACGAGGCCTTCGAGGACGAGGTTCGGCTGGACTTGGCGCATGTCGGTCGGCAGGTGCGGGGCCAGAATCTCCGCATCGCCGCCCGTCAGGAGGACCGGCGCCTTCTTGCCGACCGTCGCGCGGGCGCCGGAGACGAGCGCGGCAATGGCGCCGGCGGCGCCGTGCAGCAGGCCCGCGGAGATGGCCTCGGCGGTGCTGCGGCCGATGCGCGGAGCGTCGGTCGGCAGAGAGATCTTCGGCAAGAGGGCGGTCCCGCGGGCGAGGGCGTCGGCACTCATCTCGAGGCCCGGGAAGATCGCGCCGCCGGCGAACGCGCCGTCCGCCGCGACGGCGTCCACGGTGACGGCCGTGCCGAGGTCCACCACCACGCAGGGCGAGCCGAGGCGCCCGCGCGCCGCCAAGGCCGCCAGAAGGCGGTCCGTGCCGACGCGTTCGGGTTCCTCGACGTCGGCCCGGATGGGGATGGGGAAATCCTCACCGGCCACTTCGGGCTCGGCGCCGGTGGCATCCACGGCGATGCCGCGCAAATGCGCGAGCGCCCGCGGGTTGACCGACGCGACGATGACCGCAGCGCCCTCTTCGGCCAGGCGCGCCCCGCCGCTGGATGCTGCGCAGGTGAGGATTTCCTTGAGGTTCTCCAGGCGTCCGACGGGAACGCGAAGCACGTCGCCCAGAGCACCGTCGGAGGCGAGCGCGGCGGAGGCGGTCGTGTTGCCGATCTTGACGGCTATGAGGCGGCTCATGAAGCGCCCTCCGCAAGCGTGGGTTCGCGGGCGCGGTCCAGGAGGTCGAGGATTGCCGCGACGAGTTTCTTGAGTCCCTCGCCTGTGACGGCGGAGATGAGGAGGACGTCGCGGCCGGTTTCCCGGGCGAAGCGGCGCACCAGCGAGTCATCCACGTTGCCGTCGGGCGTTCGCGGCAAGAGGTCCGCCTTGGTCAGGACGAGGAGTTCCGGTTTTTCGGCGAGGGTCCGGCTGTAGGCTTCGAGTTCGCGCCGGATCGCCCGGTAGGCCTCGGCGGGGGCCTGGTCGGCGTGCGGCTCGACCTCGACCAGGTGCACGAGGACGCGCGTCCGCTCGATGTGGCGCAGAAATTCGTCGCCCAGGCCGACGCCTTTGTGCGCCCCTTCGATGAGTCCCGGCAGGTCGGCCATGACAAACCGGCGCTCCAGCCCCGCCTCGACGATGCCCAGGTGCGGATAAAGCGTCGTGAACGGGTAGGCGGCGATCTTGGGTCTTGCGGCCGAGAGGCGCGATAGGAGCGTCGACTTGCCGGCGTTCGGCAGGCCCACGAGGCCGACGTCGGCGATGAGTTTCAGTTCCAGCCGGAGGTCCCTCTCTTCGCCGGGCTCGCCGGGCTCGAACTCTCGCGGCGTCTGGTTGGTGGGCGAGGCGAAGGAGGTGTTGCCTCGTCCGCCGCGCCCGCCGCGCGCGATGGTCACCGTCATGCCGGGGCGCGCCAGGTCCTTAATCAGGATCCCCCGGCGCTGGTCGTAGATGAGCGTGCCGGGCGGGACGGGGATGATGAGGTCTTCGCCGGTGGCGCCGGTCTGGTCCTTGCCGCGTCCGGCCTCGCCGTTGGGAGCCCGCCAGTCGTGGCGTCCGCGGAAATCGAGGAGGGTGTCGAGTCCCTCGCGTGCGTGGAGGACGACGCTGCCGCCGTCGCCGCCGGTCCCGCCGTTCGGGCCGCCGCGGGGGATGCCGGCCTCCCGGCGGAAGGAGACGCACCCCGAGCCGCCGTCGCCGGCCTTGACGTAGATTTCAGCCTCGTCGATGAACATGCCAAGAGGGTATCACGGGGCGCGCGATGCGACAAGAGGCGGCCGCAGCCCTTTGGGCTCAATGGCAACGGCGGGCGCGGCGGCGCAAAAAGAAGCGGCCCGGGTTTTTCTGCCCGGACCGCTGGGATTCGGCGCGTCAGTTCTGGACGACGTGGACCTTGCGTCCCTGGAAACGGACGGTTCCGGGGCTGAGGGCGAAGAGGGTGTCGTCCTTTCCTCGGCCGACGTTCAGGCCGGGGCGGAAAACCGTCCCGCACTGGCGGACGATGATGCAGCCGACCTTGACGGCCTGGCCGCCGAACATTTTCACGCCGCGGTACTGGGGGTTGGAATCGCGCCCGTTCCGCGAGGACCCCTGGCCTTTCTTGTGTGCCATCTGGACCGCTCCTCTTCGTAGGACCCAACCAGCGATGGGATTATAGCCGGAGGGGGAAGGGCTGGCAAGGCTTTTTTGCCCGAGAGGCGGTGGTGTTAACATGGCCGTCAGGGTTGCCCTATACAGGCCGCTGCGGGTGGTGCGTCCGGCGCAAGCAACAAGGCCGTCCCGAGTTCTCGGGACGGCCTTGAGTTTTACGTGACGCTCCGCACCCTGAGCCTTGGTGCGCCGGCGGGCCAGGTCGAGGGCCGGTCACCGCCACGTCTTGCAGGGCCTCACTTGGCCGAGGCCGCCGGCCCGTAAATCTCGATCTCGCGGAACTCCAGCTCCCCGCCGCTCGCATGCCACCACTGGTTGGCGGGCTTGCCGGCGTTAATGTTTGCCGAGACGATCATGTCCGTGATGCACCCCAGGGTGATCCGCCGCACCACCATCCGCAACTTGTTTGTCTTGACCGGTGTCTTGAACTGGTGAACGAAGAAGTTGTTATCGAGATACCACATGATGGTATTGCACAGGTACGTCTGGACCACGTCGCTGGGGGGGCAGGGCGTCCGGACTTCCTCGATGGTCTTCCAGGTGCCGCTGTCGAAGTACTGCAAGTCGTAGTCCAGGATTGCGCAGAACGGGTTATCGGCCCGGACGCCGTAGAAGATCACCTTC
>DATKUU010000227.1:0-14380 GCA_035530455.1 Phycisphaerae bacterium | reverse complement strand
GAGGCAGATTTTGCGTCCTCCGAGTTCCAGATGCCGCGGCCCCGGGGCGATGTCGGGCAGGAGTTTCGTGAGGCCGGCCCGTTCTCCGTCGCAATTGCCGAACACGCCATAGACCCTCAGGTCCGCCTCCAGAAGGCGTTGGAGGGCGAACGGGGCGACGTAGTCGCCGGCGTGCAGGATCGCCTCGGCTCCTGCGCGCCGAAAGGCCCGCAGCGCGGCCGAAAGGGTTTCGAGATTGTCGTGCGTGTCGGCAAGGATGCCCAGTTTCATCGCGTCCTCGCGTCTGCGTGCCGCCAGTATAGGCCCCCCGCGCAAAAGGTGTCAAGCGAAAGGCGGAGCGGCGGGAAAGGGGTAGTGTCCTCCCAGCCGTCTGATAGGATGGCGGGACGGCGTTGTGAATAATCCGGGGTCGGTCGGCGTTTTAAAAGACGAGCGGCGTGTGCGGGGCGGGAAGAGTGGATGAGACCGAGGCGGCATTGATTCGGCGGTGCCAGGCGGGCGACAAGGACGCCTTCGGAGGCATTGTGCGCCAATACGCCGGCCGCGCCACCGGTGCGGCCTACCTGATGCTCGGCTGCCGGGAGGAGGCGCTGGACGCCTCGCAGGAGGCGTTTGTCCGCGCCTGGCGGCACATCCGTCGCTTCGACCCCGCCACGCACTTCTATTCCTGGTACGCCCGGATTCTGCGGAACGAGTGCATCAGCCGCCTGCGCCGGCGCGCGCGGCGCCGGACGGTTGCGCTGGTCGGCGACCCTCCGTCGGACGGTGACGGGAAAGACCCGGCGCTGCTGATGGAGCGTACGGAATGGGACCGACGCGTTTGGCGGGCGATCCTTTCGCTCCCTGCGCCGCAGCGGGAGATCATCGTTCTGGCCCACTTCCAAGGGCTTTCCTACAAAGAGATGGCCCAGACCATCGAGATTCCAATCGGTACGGTGATGTCGCGTCTGCATGTGGCCCGGCAGGCCCTTCGGACCCTTCTGGCAGGAGAGGAGTGATGACCTGCGAGCGTTTTCGTGAGCGGATCAGCGCCTATGTGGACGGCGAGTTGGAGGCCGAGGAGCGGGCGCGGTTCCAGGAGCACCTGGCAACGTGCGGCTCTTGCCGCCGGGAACTGGCCGACATCGCCGCCCTGAAGGAGGAACTCGATATGATGACCTTTGAAGAACCCTCGGATGCCGCCCTCCATCGCTATTGGTGCAGCGTGTACAACCGCCTCGAGCGGGGCCTCGGCTGGATTCTGTTTTCCTTTGGCGCCATCGTTCTGCTATGCTATGGCGGGTTCAAACTGGTCGAAGAGGTGGTCCGCGACCCGGCGATTTCGTGGATCGTCCGGGCCGGAGTCGTTGGACTGGTGTTCGGCCTGGTGATCCTTTTCGTGTCGCTCGCGCGCGAACGCCTGACCGTCTCGAAGACGGACCGCTACTCCAGGGAGGTCAAGCGATGATCCTGGCGACCACCGACTCGATCGCCGGCAAGACCATCCGGCAGACGCTGGGGATCGTTCGCGGCAACACGGTCCGTGCCCGGCACATCGGCAAGGACATTAAGGCCCTCCTCCGCAACATCATCGGCGGCGAGATCGAGGAGCACACGAAACTGATGGCCGAGTCGCGCGAACAGTCTCTCGACCGCCTGGTCGCCCACGCCCAGGAACTCGGCGCCAACGCCGTCGTCAGCGTCCGCTTCGCCACTAGCCAGATCATGG
The DNA here is from genome assembly GCA_035530455.1 of Phycisphaerae bacterium. Classification (GTDB taxonomy): domain Bacteria; phylum Planctomycetota; class Phycisphaerae; order FEN-1346; family FEN-1346; genus JAPLMM01. The sequence continues at coordinate 12,672 of DATKUU010000227.1, read as the reverse complement.
GCGGCGCCGCCGAAATCCTGGCCTATGGGACCGCCGTTGTCGTGGAATAGGGGGCTCGCGGGCCGCGCCCGCACGAAAAGGAGCATACGATGCAGACGCGACGGATCGTTCTTGGGACTGTGGCGATGGCTTTGGTGGCCGCGGGAGTCGCTCACGCGGCACCGGCCGAAGCGTGGTCCGTCTCCGTCCCCGCCGATGCGATCGCGGTGGTTGCGGTGCGCAGCATCGCGGAACTGGACGCGGGCCTGAAGGCTTTGCTTGCCGATCCCGGCGCGCCGGGACAACCGGGCCTCGGTGACGTGATGGTGCAGAACCTCCTGCCCGGTGCGTTCGAGACCACCGGGCCCGCGCTCTTCGTCGTCCTGATGACCGACGACGGGCCGCAGATTGTCACCATCCTCCAAGGCAAGGACCCCGCCAAGTTGGAGGAGGCTCGGGTTCCCGGCATCGAGAATTTGCCGGCCGACGTCGTGGCCGTCCGCAGGCCGACCCCGCCGACCCCGCCTGGCGCTCCGGAAGGTTTTAAGATGCCCGATCCCCCGCCGCTCTTCGTTCTCACACTGGACCGCTGGGGCGTTGTCGCCAACGGTTTGGGGGCGCTGACGGCGTTCCAGTCCGCCGCCGAACGCATGGCTGTCGGCACGGCCGCGGGCTCGCGACTGACCGATCATGTCGCCTGGGTCCACGTTAACCCGAAGGCCGTCAAGGCGCTTCTCGCGGGCCTAATGGAGAAGGTTCAGACCCAGGCCGGTCAGGGCGGAGCCCCGGCCATGCCTCCGGCCGTCCAGCGGATGATAGATTGGTACGTCTCGCTCCTGGACCACTTTACCGCGATTGACCTGATGGCCGATCTCGGCGCCGATGGTGCGGTCGCCACCCTGGAAGCCGAGGTCGTCGAGGGGAGCCCTGTGGTGGAGATGCTTTCGGCGGCCGAGGCGACGACCGGTTACTCCGGCGCGCTGCCGCCCGCGGAAACGTTCCTCCTGGCCGGCTGGGGCCGTTGCGACTTCGCCAAGGCTGCGCCCTCCATGAAGATCCTCTTCAAGCCGTTTGTGGATGCCCTGACCGCGGACGGCGACGAAGAGTTCCGAAAGACCGTGGAGGACCTCTGGGCGTCGTACGATGAGTGGGGCGCGGTCCTGGGGCATTCGTTCGCGTTCGCGATGGATGCGGCGCCGCCGGGCCAGGGCATGTACCGCCTGGTCGAGACTTTCGAGGTCACGGACGAGCAGCAGTACCGCGACCTTATGGACAAGTGGATGCCCATTGCCAAAGACATGATGGGGGGCCTGACCGGGCAGATGGGCGCGATGCCCGGCATGCCGGGTATGACGATGGACATGACCTATGAACCCGCGGCCGAGGAGATTGAGGGCGTGAAGGTAGACCGCATGCGCTTCACGGTGGACGTGCAACTGCCCGAAGGCGCTCCGCCCGAGGCGGCCGCGCAGATGAAGCACATGATGGACGTGATGTACGGCCCCGAGGGAATGGTCATGCGCGCCTGTGTCGTCAATAACCGGGCGGTCATCACGCTCGGCGACGTCGAGACGATGGCCCGTGGTATCCGAGCGGCCCGCGGTGAGGGCGGCGCGTTCACGGACAATGCCGCTGTCGCCGCCGCCGTCCAGCGCATCCCCGCCGACGCCGTCGGCCAGATGCTCCTCTCCGTTCCGTCCTACGTTCATCTTATGGTGCGGATGACCGAGCGGATGATGGTCGAGAGTCTTCCCGAGCCGGTCCGCGGGCGGGCGGTGCTGGAGGCCCCGCCGATGCCCAAGGCGCCGGGGCTGGGGGACTTGACGGCCCTCGGTGTGTATGTGGAAGGGCAGACGGTCCGCATCCGGGCCGACGTGCCCGCCTCCGAGGTCCGGGCAGCGCGCGATATCGGCCGGGCCTTCAGCGCCCGCATGATGTGGATTATGCAGCAGCGGATGCAGTGGGCCCAGGAGCAGCAGGGCCGTATGCAGGAAGGGCCCCCGGCTGCCGAGTGACAACAACCGGCCTCGTGGCCGATGACATAAGTGCCGAAGAGTTTCGTAAACGCCTCTTGCAAAGAGAAAGGGGGACAACCATGTCCCGGATACGTTTGGGTTGCCTGGCGGTGGTGCTGCTGTCTGCGTGGTGGATGCTGTCGGCCGGATGCGCCTCGGAGGAGGCCCCGCCGCCTCCGCCGCCTGAAGCGCCCGCGCCGGTGGTCGAGGTGCCGCCGACTCCGCAGGTGCCGGAGGCCGTCCAGAAGGCGCTGGTGGAGGTGGTCGGCTTGGCGCCGGCCGATGCGATCGCCCTCGGTACGTTCCGAAGTCCCAAGGCGATGGTCGAGCAGATGAACGCCTTCGCCGGCCCCGAACTGAGTGCCCTCGCGGCTGTGCCCATCGGTTTCCTGCCGCCCGGCGTTTTCGATATGGAAGGACCGGTTGGCTGGACCGTTTTCATGAGCGAGCGTGGCCCGGCGTTCGTCTTCGTGATGCGCGCCAGACCCGGCGCCGTCTTGGAAGGCGAAGACGTGGGTGAGGGCGTCACGAAACTCGTCTTGCCCGCGCTGCCTAAGGCCCCCTTTTACTGTGCCCTCGAAAAAGGCTGGATCGTCTTCTCCGGCGATTCGGCTTTCGTACAGGCATTCTGCGCCGCCCAGGCGCACCTAAAAGTGGATGAGGCCACGGCCGCTCGCGTCGGTCAGTCCCTCGTATGGGTCCGTGTGGACATGAAGTTCACGGCGGCCATGGCCAAGGGCGTTATCGCGATGCAAAGATCGCAGATCCAACAGGGCCAGGAAGATCCCGAAAGTGCCGACAAGGCGGCCCTGCTCGATTGGCTCGAAGATCTGGTTGACCAACTCCAAACGGTCGAACTGGCCTGTGACATCAGCGGCGACGCGATGACTTCTCACCTGCGCTTTGCCTTCAAGGACGACGCGGCGCTGCTCGACATCGCCCGCACCCTCGAACCCATCGCTACCTACGAAGGGATGTTGCCCGAGAGCGACCGCTTGCTGGTGGCCTCGTGGGCGAACGTCAACTGGGACCAGATGACGCCGCGGGTGAAGGCGTTCCTTCAAGTGCCTGTCGACGCGGCGCTCAAGCAGTTGGACAAGATGGGAGGCCCCGCCCCGACCGACCTGCCCGAGGGTTTCCAGATGCCTCCCGGACCGCCGTTCGCGGCGTTCGGCAAATCGCTCCGGGAAATGTGGAATCTGGCGGATGACTACCAGACGGCCTTGGCGGGCCGGCACGCCTCGCTGGTGGAGGTTCCCGGGCCCGGCGAGGGTCTTATCTGGACGACCGAGGTCCACGCCCTGAAGGACAGCGCCGCCTTCCAGGTCCTCGTTGACAAGGCTATGGCGGTTGCCTCCGATCTGGTCGGTGCCGTTCTCGAAAGCATGCCGGCGGGGCATGGCGGGCCGAAGCCGGATATTGACTTCGAGCAGGTCAAGAACGCGGAAACGATCGAAGGCGTGAGCATAGACCAATTGCGCTTCCATATCGGCTTTGCCGTTCCCGAAAACGCCCCGCCCCCCGTTGCCGAGCAGATGCAGCGAATGGACGACATGATGAAAACCCTCTACGGTCCCGAGGGGCTGACCTTCCGCGTCGCCATTGTCGAGAACCGGGCCCTTGTCGCCTTGGGCGGCCCCGACGTCATGGCCCGCGCGATCCGCAATGCGCGCGGCGAAGTCGGCGATCTGGCGAAACAGCCGGCCGTGGCTGAGGCGATCCAGCGTCTGCCCGGAAAAGCCCGTCTCGCGGTGGTCGTCTCCGGCCCCGCCTACGCCTATATGTATGGCCGACAGGTTGAAATCATGTTGCACATTTTCCTTTCACCCGAGTTCACTGAGGCGTTGGCCGATGTGCCTCTGCCGGCGCTCGAGTTCCCCGCGCCGGGCGACTTGACGACTGCGGCCCTTACGATTGAGGGTAGCACACTGGACCTTTCGATGCACGTTCCCGCGTCCGAGATCGAGCGCGCGGTGCCGGTCATCCGCCAGGCGGTATCGCGCGCGATGTTCTATGGCATCCACGGGGGTCTTCGCGCTGTCGCTGGGTCGATGCATCCGTCGGGGGGAATGATGCACGAGGAACCGTGGGAGCCCGACGAGGAGTTCTTTGAGGAGGAGGAGGGGGAGGTAGTTTCTCCTCCGCCCGGACCCGGGGCGCCGGAGAACGTGCCGTCGGAAGCGTTGCCCGAGGAGCTGCCGGAACCGGTGCCCGTGCCGCCGGAGGTGCTGAGCGAGGAACCGCCGGAGCCGGCGCCCGCGCCGCCGGAGTCGCCCGAAGCCCCGCCGCCCGGCGTGCCGCAGTAGCGCGCCAGGCCGAATACGAGATGTGTTCCAAGCCTAGGGATGCTAATCCCTAGGCTTGGCTTTTCCGCTGGACGCTGCTTCGCCAAGCGCTTCGCGCACCGCTGACCACACGCCCTCCAGGCCGATGGTGTCCATCGTCCCGTCCGGCGATCCGCCTTCGCCCTTCGGGCTTCGGCGGACAGGCCGAAGGAGGCGGACATGGGACCCGCGCGGACCCCAGACGCGCGCGTCGGTCGGGCCGAAGAGGGCGACGGTCGGCGTTGCGCGCCCGCCCGGACCGCGCACCGCCGCCGCCACCTGGGTCACGCCGGAATCATTGCCGATGTAAACATCGGCTCGTGCGAGGACCCCCGCCACCGTTTCGAGGGGCGCGTCCGCCAGTACGGCGTCGTTCGCATCGGCGGCGGGGGCGCCCGGACGCTCCATCTCCGCCGGGCCGAGCAACCACACGACCTGCCGACCGGCTTGTTCTCGAATTCGCTGCGCGAGCAACTCGAATCGCTCCATCGGCCAGTTCTTCCGCGCCGAACCGCTCCCTGGATGGATGGCCGCGAAGGGGCCGCCGATTCCCTTTTCCGCCAGCGCCGCGCGGGCCGACTCCAGCGCTGCCTGTGAAACGGGAAGCACGGGCTCAGGCGGGATGGCTGGCAGGGCGATGACCTCGCGCGCCTGGGCGAGGAGCCACTCCGCTGCGCTCGACTTCCATTCATCGGACGGCAGCGGTTTCAGCCGCACGACTCGCGCTCGCAGCGCCGCCGCGCCTTCCAGACCGAGTAGGTCGAGTACGAGGTCCGCCTCCGCGAGCGCGCGGGGCAGGGGTCCGCCGCCGTCCCCCGTCAGCCGCCACAGGCCGCACGTCTCGGCGTCCAGGACCGCGTCCACCAGAGCCGCCATTTGAAGCAGCGCTCCGCGCTCGGGCCGGCCGATGAAGGTCACGTGCGCATCCGGCCACTGTGCCCGGATGGCGCGCAGGAGCGGGGCCGCCTGGACCAGGTCGCCGATGGCCCCCGTGTGGATGAAGGTGATGTTGTGGGGCGAGAAGTCGTTCATCCCTCGCTCATGGCTCGTTCGATCCATCCGCCGCCGAGGACGCGGTCGTCGCGGTAAAAGACGGCCGCCTGGCCGGGCGTGACGGCCGGCTGCGGCTCGTCGAAGCGGACGCGCGCCCGGTCGCCCCCGAGTCGCTCGATCCATGCCGGCGCCGCCGCGTGACGATAGCGGATCTGAACGTCGGCGCGGACGGGTTCTTGCGGCAGCGGCTCGTGCCAGACCATGTCTGTCGCCTCCAGGCCCCCGGAGCGCAGGGCCTCGGCCGGGCCGACGACGACCTCCGCCGCCTCAGGATGGATGGCCACAACGTAGCGCGGTTCGCCCGCAGCGACGCCCAGCCCTCGCCGCTGCCCGATGGTGAAGTTCACGATCCCCCGGTGCCGCCCCAGTTCGCGCCCCTCCAGATCCACGATGGACCCGGGGCGCACGAGTTCCGGCCGGCGCTCGCGCACGAGGTCCTCGATGGTGCCCGTGACGAAGCAGATGTCCTGACTCTCCGGCTTGTCGCGGACGGCGAGGGCGAACCGGCGGGCCAGGGCGCGCGTCTGGTCCTTGGTCTTTTCGCCCAGCGGCAGGCGGATGCGCTCCAGGCGCTCCGGCGGGATGGGAAACAGGACGTACGACTGGTCCTTCGCGCGGTCCAGGCCGCGCTTCAAGCGCCAGCGCCCCGCCTCCCGCTCGACGCGTGCATAGTGGCCGGTGGCGACATGTTTGGCGCCGAGGGCGTCGGCATAGGCGAACAGGCGACCGAACTTCAGGTCCCGGTTGCACAGGATGCACGGGTTCGGCGTCCGGCCTCGACCGTATTCCTCGCAAAAGCGGTCAATCAGTCGCTCGAAATCCGGTGCGAAGTTGAGGACGTAGAACGGGATGCCCAGTTGTCCCGCCACCCGTCGCGCGTCCGCCGCGTCCTCGACCGAGCAGCACCGCGGCGGGCTTCCGGGAAGATTCTCCTCTAGCGTCACGCCCGAGCGCATGAAGACGCCGATCGGCGCGTAGCCTTCGTCCTTGAGGATGGCGGCAGCGACGGAGGAATCCACACCGCCGGACATCGCCACGAGGATCTTCTCGGCGCCCATGCTCCGCTATTCTATCGGGGGCTACCCCGCGGCGGAAGGCTCGCCCGAAGCCTTCCGCCGGCCGTTCGGCGTATGACGGCGAGGCGCAGTGGGTCCGGCAGACGAGGAAACGCCCTAAACCTACGAAATGGTGAGATGTGGCTCCATGGTCCTACATTTGTGTGGGATTTGCGAAAGTCCTCATCTGGCGGGAATTTCGCGCAAGATTGGTTTCAAGAGGTACTTATGGAAATCCGCGCGTTTTGGCATGGATATTGCGGTAATGGTGCCGTGATGGAGATCGCCCCGTGCCGAAGGGCGGGCTGCGGCGGCGCATGAGATCTTACGAGCCTTCGCCCCGAGGAGCAGACGATGACGCCGAAGGAATTCTTCGAGTTCGCCAAGAAACACGGGGCGGAAATGGTGGACCTGAAGTTCACGGACCTCTTGGGAACGTGGCAGCACTGTTCGTTCCCGACTGAGACGTGGGACGAGAGCACGTTCAAGGAGGGTGTGGGGTTCGACGGGTCGAGCATCCGGGGCTGGAAGGGGATCCACGTCTCCGACATGCTGGCCGTGCCCGACTCCGCGACGGCGTGCCTGGACCCGTTCTTCGCCAAGCCGACGGTCAGCGTCATTGCGAACGTGGTGGACCCGTTGACGCATGAGGACTACTCGCGCGACCCTCGTCACGTGGCGCGCAAGGCCGAAGCGTACCTGAAGGGGACGGGCATCGGCGACACGTGCCACATCGGGCCGGAGCCGGAGTTCTTCATCTTCGACGAGGTCCGGTATCATCAAAACCAGCACATGGCCATGTACGAGATTGAGTCGGTCGAGGGGGCGTGGAACACGGCGCGCTTTGAGGAGCCGAACCTCGGCTACAAGCCGAGTTTCAAGGGCGGCTACTTCCCCGTCAGCCCGACGGACACCTACCACGACCTGCGCGGCGAGATGGTGTACGAGATGCGCAAGGTGGGCATCGTGGTCGAAGCGCACCACCACGAAGTGGCGACGGCGGGACAAAGCGAAATCGACATGCAATACCAGCCGCTCGTCAAAATGGGCGACCAGTTCATGTGGTACAAGTACCTTGTGAAGAATGTCGCCCGGCGCAATGGGAAAACGGTGACGTTCATGCCGAAGCCCATATTCGAGGACAACGGCTCCGGGATGCACACGCACTTCTCGCTGTGGAAGGGCGGCAAACCGCTCTTCGCCGGCGACGGGTACGCGGGCCTGTCGGACGTGGGCCTGTGGTCGGCCGGGGGCATCCTGAAGCACGCCCCGGCGATCCTCGCCTTCGCGGCGCCGACGACGAATTCCTACCGCCGCCTCGTGCCGGGCTTCGAGGCGCCGGTCAACCTGTGCCTGTCGGCACGGAACCGGTCGGCGTCGGTGCGGATTCCGATGTACTCGGCCAGTCCGAAGGCGAAGCGGCTGGAGTTCCGGTGCCCGGACCCGACCTGCAACGGGTACATTGCGTGGTCGGCGATGCTGATGGCGGCGCTGGACGGCATCCAGAACCGGATCGCTCCGGGCGAGCCGCTCGACCGCGACATCTATGAGATGACGCCCGAGGAACTGGCCGACTACCACAAGACGCCCGGCTCGCTGGGCGAGGCCCTGGATGCGCTGGAGGCGGACCACGCGTTCCTGACGAAAGGCGGCGTGTTCACGACCGACGTGATTGAGACGTGGATCAAGTGGAAGCGCGAGAAGGAACTGACGGAACTGGCGCTCCGGCCGCACCCGTACGAGTTCCACCTGTACTACGACAGTTGAGGCGGGTGTGGAGGGTCCCCACCTTTCGCCCGCCACGGCGGGTAAACTGCGCTCCCTTCGGCGGGGCTCAGGGTGGGGCTTTGGGGCACGACAGGGGTCGTACCCCCTAATGCGTGGCCAACGGGGCGGTCGCCTAGGCGACCGCCCCCGCGGCCGGCATCAGGGGTTGACATAGGCGGTGGGCGGAGAGGGACTGGTCGAGAGCGCGACGAGGTGTAGAATGGTTTGAGGCTGTGCCGTTTGGTACGCAGCAGGGGGTATGGACGAATGAAGCAGTCGCGGAAGGAAATGCGACCGCGCGCTGACGGGCCGCCGTTGGCGCAAGGGCTCTACGATCCGTCGGCGGAGCGCGACGGGTGCGGGATCGGGTTCATTGCGCGCCTGGATGCCCAGCCCGAGCACCGGATTGTGGAGGACGCGGTCCGGATTCTGGTGAACCTGGAACACCGCGGCGCGGTCGGGGGGAGGCGCAGCGTTCCACGTGGCACAGTGGCGCCGTGCCCCGCCGTGCCCCGTACATGCCCTCCACTGCCCCGCCCGGCCCCGTTTTTGCCCCGCGGAATCCCTCTTTTCCGCCGGTTTTTACGGGCCGGGCCGGGGTGATGGCACAGTGAACGGAATTTCGGCGCGATTGGCACGCCGTTTGCTAGGGGGTGGCTTCAACGCAGAGATCGCTGAGACCGCAGAGGGAGGATTGGAAAAAGCAACGCGGAAGTCGGAACCCGGAACGGGGAACCCTCCCAACGCGGAAACCGGAAAAATGGGGCGAAAGCCGTTCGGCGGAAATGCCTGTCCCCGGAAATGCCTCTGAAAAAGTAGCATGTCCCCTTTTTCCCCCTTTTTCCAAACGAAATAGGGGAAGCGTCCCCAGATTTTCCTGTCCCCTTTTTCCCTTGATTTCGGTCGGCGCGTCCGGGTTGGCCGTCGCCGTGAAGTGGATGGACCCGCTTGCAGTCATTCCTCCCGAACCATCACGGCCTTGCGATCTTTGGCTGACAGCGCCACTCTTATATCTGTCCGTTTCTTGAGTTTTTGACTCAACGTCCTTTTTGTCTCCGGCTTTCCCTTTGTCTCGATAGTCATCGTTTGCTCCTCCACTTTCTCTTTGATGACGACCTTCCAGCGGAAACCCATCTCTGCAGACAACTTGGCCAAAATCTCATCCACGGATGTAACGTCTTGCGTCTTAATGATAATTTGCTTGTCGAAAGCAGACGGATTGCCACTCCTGGTGGCCAGATAGAGCGTTGGAACCTCCCCGTTTATCTTTCTCAGGAGGTCTGACAATGTTCCTGTAAACTCGATTTTCGGTATCTTGAACGACAACGGATTGTCGGAAATGTCGTTCAGGCCGACCGGGAAAACGACCACAGCACCACCCAGGATTTTCCAACGTAGGCCCTCACACTTCTTCGCCAAGAGCTGTAGGAATTCCGCAAAAGAAACGGGCTTTTCAAGTTTCATGCTGATGCGTTGGCCGTCGAACAGTAACCGCTTGCCTTCCTTCTCGACATCGATAAGTACAATGCCGACCCCTGTCTTTTCCCTAACCGTATCCAATACTTGTGCCAGAAGTTCTTCTTTCAAATCCGTTAATGGAACCACAATCTCCGACAGTGTCGCAGCCTTAACGGATGTCGCTTGTCCCGCCTCGGCCACGGCCTTGTTCCCCGCATCGCTGCTTTCGCCGACGACCCATTCCGTCTGTAGAATCAGCAGCGATAGAATAAGGACTGTCAACACTTGTGTCACTCTTGCCATGTACTGCATTGTTTGCCCCTTTCAGTTATCTTGTTAATCGTCTTCAACATCGAACGGCACGTCCTCGCGGTTCACCGGCTTTTCGGTTATCGTACGTGTCACAATGTTACTAAGTTCATGCCCCTGCACCCAGATCTTCTGACCAGCGGACGCTTCCAGTTGCTGGCCATTGAGAGCAAAGCAGTTATCCTTGCCACCCAAGAGGAACTCAAAATTCTCCCACGCTAAGATTTGCTCCGGGGACAATTGTCCCGGAGACTCCGTCTTGCACCGGTCACTCGCGACATCATGCTTTAGGCCATTCACTAAAGCCGGATCGGGGTCTTCAATTGGCCCTTTGTCAGGCCATTGGAATTCATCTCCTTGGCGATTAACAAATTCCTCGACCACAACTCCGTTGCCATTGTATACAGCGTCAAGCGGATTGCCGAATTGATTCTTTACAAATATGTCGATAAATACAAACCCGCGAGTGGACAGTTCGAATTTGTCATTGGGCAGATTGACTGCCGTGTTAACAAGCACGATGGCGACCTTTTCGTGGACCTGAGTGCTTGGAATCACGACAATCACCTTCGCCTCGCTTTTCAGCGGAGTGTCATCGGCCTTGGTCGCTTTGATTGTTACGTCGCCATTGGGCACGTCAGGGGGCGTAAAGTTCGGGCCCTTGCCATATACGTCAAACTTGATTGTGCCTGTGCCGGCGTCGCGGGTCAAATCCTCTTCGGCGATCGGCTCGATGCGGCTATGGGGGTCGTCCACCACGATCTTGGCGTCCGCCGCTAGAGACTTTGGGCTGAAGGTGGCGGTCACGGGCTGCTTGATCTTCTTGGGGTCCGGGGTGCCGTCGTCCTTCAAGGCATACCCCGTCTTCACGGGGTTGGGGTCGAAGATGACTTCTTCATTGCTGATCTTCGCCGACCAATGATAATCTTTCGTACCGTCGCCGCCTTCGCCGCCGGGCGGGGGCTTCAGGTTCCCCTCGGACTTCAGGGGCCAGAGGTCCGCCGAATTCTTCGCCACCGTGCCCCAGAACTGGATATTCTTCTCCGGGGGCTCCTTGGGGATGACCGCCCACTCTTGACCATCTCCGACGACAACCTCCACATACTCCCCGGGTCCATCCGGGAACGTCTTGAAGGTTTCTTCCCCCTTGGCATTGCACGGGGGCTTCAGCGTCATCGAGGTGATCTTCCACTTGGTTGTGAGGTCCTCGCGATTCTCCCAATTCTTCTTCTCAAGTTGATCGTCGTTTTCCCAGTCGATTTTCGGCTTCTCCGGATCGACACCTTTGTCGCCCTTCTTAACCGTCTTGTCCTTAACGTCCTGTAGTTCGGGGTCGCTTGCCTTGTCCGCCGCTCTGGACAATGGAACCGCAAGCAGCCCCAGGAGAGCGCAAAAGCCCAGCGCCAGGAAAGCCCAGAGTGCCATTCGCCGAATCATATCCCACCTCCATGTCGGCCCTTGTCCCTGCCCTCGCCGTACCACTTGAACCAGTAATCCGCCTCGTGCTTATAGTCTTTCGACCATGTGGGAAACGTCTCCAGTATCTTGAGCCCCTCGCTTCGCTTCCCCATTCTGATCAGGGTCGTCGCGTAGCGGATGTGGGCCTCACAAACCCACTGGTTACGCATCCCGCAGGCCGCCACCCGGCCGAGCAACGCCAAGCCGGCCTCACGGGTCTTCGGGTCCCTCGTCTGCACCGCCACGTTGCCGGCAGTGAACGCCGCCCGGCACTGGGTAAACGTCTGAAACCGACCTCCGCCCATGGCCACCACCTTCAGATATTCCGGGAAGGCGTCGACGCGCCCCCGGGTCCAGTAGATGCACTTGGCGTAGGCCAGTTGCGGGTACTCGCGGGCGGCGCCGGTCAGCATGCCGAACTCGCCCTTCAGCATCCGCTGGGCTATTCCCGCAGCCTGATCGAACCGCTGGCAGACGTAGTGGAAATCGGTCAGCAGAACAGCCAGTTTCTGGCGAGGATCCTTGTAAACCGCCAATTCTTCGGGAAACGCCACCAAGTACCCGTGCTCAGCACCAAACCTCAGGCGGGTGTAATCGTTGGCATCCCCCTCCGTGTCCATCCGCCGCGTGGCCGGGTCGCATTCGAGGATCTTCGCGTACCATGCCAGGGCCTCGTCCTTCTTCCCCTCGACGAACGCCAGGAACCCCAAATACATCGCCATCTGTTCCTTGAGGTCGTCGAGGTACCACGGGCAGGTCTTGCGGTTGACGAGTTGGCCCGGCTGGACGGCGCTTTTCTTGACGTTCCCCCAGAAGTCGGTGTACTTCTCCTGGGCCGGCGGCGCGGTCACCTGCTCGGCCGCCTCGCGCACGGCCAACCGCTCGATATTGAGCGGCGTCTTGTCCTGAACTTCCCAGAGCCACGTCTGAAGCAGCAGGAAACACCCCTTGGCTGCCTGGGGCGCTAGATCATATTCCAGGGCGATGCGGCCCATCTCCAGCGCTGCCTCGCCGCGATACAGGCCGTACGGGTCGGAGGCACGGAAGGCCGCCAGTTCCCGCTTCGCTTCGGCGATCTTGCCCATTGCCACCAGGCACTGGGCGGCGTAGAGGCGCGACGCCTCGGCATAGATGCCCTCCGGCCACTTCTGGATGATCTCGAGGTAAACCTCGCGTGCGGCGGCGGGGTTGTCCTCGACGCGGCGCAGACGTTCCGCGTCGCGGTAGCGGACGAAGTCCTCGCCGTAAAGGGCG
>DATKUU010000226.1:0-2750 GCA_035530455.1 Phycisphaerae bacterium | reverse complement strand
GGCACGCCGTACCAGGCCGAGGCCGAGGCGCTCAAGAGGAGCGTCGAGGCCCGGGGCCTCGAGTGTATCGTCTACGAGCGGCCGCATCCGGGCAGTTGGCTGGCGGCCCAGTGCCTGACGCCGGGCGTGATCGAGCAATGCCTCTGTCAGAACGGCGGCGCGCCGGTGCTGTTCCTCGACGCCGATGCCCGGTTGGAGGCAAAGCCGACCCTTCTGAACGACTGGTACCGCGAGGGACGGGCGGATGTGGGGGTGTACCTCGTGAACGACGGCAGCCGGTACGCCGTGCCGCCCGGCGCCCCGACGCTTTGCAGCGGCACATCGTGGTGGACTCATACACCCGGCACATTGGAGGTCCTGCGGGAATGGCGGCGTGTGGCGGAAAATTGGTGCGCCCGGACGCAGCACCGGGGGAGTGATCAACTGGCCCTTTACGGAGTGATGCAACACAACCCCGACGTGCGGTGGGGCCGGTTGCCGCCGGAGTACTGCTGGATCGAGGGGTATTCGGAGACGCGGTTCCCGGAGGCGGCGGGCCGCGTGGTCGTGCGACACCACCAGAAGAGCCGGGAGTTGAAGGCGGTGGTGGACAGGATTCCGGTCCGCCTACGGCGAGATCTCGTAAAGCGGACGGGGAGCGCGTCATGACCTGGCCGACGGTGTCGATCGTGATGCCGGCCTGGAACGCGGAGCGTTGGATCGCGAGGGCCGTCCGGTCGTGCATCAGCCAGGCGTATCCCGGCCGGCTGGAGATCGTCGTCGCCGACGATGGGAGCGAGGACGGGACGCGAAGCGCCGTCGAGCGGGCATTGTCGGGCACGGACAGGCCGGTCGTGTTGCTGGAAGGGCCGCATCAGGGCTACGCCGCGGCGTTCAACCTGGCACTGGCCGCAGCGAGCGGAGACATCATCGCCCGGCAGGATGCGGACGATTGGAGCGCTCCGGACCGGATTCTGAAAAGCGTCGAGGCGCTGGCGGACGGGACGGCGGACATCGTTTCGTCGGAAATGGCGCTGGTGGACAAGCACGGATGCAGCGTCGGTGAGACGCACGTCGGCGGCATGGTAGAAGAGGAGTACGTCAAGGGCGCCAAGGCGCATGGACCTTGCTCTACGACGTTGGTCGCGTGGCGTCGGGTCTATGAGAAGGTCGGGCCGTTCTCGACCGATCCCCGGTGGGAATGGAGCCCCGACAGCGAGTGGAACTTCCGGGCCCTTCGGGCGGGCCTTCGGTGGGCGCACATCCCGGAACCGCTCTACTTTTACCGAATCCACGCGGACCGGATGACGACGCGGGGCGGGGGGAAGGGGCATCAGGCCTACCTCGAACAGATCGAGGAGCACCTGAAATTGAAGGGGCGGACCGGATGATCATCATGCACCCGCATCGGATGGTGTTCGTCGGCACGCCCAAGGCGGCGTGCAACGCGATGTACGCCTGGCTGGAGCGGAACCTGGACGGACTCCGGGAGTCCTTTCACCGGAGGGACGTGCCGGCCGAGGCGAACGGGTACTGGCGGTTCACGGTCGTGCGCAACCCCTACGCCCGGGCGGTGTCGATGTGGTGGACCCTGACGGGGCAGGGCGGCGCCAAGGAATATCCCGCGACCGAATTCATCCGGCGCGAGGAGGGCGACACGAGCCTGCCCGCGTTCCTCCGGTGGGCGCTGCGGAGGGCGGAGGGCGGATACGTTGCCGAGGGGCTGCCGGACGGATGGATCGGGCCGCAGACGTTCTGGCTCGGGCCGGCGGAACCGTTGGGTTTCTACCTGCACATGGAATCGCTCGAGGACGAACTGACTTCGATGCTTCTTTGGCGCGTAGAGAGGGAGGGCGCGTGGCCGCCCGTCGAGCGGCTGAACGAGACCCGGTCACAGTACAGGGACTGGCAGCGGTACATGACGCCCGAGGTGGTCGAGTTGGTCAACGCCTGGGCGGGGGCGGACTTCGAGCGGTTCGGTTACGAGCGGAGGGAAGGAGCGGCGGTTGGCGCGTGAAGAGGCAAGGGCCAAGTGCCGGGCGATAGCGGAGGCGCTCCAGTTCTACGGCGTCGAGCCGCGAAGGGGCGCGGAGGTGGGCGTCTACGAGGGAGACCTATCGGTGGCGCTCCTGGAGCGGTACCCGAATCTCCACCTCTACATGGTGGACTGGTGGCGGGCGGCGGCGCCCGACTCGGAGTATCGCCGGAGCGGGGACAAACTCTCGCTCCTCTCGCAGGAGGAGATGGATGCGGCGAGGGACAAGGCCTTGGGTTCGACGTGGTATTTTGCGGGTCCACGGCGAATCGTTCTCCAGAGGGAGAGTGGGGACGCGGCTAAGATCCTGGCTGAAGAGTCGCTGGACTTCGTTTTCATCGACGCCGACCACACGTTCGACGCGGTCCTGCGGGACCTGAAGGTGTGGTATCCGAAGGTGCGGCGTGGCGGCATCGTCTCGGGCCACGACTGGTACGAGAACCGCAGGCGGTTCGAGTTGTTCCAGGTGCCCCAGGCGGTTCGGGCGTTCAGGGCGGAGATGGGCCTGGCGGCGTGCAAGGAAAACTGCGAGGAGTGCGACACGGGCGGGGGGATTCGGCGGGGAGCGGAGTTGACATGGTTCTTCCAAAAACCGTAGAGCGCGTGGTGGTGGTGAGCGGCGGACCGAGCGCGGAGAATACTTTTTTTGGCGACGGGTGTGGAACGGCCTTTGCGGAAACACACCGCTGTTGGGTGCTCCCCACGATTGGCGTCAACCATGTAGTTGAGAAAATGG
>DATKUU010000225.1:0-2647 GCA_035530455.1 Phycisphaerae bacterium | reverse complement strand
GGCTCGCTCGCGCTGTGATACCAGGTCATCCAACAACAGATCGTTCCGCTCTTCCCCCGGCTTGGACCGCTGGGAGTAGATGCCGCGGTCGATCGCGGCCAGCGCCGACATTCCTTGCGTGTAGTCGTCGTCGGCGAAGCGGAGAAGGCCGGAGTCGGAGCCCCGACCCATTGCGATGTTCATCATGTCAGGAGACAGCAATCCCGACTTGCCCTCCGTGGCCGCGAGAATCGCCTCCTGCGGGTCCATGCCGCCGCGCACGGCGTCGAGAATGCCGCTTTGAAGCTTCATCTTCTGGCCGAGCTGCCACAGGCTGATCATCTGCCCGATCTGGCTGTTCATCCCCCGCGAAATCTCCATCGCGTTGGATTGCGGTTGCTGTAGTGTTCCCAGCCACGGCATAATGCACGCTCCTATCTAGCCCCACGCCTGGCCCATCGTGCCGCCCAGCATCGAACCGCCCAGCGCGCCGATCCCGCCGCCGACGAGTCCGCCGCCCAGCAGCCCTGGCCCGATCAGGCCGCCGCCCAGCGCTGCCCCGGCCGCCATGCCGAGAATCGGCAGCATCGACCCGAACGTGCTGGAACTGCCCGCCTTCTGATACATGTTCGGGGAGTGGCCCATCAGCGCCGACGCGATGTTGGCCTGCTCCGTGTAGGGGAACATCATGTTCGCCAACTGCGATTGGTGCTGCGCATCCATCTGCGCCTGCTCGAGCGCCCGCGGCAACTGCCCGTACTGCGACGCCGCGGCCATGCGGGTGTACGGGTTGTCCCGGGCGCGCTCGGCTTCGTACAACTGGCCCAACTGACTGAGCCGCGAATTCGCCATCCCCTGGCGGTATCGGCTTTCGGCCCCGAACGCGCCGGAGGACATCGCCGCACCGCCCAACTGCGCCCGCCTCCGCAACTGGTCGGCCCCCGCCTGCTCCTGAGCCATGGACTCGGCGCGCAGGCCCTGATACAGCGGCGACGTGCGGGGATCCTGAAACGCCTCGCCGGCCAGAATGCCCATCAACTGGCCCTGACCCAACTGCTCGGCCTGAGACATTCCGGCGATGCCCTGGGTCGGGAGTTCCGGGGTCTGGTTCACCAGACCCTTGAGGAAACTGATTCCCTGTTTCTGCCACGCCGATTGAGGAACCACGTCAATCGACGAGTCGCTTCCACCGAAGAATCCCATAGCACACTTCCTTATGCGACGGTCGGCACGCCGCCGGGGCCGCCTGAGCCCAGCAGAATCCAACCTGTGGCCGCATCGACAAAGAGCAGCGTCGCGGTCTGCAACGCCGCGGTGAATGCAATAGTCGCGAACCCGGTCGCCGTGGCCGGGGTCAGCGTGCCGTTGCCGGCGTGCACGCTCAATACGATCGTCAGCACTTGGCCGGGGTCGCCGTCGGCCAGCGTCAGGGCTTCGACCCCGCCGGTGGTTTTGGCGACAATGGCGTGCGTGACGGGAATCACCAGATCCGCGGCGGCGACCGCCACGCTCGCGCCGCGCGTGAACGCCGGGGCGCCGGCGGCCGGCAGGTTGCCGAACAGTCGGCCGTAGAGCCCGTACAGCGTCTCATTCAGCGACTTCAACTCCGCGATGATCCGCCCGACGTCCGTTTGCGGATCGCCGTTGGGCAACATCAGCGTCTTGGTCAATGACTTCGCCATCAGCGCACTCCGTCCCGCGCGTACTCCAGTTCGATCCCGAGGAACCGCATGGCGCCATTGCCCGCCTCGATCAGAAACTCGAAGTGCTTGGCGCGCAGGCGGCAGGGATAGTCCAACACCGTGATCTCCGACGAATCCTCGCCGGTGGCGTTCGGTATCGTACGGGCGCCTATGTAATCGGGCACATTCGCGCCGTCGCGCCTGACGTACAGCTCGATGTCCGTCCCGCAGTCGCGCAGCACGAACAGGCGCGCGCGCAGCAGCCGCTTGTAGGTGATCAGGTCCGACCCTTCCGTCAGGTCCGATGCCAACGAAAACTTGGCGTCGAACGCCGCGCCCTTGTCGTCGGTGGTCGCGTTCAACTGCCACGTCCCGCCGGCGGCGTCGGCGCTGATGTCGTAGACGAACCCGCCCGACCCGACCGCGGCGTCGATCGAACCCCAGGCGGCGCTCCATTCCTCGATGGACGCGAACTCGGCGTCCAAGCCGTCGATCGTCACGTCGGCCTGCCGTTCGTAGCGCCCGAACGCCGGGATCGCGAACAGCAGGATGTTCCACACCCCCCCGGGCGCGACGGTCAGAATGCGGTTGTTCGCCGTCTCCCCCGACCCGTAGGGCACGGAGAACCACAGTTCGTTGTTCCGCTCGACCCGGAAGGCGCGAACCGCCCCGACCGCATCCTCGGTGATCTCCCGGAGCACCTTGTCGATCTGCGCGGAAATATCCTCGCCGTCCACGGTGCGGATCCGCATGTCCGAAGCCAGAAACACCATCGTGCCGTCAGCCGCCAGAACCGCCGATTGCGGCGCCCTGCATCCGTACACGTCGCTGATCTGCGCCGACTCGAACACCACGTCGGCGTCGGCCGTCAGCCACACCTTCCAGATCGACGTGTCCTTGAACACGATGAGATAGTCGCCCCAGACCGCGGCCCCGTTGATCGGCGTGGTGTCTCCGATGTTGATGAAGCCCGCCGTCGATCCCAC
>DATKUU010000224.1:0-3558 GCA_035530455.1 Phycisphaerae bacterium | reverse complement strand
GTCGAGACGGTGACCCGGCACACCCAGACCAGCGATCAACCCGGCAGCGGCACGGCGTATTATTGGCTCACTGCGGTTGATCCGCTGGGCGAGTCCCGCTTCCGTCAAGGCGTCGTCCAGAGCGGCGTACAGTGTGATGACCAACTCTTCCAGGTCCAGCGTTTCGCAGGTTCTCGGCATGGCGCTCTCCCTCCCCAGGGCCCCTCTGCCGTAGATATCGGCCGCGCTTCGACAGAACTTGATATGCGTCAAGCACTTACGCACCCTTAAACCGGAGCAAGGCATATAATTCAATTATAACACGGGGCTCACGCCAACGCGACGGCGTATGGCCGGCGAGCCATTTGCGTTGTGGGCGTTTTGGCGGATGGGGCGAGGTGATGGGCGAGGGGCTGGTCCGCGTGGGGAGGTGAGCCGGGGGTCGCGAGGGCGCCGGGTGGCAGGGCGGCCGCGTCGCGCGGACGCTCACGGGGCTGCCGGGACAGACCTTCCGCGTCATCGGCCTCGGACGTCTGTTTTTCGGGCGGTCCTCAGGCCGCCTGGACCAGGCTCCGCATCTTCTCCTTCTGTTTCTCCCTCACCCGACCGTAGGCCATCGCCAGCATCACCACCAGCGCCAGCCCTACCCGCAGCCGCATCTTCGCCAGGCCGCGGATGAAGTGACGCTCGAAGCCAAACGAGACGTCCAGACGGCTGTTGACGCGCTCCACCGCCGTCCGCTTCGCATACACCCGCTTCCACGCATAACTCGGCCGCGCCAGCGGTGTAAACAGCCGCCGGTCCAGCGCCATCGGGATCCGCACCGACCCCCTCACCCCGCAGCGCGACCGTCCCGCACAGTCCACTTTGTAGTGGCTGGCCGGACACCGGTACTTGAGCGTCCCCCGGTCCTTCTCAAAGCCGCCGTAGGCCATCTTTCGGCGGCGTCCCGTCTTGGGGCAATGGCAGTAGACCGTCCCTTGCTGATCGTACACCACGTTCCGGGTGCCGGGGACCACGCGCGTCTCGTCCGGCTCCTTCCACATCGCGCGGATGTCGATGGCCGGCTTGATCCGGTACTTGTCCCAGAGGCGGCGTATCATCGCCCCGTCGTCGTGGCCCTTGTCCGCCGTCCAGGACTCGCACCCCTCCAGCAAGGACGGATGCCGCTCGGCCAGACCGTCCAGCAGGGCCCGGGCCCGAGGCATCTCCGATGCCGACGCCTTCGTCACCTCATACCCCACCGGCAACTCGTACTCGGCGTCCGCCACCAGATGCACCTTGTACCCGAACCACCGCTGCACCTTCTCCCACAGCGTCCCGTCCTGGCGCCGGCCGCGGTACGTCTTCGTTCCGAAATCCGCGTCCGTGTCACGCCGGCCGTCCGGCTCAAGAGGCGGGGCGTTCTTGCCGCGCCGACGGGCGTGGGTTCGCACGGCCTTGCCGTCGGCGGCCAGCACCCGCCCAAACCCCGGCAAGGCCTCACGCAGACGTTCCACCAGGTCGTCGAACACCGCGTCGATCGCGTCCTGGTGCCCCATCAGGACCTTCAGGAACCGCGTGTAGGCCCACGCCGGCGGCACCGCCGCCACCCCCTTCATCAGGTCGAACCCGCACGCCTGACGCAACGGGGCATTGCGACCCAGTTCCCGGCGAAGGCTCTCGATGCTCGGGTGCTGGTACACGACCCCTGCCAGAAGCGAGTTCCACATCGCCCGCACGGGGTAGTCGTCGCGGCCGCGACCCCGGTCACGCTCCAGGTGACGCATCAGGGCCTCGTCCGGCAACGCCCCCAGCACCAGACGCAGCCGGTGCAAATCGTCCAGGGCGTCGATTTCTTCCCAGGAAAACAGGCCCGGCTGTGGTATAATGGCCATTGGCGATCTCCTGTATCGGTGCATGTTTGCGCTACAAATCGTACCATACAGGGCTCAAGATCGCCACCTTTTTCTTGGGGTCAATTTCGCTCCGCCGCCACCCCCACACCGCCCCACGCCCCGCCAGCCGCGACGACCTGGGGTAAAAACGTTTTTCAAATCCCCCTATCCACCTGCCAACCCAAGACTTGCAAACACCGCAAATGGCTCCGCGGTTTTTGATCGTTTTTTTCGATTTTTGATCGGAATGCGCCGGAATCGACGTTGCAGGACGCCGTTTTGACCACGAATGGACGGGGCTCAATATATACTAAAGCGTGGAAGGCAGGCTGGAGGCCGGAGGCTGGAGGCCGGAGGCTGGAGGCAAGGGATTTCGGATGGGGGATTTCGGATTGCGGATTGCGGGTGCCATGCTTTCGCGCTGTTGCGAAAGCATGCCGTCCGGGCCGCAGCCGCCTACCCTTTTTGCCAGGCACGCCTCGATAACAAGCCCCCGGCACCGCCGGGGGATGGGAACGGGACCGCCCTTCGCCCAAGCGCGGCAACCACCCGTCATGGGTGACACACACGTCAATTCGTCTTGACCCGAGCCGGCCGTAGCGATACCTTCGCGCATGAGCCGCAAGGCGCGATCCGGGGCGCCGGGGACACGGGGTGTGTCACCAAAACTCCAGGCCAGCCCGGCCGCCCAGGCAAGAGGAGAAATCGGTATACTGTCCCCGGAATAACCCTCGTCGGCGTCCGAGAAGAAGGTCCGCTGCCGGCGGTTGCCCCGCTGGGTCACGCGGTGCGGGTGTCCTTCGGCGATCACGCGGGCGATGCGAGCCATGGCCACATGTTACCTCACAAAACCATCACCGTCGACAGAAAAACAGTATTGCGGCCCCGGATTCCCGCTCACAACCCGACACTGCGTTTCCCCTTGGGGTCAGAGGGCTTGCGTTTCCTCCAGCAGAACTGGTCCTTAACCCAAACGGCCTCATCTTGAGTCATCCTGAGAAAGTGTTGGCGCACCCCGACTATGATCGAAGGGTTTCCATTGGGATTCCTGCACACGAATGCCTTACCAAAGGTGTTGGCTATCTTCCGTACCGCCTCTCGCTGATCAAGTCGCCCGTTCTTATGGAACTCGCTGACCATCCATTTGGCCACATCAAGGTTCGTCGCCTTCGGCTCTTGCATAAATGCGAGAGGAAAATCCCGAATGAACCTAAACTCCTCCTCTGTAATGTCAATGCGCTTGACTGGGTGCATCACGTCATTCCGAATGCGGTTCAGCCTGTCGAACATGCCAAGGAACTCCTTCTTCTTATGTGCGGTCTTCTTGGGGATCGCGTCAGAAAAGACATCCCACTTGTGTGCTATTATCTTCTTGAGATGTATTAAGGTCGTATAGGCGTAGCGCTCGAGATGCTGGGCGTCCGCCTCCTTCAGCTTTGCACAGTCTTCCCTTACTTCCTTCGGCACCCCTTCGTACCACCAGTCGTCATCCTTCGCCCGAAATGCCGACTCCAGGACCCTCCTTGTCGACTCGTGGAGGGAGACCTCAATGTTCCTAAGATAGCCGTACATATCATCGTGCAGGGCTCCCTTGCTCAGGGCATAGAGTTGAAATTCGTTCTCATCTAGGCCGCGCGCCCGACATTGCTCTTCGGCGGAAGACTGGCCTGCCTCCGAATCCCCCCCAATCACCTCATCGTAT
>DATKUU010000223.1:0-3153 GCA_035530455.1 Phycisphaerae bacterium | reverse complement strand
AACCGCCGGAACCTATCGTGACGCCCGGGGAAAGCAGCGGTGCTGGACAAGGGGTCGTGGCTGGCACAAGTAGTGGAACCGGCAGGCCCGCGGCAGAAGGGCAACAGGCTTCGGACGAGGAAATCAATGCCGCACTCGACGAAGCCAACAACGACCCGACTGAAGCCGAGGCCATTCTGAATCGCAAGGGTATGACCGGAAACTTCTAACCATGCAAACGGCAATGGAGCGGGTGTTGGAACAAAGGCAAACGATGGCAGGAAGGCCATCGTCCACACCAACTGCGCCTAGCGTTACTCCGCAGGAACCCACGTCTCGCCCAAGAACTCGAATGGAGGAGATTCTTCGGCAACGGCAATCGGGCACAATGCCCGGCAGGGAAGTTTCGCCGACTACGCAGATTGCGCCGCGCCAGACGCGCCTCGAATCCATTCTCGCACAGCGGCGGGCGATTCGGACGACCGAGCAACCTGCCGCACCCGCACCCGCGCCGACAGGGCAGGGGGCCGAAGGCGAGACGCCAGCGGCCGCCAACATCGGCGGAGATTATCTGCGTGACCCGCAAGCCTGGGAGCAGCGCGAGATGCGGCGGGCGAAGGGTCTGGCCCCGACTACGCCGCAAGCAGCCCCGGTCGCCGCACCGGAAGCAACTCCCGCACCGACGGGGCAGGGGGAGGAAGGCGAGACGCCAGCACCTGCTGCCTTGCCGCCTCGCATCGCCTGGGGTCCGGGCGAGAAGGAACGCATCCGACAATGGGTAGAAGCCCCTGCCGCCGAAGTCGCAGAAGGTATCCCCGCAATTCTGCAAAACACAGGGCCGACCTTTCGCGCGACCTGGGCGTCCAAAAAGGCCGCAGGCAAGGAACCTGCATGGGCCGAAGTGTTGGCGGAAACGTGGCCGAAAGCGGACGAAAACGAACAACGGCGTCTCGCACAAACGGTCTTGTCGCGCGAACGGGAAGGGCAACTCGACCTTCCAACCGAAAGCGGTCCGCGCGTGGCAACCGCGCGCGAACTCGAAATGCTGCAAGGGGTTCGCGGCCTGTCCCCCGCAGATGAGATTCGCCGTGAAAAGGTGGTGCGGGCTTCCGAAGGGTTCACCCTGGACTACGCCGCAAAAAGCCTGCAATACCTTGGACGACGGGCGGCAAACGCGGCCACGCTCGGCGTGCTTGGCCGACTTGTTCCCGGCCTGCACGAAGCGGTGCGCCGCGAAGAATTAGTGCAACCGGAAGCGGGCGCTACTGAAATAATGCAAGCCACCGGAGAGGTTGCGGAAATGGGGGCCTACCTCAAGACCATCGGGGCGATTTTTGGTCTCGTGGCGCGCACCTCCCCCTGGGCGGCGAAAGTGGTTGACAAGATACCGGGGCTGCGCCGCGTGGGACCGGGGGCACTGAGGGTTATCCGCTGGGCTGAACTCAAAGAGCGATTTCCAGCAAGCGCCAAACTGATAGAGGTTGGCGTGCGGAAAGGTGCAATCGGTGTTGGTGCGGCGGTTCCCATAACTGCCGCCCATGCGGTCGCTCAAGACATGACATGGGAGCAGGCGGGGAAACAATGGGCCATCAACACGGTTTTTCTCGGAGGCATCAGCGCCGCTTTTGGCGTCGCCGGGCAAATAGATGCGTTCCGATACGCGAGCAAAGTTAAGGCGGAAATCCATAAAGTTTATGTAGTGCGGCAACGACAACTGCTTGACCAGATGAATCGCACCACGAAACATGCCGAGATTGCCACCGGGAAACCGTTTATCAGGAACCCCGTGAAAGATTTACAACTCGAAACCATCGGTCCTGGTGGTGAGCGGGTTCCAGAGTTTCTGCGCATTGGACCGCCAAAACACGGCCTGTTTGCCGCCACACCAGAAGGCAAGGCATATGAAGCCGCGCATCGGTATCTTTATCACAACTTTCAGACCGCGATGCGAATGGCTTTGGCAGACGAACAGATTGCGGGACTTCAGGGGCGGATGGAGGCGGCGGTCCGAAAGGACTGGATTCCGGGTCGGCCTGCACAGACACCGCACGAAATGGCGATGAAGATTTTGCGCGAAGGTGTTCCGCCTGTTCGCGCTCCCGCCGAACCGGGACGCCCCGCGCCTCTGGCACAAGTGCCCGCCAAGCCTGCTGCTGTCGCCCGCGCCCGTATTCTCGCAGGTCGCGCCGCCAAAACCGTTGCGCCAAGCGCGGAGTCTCTGGCCGCAGCCGCGCGTGCCGCCGAAGCCATGGCAGCGCGTGGAGCGACCCCCGCACAACAGATTGACGCCGCCGCCGCCGCGCTCTCGCGTTCGGTCCGGCAAACAGGCGCGGTGCTGTCGCCCGAAGATGCGCGGACCACCGCCGAACGATTGGTGGCAGAGAAGCAGCGGCAAGGGCGAGAGGCCGCGCCCGCCGAAGTACCCGCCCTCGACCAAGCCCTCGCCGCAACGCGCAAGAGCGTGTCCAAACTCGCCAAAGCCAAGCGCACCCCCGCCGCCATTCGCAAGGTCGCAGAGAAGGTGGCCGCGAAGTTCGGCGTCGAGGTGGACGCGGTGCTGCAAGGGATGGGAGCCGCTGCCGTTCAGCCGACCCCGCCCGCCGCTGTTAGTCCTGTGGCCGAACCTTACGCAATGGGTAAGGATGTGGTATCGGAGCAACCCGCTGCCGCCGAGGTCGCGCCGCCCAAGACCCGTGCCGACATCCAGCGCGACCTTGCGCTTTGGAGACAATACCAGGAAACCGGCGACGAGTCGTTGTTGGAAGACATGACGCCGGGAACCGTCGTAGATGTATCCAAAGAAGTAGCCACGATGAGCCTGGACTTGGCTGCTGGTCTGAAAACGATTGGGGAGCGACGCGCTTTCTGGAATCGAATTGAACAGGCGGCGGAACTGGTCGAAAGCGGCGAGGCCACGAAGGGGGAACTTGGAGCAGAACTGGCCGCGTATCAGGCCATTTGGGGCAAAACAGACCCGCTGCCTTCCACATTGCTAGAGCGGCTTGGCTTCCCTGAATTGATTACAGAACCCGCTGCTGCCGAGGCCGTTCCTGCTCCGGGCGCGGTCGTGCCCGAAGTGGGTATTGCCCCGCCTGCCGCGCCCGCGAAAGAGCCGTGGAAACAAGTTTGGGAAATGCCATACAACGAGTTTGATGGTCCGGCGACCGGGCCTTC
>DATKUU010000222.1:0-2019 GCA_035530455.1 Phycisphaerae bacterium | reverse complement strand
CGAGTCGGCGCTGGATCTTCTGCGACTTGAGAAGCAACCGGCCTGCGGGGTTTTCGCTCTGCGACGCATAGGCGAGCTTGTAGCAATGTCGGCAGGCGAACAGTTTGCCTCCGCCATAGAGCTTCGTCGCGCGTCGCCCGCAATAGCGACCGTTGCTGTGGACGCTACAAACGAACCAGGGGCGTTGCCCTCCGAACCGACAGGGCGTCCAGTCAATCGGGATTTCCTGCCGCACTTCTTCCCAATCGTCCATGCCCCAGCCACGAAACCGATAATCGAGTTCGATTCGCCCCGGATTGACGGCCACGTTAATGCTGGCGATGCGTTCCCCGTCCCGCGACCAGGCCCATGAAAACCGGTTCCCCGGCTTCAACAAACCGTCCCGGTTCCAGCGGCTTAGCCCGATCTATTCACGGTGATGGCTTTGCGGCGGGTCTGCTGGGGTGATGGCGAGCGTGCTCATAACGCTTGGTGGCGTCTGGTTTTGGCTTCGGTCATGGCAGGCGCTGAGGGTTGAAGGGCTGGGGTTTGGCGGGACACACCGCCCCTTGGGTCATGGCCCGGCGGCGGCGAGGTGGCCGGCCATCAGGCGGAACAGGGCGGCGTCGGGGCAGGCGGAGGGGAGATGGACGCGGATGCGGGCAGCCTTTTCGACGATTCGGGCGCCGACCTTGATCAAGCGGATACGCAGGGTGGCGAACTCGGCCGTGGCGAGCCGACTGGCGGCGGGCACGGCGTCGCGCAAGGTAAGCATCAACCAGTAGGCGGCGGTATGCAGGACGAGGCGGACCTGATTGGCGACGGGGCTCTGGCACGAGGTGCGGTCGGAGGCCAGTTGGGCCTTGTGCAACTTGATCAGGTTTTCGGCCTGGCCGCGAACGCAGTAGACGTTCTCGTAGAGATGCCGGGCACTCCCCTTGAGCGAGGTGACGACGTAACGGGTATCGAAGCCCCTGAGCGTGGCCTCCAGGCGGGCGACGACGGGGCGCTCGCGTTTCCACGATTTGGCGGCGTAGGTGACGGCGGTAAACGCGCGCATTTTCTCGGCGCCGTTCTCGGCGCGACGGACCTTGAGGTCGTCGGCGATCTCGGCGACGAGGGCGTCGAGGCGCTTGTTGCCGGCCAGCCCGAAGATGTAATCGACGCCGTTGTCCTCGCACCACGCCATGGCTTCCGGACGGCCGTAGTGGGAATCGCCCCTGATGGTGATCCGGGTTTTGGGCCAGTGGCGCCGGAGGCGACGGACCAGATGCTTGAGCACGGAACGAACCTCGGCGCCCGAGGGCGTTTTGCCGGGCCGCAGCATCACCGCCACCGGCTTGCCGCTTTCCACATGGTAGACGTGGATGGGCAGGAAGCAGCGGGTGTCGTAATGGGCATGGAACAGCGACAGCTGCTGGTGCCCGTGCACCGCATCGCAGGTGTCGTCGATATCGAGCGTGACGGCCTTGGGTGGCGCCGGGAAGCTGCGGCAAAAGAGGTCAACCAGCGCCGCCGTCATCCGCGCCGCCTGGGTCCGCGAGGGCGTGTTTTCCAGGCGGCTCATGGTTGGCTGCGAACACAAGGGGGCGCCGCTCCCCGGCGCCCGGCCCACCGCCAGCTTGAACAGCGGATCGGACCGCAAGCTGTCGCAGTCGTCGGCGTCTTCGTAGCCGCAGGCGATCGCCAACATGCGGAAACGCACCATCTCGGCCAGAGTGTGGCTCACCAGAACCGGATCGCGCCGATCCCGAAGACAACCGGCCAGCAAATCGGCCAGCCGGAGGCGCCGCTCGGCCTCGCGCAACAGCAGCAGTCCGCCGTCCGAGGACACCAGGCCGGCATCGAAGGCTGCCGTCACCTTCTTGCGGCAAACGGCTGGAAGAGCGAAGGGAAGAAGGGTATCGTCGGACATGGCGGCCGTGGCGTTTTCGTTGCGCGGATAGAAAGACGTCTGAGCAACGAATTTCTACACGATTTCAACGAATTACGCCATGCCCGCCAACCCAAAATCACGCCCGGCGTGAATAATCCAGGCTA
>DATKUU010000221.1:0-23980 GCA_035530455.1 Phycisphaerae bacterium | reverse complement strand
TCTTCGCACATGAAAGGCAAACGGGTGCTTGTGACCGGCGCGGGTACCGGCATTGGGCGGGGGATCGCGCTCGCGTTCGCCCGCCATGGTGCGGCGGTGGCCGTGCATTATTCGCACAGTTCCGCGGGCGCCGAGGCGGTGGTCAAAGAGATCGTTGACGGTGGCGGCAAGGCGGCGGCCTTCCAGGCCGATTTCGGGGAGGTGGCGCCGTTGCAGCGCATGACCAGTGCGGCCGTGGCGTTCCTGGGCGGGTTGGATGTGCTGGTGAACAACGCGGGCATCACCATGAACCGACCGTTCGGAAAGGTCACGGTGGAGCAGTTCGACCTGCTTTACCACGTCAATGTCCGCGCGCCGTTCTTTCTGACCCAGGCGCTGCTGCCGGAGTTGGAGAATAGCCACGGCGTGGTCATCAACCTCTCGTCCATCCACGCCTACGAAGGCTATACCGAGCACTCGGTTTATGCCGGAACGCGCGGCGCGATTGTCGCTTTCACGCGGCAGCTTGCCATCGAGCTGGCGCCGCACGGCGTGCGCGTCAATGCCATCGCCCCTGGTGCTGTACCGGTCCCCAATCATTTCAAGTCCTCACCGGGTGTTGACGTGGAGCAGGCGATCAGGGATTGCGGCAGGGGTATTCCCTGCGGCTTTGCAGGCAAGCCGGACGACATCGCGAATGTCGCGTTATTCCTGGCATCGGACGCTTCCCGCTACATTGTTGCGCAGACCCTGGTCGTGGACGGCGGCACCACCTCGTGGATGCCGTTTGGCGAGCAGTTCAAACAGCTGATGACCGCCCAGTTCGGTCAGGGTTATGTGCCGGGCCTTTAGCGGACGAACGGAGCGCAGCGAACCGGTGCAACCGTTGCTCGCCAACCTGACGCTGGCCGGAAAGCCGCCCGTGCTGCTGGCTTTCCCTGACGGGACCCGGCTGCTGGTGCTGCCGTTCGGCGGCCGCCTGCTCGGCCTGTTCCCGCCCGGGTCGGACGAGAACTTCCTGTGGACGAATCCGGCGCTGGCAACCCCGGAGTCCGCCGCGGCCTGGCTGCGGCGGGAGGGTTGGCCCAATCCCGGCGGCGACCGCACATGGCTGGCGCCGGAGATTGACCTGTTCATTGGCGATCTGGCGCGGCCCATGGAAAGCTATGTGGTGCCGCCTGCGCTCGATCCCGGCTGCTGGACCGTGGTGCCAGGCGCTGGCGCGGAACTGTGCCTGACAAACTCCGCCCACGCGTGGCTGCAGCGTTCCCGCCGCAAGATCGGTGTAGACGTGAGCAGGAGCATCCGCCCGGCTACCAACCCGTTGCGGGATACGCCGTTGGCCCATCGCGGGCTTCAGTACGCCGGCTATACTCTGATCACGACCCTTGAGCTGGAGCCGGTTGCGGACGCCGGAATTCGCCTGGGCATCTGGAACCTGCTGCAACTGCCGCAACCTGGCGAGATGCGGATCCCGACCTCGTCCGAAGCCCGGCCCCAATTTGTGTTCGGGGCGGCATCCGCTGACGAACTCACGGTTGCGCCGCGCCTGGTACGCTGGAACATGGGCAGTTCCGGCGACAACGCCAAGATCGGCCTCAAGGCCCTCTCGTTGACCGGACGGGTCGGGTACCTCCGCCGGACCTCGGCGGCCGGCATCTGGGATCTTGTGGTGCGCCAGTTCCAGGTTGATCCCAATGGCGACTACGTGGACGCGCTGTGGGTGCATCCGTACGAGACCGGATGGGCTTTCCAAGCCTGTTGCGTCCGGAGCGGTGAGGAACGCTTTAACGAACTCGAGTACCATGTGCCGGCTGTGACCGCCGCCGCCGGGGTCAACCATGGGCGCGACGAATCCCGTGTGTGGGCCTTTCGCGGCCCTGGCGCCACGATTGCCGAATCTGCCGAGGCCCTGTTGGGCACTAAGCGGTCCGACATAAGTTTTGCGAGGCGCCGCGCGGTGGGTCTCCTGACCCACCGCGCCAACCCCCGGTCGGTGCGAAGAACGACCGCGCCATGACTTTAAAGAACTTATGTCGGACCGCTTAGCCCCGAGATAATGGAAACCGAGGGTTGAGAGCGGAAAAGGTGCGGAATCCTCAAACCGAGAACATCACGCAAAAGCTGTCGACTGCAAGAACGAACACAGAACAAAGGACACGGGTATGAGAGGTTGCACAGGACTTCTGAAAGAGCGCGTCAAGAACGGCGACATGCTGCTGTTCGGCTGCATCATGGACTGTCGCTCAGGCAGCGCCGTCGAGATGTACCACGAATGCGGCTACGATGCCGTGATGATCGACCGCGAACACACGGCGCTGAACAACGAAACCATCCTCGAACACATCCGGCTCTGCCGTGCGCTGGGAATTCCCTCGATGGTGCGAGTCGCCGACCACAGCTACCACGAGTTCAACCGTATGTTGGACCAGGCGCCGGACGGTATCATGGTGCCGCGCATACGCACGCGCGCCGACGCCGAACTCATCGTCAACACGGTCAAGTACGCCCCGCTTGGTCAGCGCGGCCTCGGCGGCAGCACCTGCCCGGTGGGCAGGTACCTGGGCTGGCCCAAGGTTACACAACAAATCGCCTACGTCAACGAGCAGCTCGTAGTCGGCATCCAGATCGAGACCGCCGAGGCGCTCGCCGACATCGACAACATCCTTTCGCTGCCGGGGATCGATATGGCCATCGTCGGCAATGACGATCTTTCCATCGGCTTGGGCATCCCGGGACAGCTGGACAGTCCGCGCTATCTCAAAGCGGTCGAGACCATCATCGCCGCCTGCGAAAAGCACCGGGTCCTGCCCGGCATTGCCGGCGGCGACCCGACCTGGGTGCGCTATTGGCGGGACAAGGGCATGCGGGTGTTCTGGTGCGCTGCCGACGTGGTCTCGATGTGGGACGCGACACGCAAAGGCATCGCCGCCATCCGGGCTGGCCTGGCTGCGAAATCGTCGCCGAAGTCGCCCTTCGCCGCGGCCTCCCGAAAAACGGCCCGGCAGGTTCGATACTCGAAATAACGGCGGAAGGAGGCTTTCAGCATGCCAATCTGTCCATCCCCGCGCGTGGTGCGGCTCAACGCCCGGACCCTGCCGCTGAGCGAGGCGGAGCGCTCGCTATTGGCGAATCCCGACGCGGAACTCATCGAGATCGAAGGCGCCACGGACGCGGAGATTCTGGAAGCCTGCCGGGAGGCCGACGCCATCCTGATCGTCTCGGCCTGCCTGCGCGGTTCCGTGATCAGTGAACTGACCCGCTGCAAGATCATCTCGCGGATCGGCACCGGCGTGGACAAGATCGACATTGACGCGGCCACGCGCAAGGGCATCATCGTCAACAACCTGCCGAATGCCTTTACCGAGGAGGTGGCGGACCATACCCTTGCGCTGCTGCTCGCAGCGGCGCGGCAGCTCTGGTTCCTGGACCGCGAGATGCGCCAGGGGCGGCGGCCGCTCAGCCTCTCCCACATACACCGGCTCAGCACGCAGACGGTGGGGATCATCAGCTTCGGCCTGATCGGCCGCGCCGTCGCCAGGCGTTGCCGCGCGTTTCGCCTGCAGGTGCTCGCCCATGACCCGTGCCTGACACCGGAACTGGCGGCGCGGGAGGGGGTCACCTCTGTGGACTTCGACACCCTGCTCGCCGAATCGGATTATCTCTGTCCGCTGTGCCCCCTGCTGCCGCAGACGCGTGGCATGCTGGCCATGCCGCAGTTCAGGAAGATGAAGCGCACGGCGGTCCTGGTCAACACCGGGCGTGGCGAACTGGTGAACGAGGACGACCTGGCGGCGGCTTTGAAGGAAGGTGTCATTCGCTACGCCGCGCTGGACGTCTTCGGTATCGTCAACGTCTTTGGCGTGGACGGCTTTCCCACCGACCACCCCCTGTTCAAACTCGACAACGTGCTGCTGACGCCGCATGTAGCCGCGGCCTCGGAAGAAGCCGGCGCGGAGTGCCGACGGCGCGCCGCCCAGGCCGTGGTCGACGTCTTGCGCGGCGCCTGGCCGGAGCATGCGGTCAATCCCACTGTTAGACCTTGGTTTGCGTCATGACCAGTGCAGTGGGCCATCGCTCTTTGTGCGGGACGTGTTCGGTATGAACGGCAGCGCGATGAGGCGTCGCTCCGGCGGAGTGACATGTAGAAGGGTGTTGCGACGCTGCTGACGACCGGTGCGAACGTGCATCGGCGCGGCCGAGACCGATTTGCGCGCAGCATGGGCGCATCGGGCATGCTGCAAGCCAGTCAGGGAGTCAAGCGGCCTGCGGCTCTAACATAAGCACGGGCAAGTGGTTCTGCTCATCGTGCCAATTGACGACCAGGTCGAAGCGAACGCCGACTTGGCCACGGATCTTCGTCTGCGGTGATGCGCAGGAAGAATCGGCTGGCCATCGCGGCCCGGGTTCCAATCGAGGCCCGCGCGGCCAGGAGTACGAGAACGAGGACTCGTGTGTCATGCTGTGCAAGATGGCCTCGGGCGGCCTGGTCAAGATTCGCGTGGACATGCTCTCCGACCGGCCGATTACGATGAACCGATACTGTTTCCAGGCGCTCATCGCAATTGACAAGCCCCCCGCCCTTCGCGTCCGCTACATGACGCTGCCGGTCAATAGGGTGAGTCGCGGCGTCGTGGCCGTCCTGACGCTCATCGGGTGCGTCCTGGCGTGGCGGAAGGTCCGGGCGTCAGCGGGCTGGCGGTTCCTGGGGAACCTTTCGGCGGCCGCGCTCGTGCTGGCCGTTCGGACGCTGGCCCGGCACTCCTACGAGCAGTACCTGACCGACATCCTGTGGATTCTGGTGGCCGCCGCCGTGGTCTTCGGCGGGTACTACCTGATCCGTCGGCTCGGCCTGCGCGTGTCGGCGTGGCTCGGAAAACCGAGGAGCCGCAGGCCCGCCTTCTCCACAGCATCCGTACGCCCCACTGCGCCGCCGCAGCGGTCGGAAGACGAATTCCAGGCGTGAGCCGAACGGGGGCGAAGGTCGGCAGCCGCGCCTCTCAACAAGGCGCGGTCGCCTCCTTGCGCGAGGGCTCTGCTGGTTCAGCGCAGCGGTCCGATCCTTCGTCTGATCTGCCTTGACCATCCTGAGCCGGCTGAGAAGTTCCAGTCTCGACGAGGTCTGGGAGGCGGTTCTGTGAAAGAGCCCCGCGCCAACTGGTTCTCGTCTTCGCCCAACCCCCCGAGTGGACACGGCGCGGAGAAACGCCCGAAACGCCGGCACTTGAATACCTCATTCTTGTGGGCTACGGTAGAGGTGGTTGGCGGCAGGGAAGGGAGCATCCGGTGCTCGAGCAAGAGGCCGACGGATTTGACATCGCAGCGCGATGCAGCCTCTGCGGTTCGGGCAACATTCGTCCGGTGGTCGTGCGGCCGGATGGGGAACCCGTTCACGAGTGCGCCCGCTGCGGGTTCGCTTTCCTGGCCCGTCGGCCGAAGGCCAGCGCGCTGGCCGAGGTATATGACAAGGAGTATTTCGAGGCAAGCGACACCTACGAGCACTACTTTGAGTATGCCGAAGCGGTCAGCGACCTGGACTATTGCCCTCGCGTGCGGCG
Source organism: Phycisphaerae bacterium (assembly GCA_035530455.1). Lineage (GTDB taxonomy): Bacteria > Planctomycetota > Phycisphaerae > FEN-1346 > FEN-1346 > JAPLMM01. The sequence goes on along the minus strand of DATKUU010000221.1, from coordinate 18,443 downwards.
AATGGAAAGAGTGATCGCCGACTGGCGAGGCAAGCGCGTGCTGGAGATCGGGTGCGCGGCCGGGGCCACGCTGGTGGTGCTGAGGCGGCGCGGGGCCGAGGTGGCGGGAATCGAAATCTCCGAAGCCGCCTGTCGCGTAGGGCTGGAGAAGTTCGGCCTGAAAATCCTGAACCAACCGGTCGAGGACGCCGTTTTCGAGCCGAACTCCTTTGACGTGGTGCTGATGTTTGACGTGCTGGAGCATCTGGTGGATCCCGGGGCGGCCCTTGAGCGTGCGACGGAGGCTCTTGCGCCCGGGGGCTATCTGGCCCTCTCGGTGCCGAACTTCGACCGGTTCGACCAGGAAGGGCTCGCCTGGCCGGGCATCCGGTCGTATCGGGAACACTTGAACTATTTCCGGGAGCGTGCGCTGACGGCGTGGCTGGAGGCACGCGGCTTTCGGGTGGAGGAGATGCACACGTACACGGCGGGCCTGTCACGGAGCGGGAAGCCGACGCGCCACCCCTGGCGGCGCTGGAGGCAGCGGTTGCGGCGGGCGTTTCCGGTCCTCGGTTGGCCGATGCGGCTGGCGCGACGGGCGGGTTTTGCGCTTCGCGGCCCGGATCCGCTTGACCGCCGCGAGGACGCCAGCGGGATGGACCGGTTCCTCGTCGCGCGCAAGAAAGGCGCGTGACAGGCCGAAGCCCGCCCTCGCAGGGGCGGATTCGTCGTCAACGCTACTGCGTCACGCGCACCGTGGATTTGGTAGGGGCAGTAAAGGAATAGTTGACGCTGCGGACGAACGGCAACATCTGGTCGATGTACTGGAGGACGAACTTGTTCGCCTCCGCCACATCGGTCCTGGGCACATAGATGATATCCTGGGGCGCGAGGACCAGGTCCTGGGTCCCTTTGCCCTTCTTGATGACCTCGTCGAGATTGGTCTTATAGACCGTGATCTCTCCCGGCCCGCTGTGATGGATGAGGACGACTTCGTTCAGGTTGCCCTCGATCGTCACGCCGCCCGCCACCATGACCGCCTGAAGCATGGTGGTGCGGGTGCCGATCGGATAGGACCCCGGCACCGTCACACAGCCGCCGACGGTCACGGAGCGGGTGGCCGATGAGACGAGGGTGAGGGTGACGTCAACGGCGTTGCTGTACTTGGCCTCGATGGCTTTCCGCAACTCGTCCCGGAGGACGGGCAACGTCATGCCGCCCACCTGGATGATGCCGACGTCGGGGAGCATGATCGTTCCATCGGACGCCACCACGGCCTGGCGGTCGATGCGGAGGAGCCGCTCGGGCGCAAAGTCGCTGACGATGACCGAGGCCTCGATGGGGTTGTCGAACCTGGCGACGGCGGCTTGGGCGACGGCGCGGGCAAGATCGGCCGGCGCCTGTCCGACCGCCTGGAACTCGCCCAGGATGGGGAGCGAGATTTTCCCGTCCGGGCGGACCCGATATTCTCCGGATAGGGATTCGACGAGCGCGACGTTCGACTGGACGACCGAGACGGTCGTCTGCGGATTGTTCATGAGCACCTTGTAGGCGTCGCTGATTTCCTTGCTCAGGTCCAGGGGCGTCTTACCCTGGGCCGTCACCTCGCCGAGCCTGGGGAGCGTGACGCGGCCGTCCGGCCGGATCACCGCCTCGAAGTCCAGGTTCGGGTCGGCCAGGAAATTGACCCTCACCAGGTCGCCCGCCATCACGTGATATTCCCCCGTGCCGTAAAAGAACCGGACCGCCAGGAGGTTATCCGTGTCGATCCGGAACGGCTTGTCGAGATCCTTGGCGGGGGTGACGCTGATGCTGAGCACGTCGAGGGGGTTGACGTAGTACTCCGTCAGCGCCTGGGGCAGCGCCTGGAGGTCGTCCTCGACGCGTCGCGACTTTTCTCCGGGGCGTTGCATCAGGATGCCGCGATGCGCGCATCCCGCCAGCGCCGTTCCAAGCGAGACGGCAACGACAACCGCCAGGATGCGCCTGGCCGTGCCCCATTTGGCTGTGACTGGCATGGCAAACACCTTTGGAGTTTTCCGGTTGAGCCGAGGGTTCATTCGTCCCGCATCCTCCCTGCGACTTCAATCGTGAGAATCGAATGCGGCTGCACCCCGATGGGCGCTGCAATATCCACCGTTCGTTCGCTTATCCTTATCGGCTGTTTGGAGGGTTCGGGTTCGACATAAGGCCAGGGCCATCCCGGCGGCAGGTCCCGGCCGTTGTTTGACAGGACGGTGGCCCCTTCGATGGCCCACACCTTCGCCATGCTCGAACTCGGCTCGAACCCCGCCAGCGACAGCCGGACGTTGTGGACCGTGTTCCAGGACCGGCTGACGATGTTGACGTAGAGGCGTCCGCCTCCCTTGTCAACGGACGCCACGGCCGTCAGCAACGGCACGTTGTCCTCGGCCGGCACGAGGCCGAGCGCGGGCGTTTGGTACGTCGGCGAATCCATCCGCACGCGGACGAGGTTCGTGCCGAAGTGCTTTCGGAAAAGTTCGATGACGTGGTACGAAACCTTCGTCTCGCCGGCATAGGAGACCCAGCCCATAAACGTCCTGTCGGCAAACTTGAAGTAGTTGGCGACGCGGACTTTCGGGTGCGAGAGGAAAACCTGCATGATCCGTCCGACGTAAACGGCTGAGCCGAGTGTTTTGACTTGATCAACCCAGGTGCGGTCCAGGAACGAATAGAAGATGCCCCACTCGGTGACCGCGATGCCGATGTCCCGCCCCTTTTCGTTCGCGGCGATGGTTTGCGCAAGTTGAGTCAGGCTCCGGCTCACGGATTCGGGCGAGGCCCAGAGGGCCTCATAGACCTGCTGCGTCTCATATCGTCGCCCTGGGATAAGCATCGGGAAGTAGGCGTTGTGCACGGCGATGTAATCCATTTCGGCGGCGGCTGTCCGGAGCACCGTCTCGCTCCAGTTCTCGTACTTCGAGATCGGGATCCGCGTCGAAGGAGCCGTTCCAATGGCCATCAACGAGATCGTCGGGTCCACGGCTCGCATGGCCCTGGCGAAGGCGAGAAAGCGGGTGGCGTACTGTTCGGGCGGCAGGGTGATGGACCGCTCGACGTCGTTGTTGGCCAAGTAAAGTTCGTTCCCGACTTCCCAGAGTTTGACGCCGAACGGCGCCGGGAATCCGTCGGCGGCGCGCTCGGCGTGGCCGGGCTGGTTGCAGTAGGCGACCCAGGTGGCCGCCTCCTCGGGAGTCCCGGTGCCGACGTTGACGGTCAAGAGGGGGCTGGCGCCGATTTGCCCGCAGAACTTCATCAGTTCCGGTGTGCCGAACCGGTTGACCGAGCGGCCGGTGTCCGAGCCGTGAGGACCGGTGGGCCGGCGGTCCTGAGGCCCGATGCCGTTCTTCCAATGGTAAAAGTCCGAGAGTGTGCCGCCCGGAAAGCGAACGAGGGTAATGCCCTGCTCCCCGGCGAGGCGCACCAATCGGTCGTCGAGCCGGCCGCGGTCGTCCACGAGACCGGTTCCGTTGTTGAACCACTCGAGGTTTGTGCCGAAGACGCCCGGCGGAACCGGGCCGACGGGCTGGTCCGCCTGAACCTCGCACACTAGAACGTCGGTCGAAACGGTCGGCACGGCGGGAGGAGGGTTCTGGCCGTCGCTGGCATCGGAGCCGAGGAAAGCACATCCAGCCGCCGTCGCGCTGACGACGACAACCAGGATCAACCCGCGTCGCAAGTTTAGCATGAACGGTCCTCCGTCTCGGGCGCCACGATTCTGGCGGGCACGCCCACCGCCAACCCATGGTCCGGAACGTTGTCAAGAACGATGGCCCCGGCCGCGACCGTCGCGTGCGGTCCGACGGTAACGGGTCCGAGTACCTTGGCTCCCGAACAGATCACGCAATTGTAAAGAATGTGGGGAGACCCGTCGTCTTCGCGCGTGCCTCCGCGCCGGCCGAGAACAACGCCGCTGTAAATGTCCACGTTGTCCTCCACGACGACTTCCTCGCCGATGACGATGCCCACCGAATGAACGAACATGACGTCCTTGCCGATGCGGGTGCCGGGGTGAATATCGGCGCCGGTGCTGGCGATGTTGATCCTCCGGACCAAGTCTGGAAGGACGGGAATCCTCGCCCGGTGCAGCCAGTGGGCCAGACGATGAAGGATCATCGCCTGAACGCTGGAGTTAAGCAACACCAATCCCATGCGCTCCATCAGGCCGCGCTTGGGTCGGCGAGGCTTCTGTACATCGCTGCCGTCTGACATGCCGTCTTCTCCCACGTGAACACGGAAGCACGCTCCAGACCGATCTTGCGGAGCCGCGCCCTTTCGGCCGAGTCGCTCCAGAGCCGGTCCATCACCTCGGCCAATCGTTCGTCGCTGGCCGCATCGAAAAAGCAGGCGCTGCCCGCCAGAAGTTCGCGGTGAACCTCAATGTCAGAGCAGACGACGGGTGTTCCGCAGGCCATCGCCTCCAGGGGCGGCATATTGAACCCTTCTCCCCACGAGGGGGCCACGACGAGACGGGCGTGACGCAGCAGCCCGACAAGATCCGCGTCGTCCACGTATCCGGTCTGCACGACCGACCCGGTCAGACCGAGGTTTGCCGCCAGGTCCGCCAGGGCCCGCGCGTAGGCATTGGATCGGACACCGCCGGTCATGACGAATGCGACATCTGCTAGGCCTCCGGCCCGAAGCCGCGCCAGAGCCCGGAGAACGACCTCGAGGTTCCGCCGCGGCTCGATCGCACCCACATAGAGCATATAAGGGCCACGGATGTCAAGTCGCCTCAGCACCTCAGGCGGCCGATCCCCCGAGTCGGCGGGGCAAAACTGCTGGTGGTCAACCCCGCGAGGGATCGCAACCACTCGGCGCTCGTCCATGCCGAACCGCTGAAGGACCTCCCGCCGGACCACCTCCGTCGGCACGACGATCCGCCAGGCGCGCCGCACGCTGCCCGGCGTCAGCCGACGGATCAGAAAGTTGCGAATCCCACGGTAGTTTTCAGGGTCCTTCAGCGGCACCAGGTCGTGGACGTCCACGACGAGGCGCGAGCGCGTCGCCAGCGGCGCAATCCGTTGAACCTGCAACGCGTCGAGGCGATGGCGCCTCGCCAGCAGCGGAAGCACCAGCGACCGCTCAAGGATAGGATCGGCGAAGGGAAGTCGGACGAAGCGCACGTTTTCGTGGTCGTGGACGCTCTCGGCGAAACGGCGGTTGACGAAGACGACGAACTCGTGCTCCCGTGCCACCGGCGGCAGCCCCTCGACGAGGTGGCGGACGTACCGCTCGACCCCTCCCTTGCCCTTGCCGAGGATGTGGGCGTCAATCCCGATCCGCACGATCGCCTCCCGGAAGTTCCTTGACCCATCCGAAGAGGTCCGCCAAGCCCCACGCCCAGCACCGGACGCGGAACCGCAGCGAGCGGGACCCGATTGCAGCAACGGCGCCGACGGCCAGGCGAGCGAGGAGGCCGACGGCCATGGCGGCCTGGATCGCCCACTGTGTCGGCCACCGGCTGTTTTGCACAGCCACGCGCAGGAGGTTTCTTTGGCCCATCAGACAATTCCGCAGGGACTGTGCCTCCGACTTTGAACTCGCGCCCAGGTGATGCTTCAGGGCATGGTCCTCAATCCGGTAAACTTTCCAGCTGCGACGGGCCATCCGCTGAAACAGATCAATCTCCTCCGCATACAGGAAATAGGCGGGATCGAACCCCCCCGCTTCCTCGAAGGCTTCGGCGCGGACCACCACGCTGACGGCGCTGACCCATCCGACCTCCGTCACCCGTTGCCGCTGCCGCTCGATGTAAATGCCCGCCAGAAGCCTCGACCTCGGCGCCAGGCACGACAGCAGGAGGTACTGGCACAGGATCGGCCGGAGCCGCGGCAGATTGCCGCACGTCTTGGGTTGCGGCCGGCCGTCCATCAGGAGCACCTTCGGACCGACGGCGCCGGCTTCGGGGTGTTCGTCGAGAAAACGGACGAGCGCCGCGCCGGTGTCTTCCAGGAGAACCGTGTCGCTGTTGAGGAACCAAACGTAGGGCGCACGCGTCGCGGCCGCACCCAGATTATTGGCCGGGCCGAAACCGATGTTCTCGCGGTTCTCGATCAGCCGCACCTGCGGATAACGCTCCTTGAGCATCCGGCGGCTGCCGTCGGTGGACGCGTTGTCAACGACGAGGACCTCGAACTCCACGCCCACGGTGTTTTCATAGACCGACCGTAGACAGGCGTCGAGAAGGTCCGCGGTGTTATAACTGACGATGACGATAGCCAGCCGCGGCGCCATGGCTTGCCCCGTTTCTCCGCCTCTCATCCGGAAGACATCTGAAAGGGCTTTACTGCCGACGGCGGTCCGGTTGCCACCGACGCGCCCTAGTCAAGGCCGCGACCAAAAACCCAACAAAAGTAGACGGGGGTTCCCGTCTGCTGGGGGGTGGTGTGGAGGCCATTCAATACCTGCTGTCATCGCGCACCCGGGCCTTGCGGCAGAAGTGAACGAAACCAGTTGTATCTGCCTCGTTCAGCCAAATGCCATAGCGATCAATCTCGCCGGGCGTCAAGGTCGAGGCAAAGCTGTCGGCCACCACCTCGAAGCCGCATTCCCGGAGCCGATCGACGTAGTCCCGCCCGTACAGCCGCACATGCTGCTCGGTGCCGAAGTGCTTCTTGCGCTCGGCGGGGGACACGATGCCAGGATCCTCGAAGGTCATCGCTCGGTTGAGATTCTGTGGCACGTCGATGATAGCCCATCCCCCTGGCTTGAGGATGCGGCAGATTTCCCGCATGGCCTTGCGGTCCTCCGGGATGTGCTCCAGCACGTGGTAGCAGATGATCGCATCGAACTGGTTGTCCGGCAGGTCGATGGAGGTAATGTCCATTCGGACCAGGGCTCGGTCGGAAACCAGGTCGGCACTCGTGTACTCGATGTTCGGGCGGATGGCGAAGAGGTCCCGCGAGCAACGCATGGGAGCGATTTCGAGCATCTTCAGTTGTTCCTCAAGCAGACCCTTGCGCTCCAGGTAAAGACCGAGCAAGCGATGTCGCCCTAATGCCCAGCAGCAGGGGCAATAGCCGTAGGCACCCAAAAACAGGAACCGGCGCAAGTGCGCCCCGCAGCAGGGGCAGAAATGTTTGCTGCCACGGTACCACAAAAACCTGAGCGGCTTGCCCAGGTGAAACACCCAATCCCCCAAGCGAACGTAGTCGCGGTCTGACAAGAGACGTTTGGCAACGGTTTTCAGAGGGTTCATGTTGACCTGACCCCTTCCCGTAGGAAATCCGAGCTCATGCCGAAGGCGGCGCTGCCGCAGGCGATGGCTTCCCGATGGCAACGATCTCCGCCGGCACGCCGAACAGAAAGGCATAGGGCGGCGCGTTGCAGGTCACGGAAGCGTTTATGCCGATATTGCAGCGATCGCCGATCTTCAGGCTTCCGACCACCCTTGCCCCTGCGCCGACGACCACGTCGTCGCCGAGGACAAGTTCGTCGCCGGGCTTCACCTCGTCGCCCATCAGGCCAGCCGCGAGCGTGTTCTGATGGATCAGGATGCAGCGCTTCCCAATCCGGACGTTCCTGCCGATGACGATGCCGTTGGCGTGGGCCAGGACCAGCGCCTCGCCGATCTCGGCCTTCGGGTCGATGTCCACGGAGAACAGGACGAGGGTCAAACGCTGCAGCAGACAGGCGGGCCCCGAAAAGCCCTTGCCGTCGAGCCAGTGTTGAAAGCGATAGATCACGACGGCCAGCGCGGGCGGGTTGAGAAACAATTTGATATAACAGAACAGGGAGAACGGCTTGCCGTCAATCGCCGCCCGGTACACGATGTCGCTGTGCATCAACCGCAGAGTTTCGCGCAGGGTCACTTTTCTCCTCCTCGGCCGGGAGGCTGTCCGGCCCGGTTCGTTCGGAGCGTCTTCGTTCGGTTGCCCGGCCACGTCCCGCGCGGGCATTCCGCTCAAGACCTCGCCCGGTTCGGCCGCGTACATGACCACGGCATTGGGCTCGATTCGGGATCCGCGTCCGATGCGGAAATTGCCCATCAGCCGGGCTCCCGGCCCCACCACCACGCCGTCTTCAAGACGGACCAGGTCGCGCTCCGGGTCCATGCGCCGGCGCGGACCGATGCTGAACGTGGTGTGATGGTGGAGGGTGCAGTTCTTTCCGAGGGCGGTCCGCCGGTGAACCAGGATGCCCATGGGATTCGCGAGGACAAACCCTCCTTCGATCTCGGCGCGGGGGTCAATCTCGACGTTGAACAGAATAACATCCAGGAGACCGATGAGTTTCTGCGTCACCATCCAGCCGTTTCGGAAGAAGAAACAGTTGACGCGAGCAATGACGACGGCGATCATCGCGGGCGCAAAGAGGACCTTGACGAAGTTCGACAGGCACGGCCTGCGCCCCTCCAGTTCGAGCCGTCGGTACACGTCGGCCCTAATCAGACGGCGCGTCCTATTCCACGTCATCGGTTGCATTTTGGATACCCTTTCGCGTGTCGGCGGTCAGGACGGACGCCATCTCCATTCGCTCTGAGCGGCTGACGCCTCCGACCAGCACCAGCGCGATCCCATAGGCGGCCAAGGCGAGCAAGGCGGTCAGGACCCCAGACCCTCCCAGCCCGTAAAATCCGACGAAGGCCATCACCGTGGCCGCCGCCGCCGGACGCCATAGGATGCGGAGTGGTTCCAGGCCGGGGATATAGCGGCCGGCGAAGACCAGTCGCACGCCGACGAGAATCAAGGTGCCGACGAGCATGCCAATCGCCGCGCCCGACGCGCCCATCCGTCCGATCAGAACGTATTGTAGCACGACCGTGGCGCCGCCGCCGATCGCCAGCACCTTCAAATCCAGGTCCTGTCGCCTGGATGCAATGAGCCCCGTGGAAAGGACCTGGTCCAGCGCCATCAGGAAACAGGCCCAGACGACTATCTGCAGCAGGGGGACGGCTGGGGCGTACCCCTCGCGGAAAATCCCGATGATTGGCCTGGCGAGAATCGCCCCGAGCACGACGGCCGGCAGGATGAAAACGGTCACGAGTTTGACGGCCCCGCGGCATGTCAGGCCGAAGGACGTCGCCGACTCGTGGAACCGTTGGCTCATCAGAGGCATCAGGTTGGCTACGAAAGCCGTGGGAAGAATCAGTGCCACATCCAGAAAAACGAGCGCCACCGCAAACTGTCCCGCCGCCGCGTCGTCCTTCATCCAGGGGAGCATCGCCTGGGAGGAATACCGAACGATCAGGGCAAGGGCCAGGATGCCGAAAAACATCGGCACGTGGGACAAGACATGGCCGAAGAAGGCTCGGTCAACGGACCATCGCTGCCCGTGGGTGTGCGGGCTGATGGCCATCCAATAGACGGCGGCAAAAAGCCACTGCAGCGCGACGAACGCGCCGATCGCGCCAACGACGCCCCCGCCCAGCAGAAAGACCAGCACCGCCGCAGCGGTCCGCAGAACCACATCGACGGTGTAAATGACGCTGAAGACGGTCGCCCGACCCAGGCCCACCAGGAGGGAGGCTGCCACCACGTTGATGGCCGCGGCCGGAGCGCCGGCGGCAACCACGAACAGGCCGTTGGAAATGTCCTGGCTGTATGCGCCGTATCGTCCGACCAGGACGACCGCCGCGGCTGCCAGCACGGCAACGGGACACGACAACATCAGTCCGTGCAGGAAATACTTCCTGCTCTCGTGCTGGTGAAGGGCCACCTCGCGGACAAGGTAATGGGTCATGCCGAGCAGCGGGACCAGTTGCATGCAGAGGAAATAGACCAGGATGGTCCGAAAGGCCCCTACCATTTCCACAGATATTTGGGAAACGACCCACAGCGGGACAAAGGAGGACGCCGCCGCCACAATGCGCGAAGCCGACATGAAAAGGGTGCCCCGCATGATGACGGACTGTCTCATGAGGGCGCCCCTTCCGCCCGGCGCTCGCCACTTGCAAGCCGGTCGGCGATGATGGCAAGGACGGGAACAATAAGCAGCAGCTCCATGGTCTTATCATCGGAAAAAAGGTCGAGCATCATGTAAACTTGAGTGGCGAAAAAGGCCCCGAAGATGCCGAGCCCCGCCCACAAAAGCACACGGTCGTGCGCCCGCGCGGCGCGCAGCGCATGCCGGAAAACCCGCCACTGGAACCAGACGAAAAGCAGCAACCCTATCCCCCCGAGTTCCGAGAGGACCAGCAGATACTTGTTGTGCACGGGAAGCGGGACCAGCATCGGCTGCTCGTCCACTTTGACCTGCGTGTATTCGAGGTGTCCCAGGCGTTCCGGCATCTCGCGCTCTCCGGCGGTCCGCCATTCGGTCTCTTGGACGTCCGGCGGAAAGGCTTCGAGCGAGGCGCCGACGAAACGGCCCGGACCCACGCCGACGATCGGGTGCATGGCCGACAAGTCGAGGGCCAACTCAGCCGCTCGCTTTCTGGAAGCCGTCGCGCCTTCGTCCCCCACCAGCAGGCGGTCGAGAATCGGCCGATTGTAAATGGTGAACGCGACCGCCATGAACACCACGCCGCTCCACACCACGATCCAGACGCGACGATCAATCTGCTTCACCTTCAGCGCAAGGACGATAACCGCCGCCGCACCCATCGGAAAGGCCAACCAGGCGCTGCGGGAAAAGGTCAGAACGAGGGCCAGAAAACTGACGGCGATGACGGCGATGGTCGCGGCCCGCCACATGCGGTTCCGCGCCCAGGCCAAACCGAGCAGGGGGAGCGTGAAGAAGGTGTGAAACACCGCCTGCTGATTGACATGGCCGAGGGTCCCCGTCGCGCGGTGATAGGAGGAACCTTCCGAGCCCGAGAACGTCAGCAGGCCTTGGACCGCCCGGCTGCTGGCCACGACAAGGGGCTTGGCCATCGCGTAGGAGATGCCCACCGCCACGGTCTGAACGCCAACGGCAACCAGGACAGCTGCCAGTAAGAGTAGAAAATCGTTGCGCGTCCGAACCGCCGAGGACAAAGCCACCATAAACACCAGCATCTTGACGTCGCGCGCGACCGCCAGAGCGCCCTCGGTGGATGGATGCGGCAGCAGCAGCATTCCCATCCACACGATCAGCAGGGCGTAGGGAAGCCCGCACGCCGGCCAATACCAAGCCTTCCGCTTCTGAACGACACTCTCATAGACCAGGCTCGCCACAAGCAGCAGCAGGAAGATATCCGACGCCGATATGACGATCGTGGGCGGGAAAAAATCCCGCATCAGAGGCCGGCCTAGGAAGAACACCTTCTCGATGCTGAGCGGATGAACGAGAACCCATCCGACGACCAGGGCCATCCGCCGATTCGGAATGCTCACCAGGGCGGCGATGCCGACGAGCCCGGCAAGGACGGCGGACTGGTAAAGGGTCCGCAGGTCGCCCATCAGGACGATGCCGGTGCCCAAAAGGACGCTCAGGCTGATCGCGACCGCCCCCTCGAAGAGGCGGCTTCGAGGTTTCGGGATGTCGGCGACCAGGGCCTGCATGGTCACATCTTCCGATAGAACGTCCGCGGGATCGGGAATCGCCGGAAGTTCATGATGGCACCAAAGGGGTGAGCATCCACTTCTTCAAGGATGGTGACCGCGGCGGCAAGCGGTTCGAGCCGGGTGGCCCCGGCCTTGACAACCAGCAGCACGCGGTCGGCTTCGCTGGCGAGGATGGCGCTCTCCCCGGCCGCCAGAACGCCCGGCCCGTCAATCATCACCACGTCGTACTCCCCGCGGACAACCGCCAGCGCGTCGTGCAGGCTCTTGCGGAAAAAACCGAGCGTCAGGCGCGCCCCGGTTTTACCGGCCGGGATGAATTTCAGGTTCTCCAAGACCGTCGGGCGGATAACCTCCGCGACGGGTTTGGATTGCCCAAGGACCTCGACGAGGCCGTCGGCCTCACTTTGTTCCAGCAGGTTGCTCAGTTCCGGGTTGACGAAATTTCCGTCCACCAGGAGAACCTTGGCCCGCTTGTCGGCGGCCAGCGCGGCAGCCATCTGAAGCGCGACGGCTGTCTTACCTTCACCTTGGGTCGGGCTCGTAATCAGAAGCACCTGCCCTTTCAGCCCATCGAACAGGCCGATCTTGCCGAGCACCCGGGTCAGGCCCGCCGTGGCCTCGGAGAGGGGATACTCGTTCAGCGCGGCTTCGCGGAGGCGCTCGCTCGGCAGAACGGGAAGGCTGCCGACCACCGGCACCGCACTGCCTTTTTCGACATCCCACGTCGTGTAGAGCCGGTGGTCGAGAGTGCCGAGCAACAGGACCAAGGCGATGCCCAGCACCAGGCCGCTGCCGAGTCCGATCCCGCCGTTCATCGCGTAGCGCCCGATCTCCTTCAAGATGGACGCTTTGGGCGTTACCGCCGCCTCGACGATGGAGATCGGCACAAGGCGGTTCCTATACAGTTGGGCCGTCATGTAGGCTTGGCGGCGTTTGCTCTTGACGAGGTTGACGACCGCCTTTGCGGTTTCGAGGGTTTCCTGTCTCCGGAGAACCGCCCTGGACCGTTCGAGCCGCTCCCGGAGTTGAACGAGTTCGGGGGCGTCTTCCTTATAAATCTGCTGCAAGCGCGCCAGTTCCAGTTCCATCTGGGCGATCTCTTTGGAACTCTGGTCCACAAACGGGTTCAGGGAGATTGTCTTATCGGCCCCCTCGCCGAGGGGAGGACTTCCCTCCGGCGACCCCGCCAGGTCGCCGGCGGCGCCCGCCTGAAGGGCGGTCAGGTCCGCCTCGAGGACCTCGGCTTGCTTCGAGAGATACGCGTAGGCGCGGTTCGCGTCCGCTTCCGACAGGCGATAGTATTCGTCAATAAACGCCTCGCAGACCTGGTTCGCCATGGCCGCGATCTTCTCGCGGGTCGGCGAGGGGACGATCACCTGAATCAGTTCATCGTTCACCTCGACCACGGTCCGCTCGGGCTGAATCGTCTTCACCTCGATGGTGTCACGAAACTCCTTGGCCAGGTTCGTCAGGCTGGCCTGCTCGGCCTCGGGCCCGGACGTTTCGCTCGCCGGCAGAAACGGCCTGATCAGCGGCGCCAGATACCCAAGCAGAACCTTGTACATCGATTTCGCGACGTCCTTGGATTCCAGTTTCACCGTCTTGACGACCTCGAGGCAGACCGGAATGCTCTGGATAATCTCCGCGTTGCTGCGACCGGAAACCACTTGGCGTTCCGGCGTGGTGATCTCGCCCAGGAAGGACGATTCCGACCGGTCGCGACGGATCAGAACCTTGGCCGTGACTTTGTATTTCCCGGGCACCAGGTAAGTCACGAGAATGGCTACCGCCGGCACGAGGATCACGCACGCCAGAAACAATCTAAAGCGTATGAAGATTTTGGAAGCCACCTCGCGGACGGAGACGCGCCCGTCCCTGTCCACACTTTCGGCGACTTTCCGTGCCACGTCCACCGCGGGTCTTGTCATGGCCGGTTCTCCCAATTGGTTGATTTCCGGAAGGCGGCCCCTGTTTCACCGCGGCCCGCCTAGGCCGTCCACTGTTCGAGCGTCGAGTCGACGGTAGCGGCAAACTCGGACCAGCCGAACCCCCGCACATGCCGGCGGCCGCGCTCACCCATTTGTCGGCATAATCGGGGGTCTTGGGACAGTTGTTGTATCGCCGCGGCCCAGCGATGGGGGTCTGGTTCCAAGAGGAAGCCCGTCTGGCCGTCCAGAATGCTTTCCGTCGGCCCGCCGCGGGCCGTGGCGAGCACCGGTTTGGCCGCGGCCATGGCCTCGAGAGGCACCAGGCCCCAATCCTCATTCAGTGGGGGGAAAAGCACCACAGACGCCCGCCGGTAGAGGTCGCGCAGGTGTGCCTCGTCCGGGGAGATGACAAATTCGACCTGTCCGGCCCCGAGAGCCATCCGCCTCAGTTTCTCAAGATAGGGCCGGCTCTTCCGGTCCAGAAACCCCGCCACGACGAGTTTCCACGGGGCCGGCAGTGCGGCCCGCCGGAACGCTTCGATTGCCAGTTCCAGGTTCTTGGTCCACATAATGCGGCCCGGGGCCAGAACGATCGGCTCGTAGGCCGCCTCGCCACCGAACGCCTCCCAATCGACGCCCGGATGGCAGACGCGAAGGCGCGGCCCGTCTTCGTAAAGGCCTCCCGCCAGGATCCGTCTCCGAACCTCGCGGCTATTGACGAGGACGCCCGCATACGATCTCCAGGCGCGCCGGTCCACCATCCTGAACACCGCCCCCGCGACCCGTAGCGCCGCGCGCCCCAGCGGGCCGCGCTCCCCGAGGGCCTGTTCCCGATAGACCGGGTCAAAGACAGCCCGGAGCGGCGTGTGGCAAAAAGCGAACAGCGGTACACGGCGGTTCCGAAACGTCACAAGGTCGCCCAGGCCGTCACTCATAACTAGCAGCGCGTCGCATCCGTCCGTCGGAATGCGCTGGCGACCGATGCGGCAGGCCGCGCGAAGCACCGCCGGCAGGCTCCGATCCACCGGCACCCGCGCGAGTTCCGTCACCGGGACACTCCGAAACTCCGAGAAGGTGTCGGCAGGATCGTAATGGCTCGTGAAAATCCGCCACTCGTGACGGCTTCGCGTCACCAGTTCGAAGATCACGCGTTCGATCCCGCCGTGGAGGTGGATCCAGGGATAGTACATTGCGACTTTCAAAGCGGTTTTCCTTCCACGATCTCCGTGTAGAACTGTTCCTGCTCCCGAGCCAGGCAGTCCCAGCGATATCGCTCGGCCCGGCGCCGGGCAGCCTCGCCGGCTTCCCGGCAGGCGCGCGGGCTTTCCCACAAGTCGGCGACCGCTCGGCCGAAGCGGTCCGCGTCGAAGGGAGGGACCAGCACACCCCACGGCGGCCGGACCAGTTCGTTCAGGTGCTCGATGTCGAAGGCGACGACTGGCTTGCCGGCCGCCATCGCTTCCAGGGCGGCGATTCCAAAGGTTTCGCACCGCGACGGCAGCACCATCAGACGCGCCTTGCCCAGGAGGTCGCGCTTCCGGCTGTTCCCGACTTGCCCGACGAACCGGACGCACTTCCCCAACCCCGCCCGCGCAACCCGTTGTTCGAGGACGCGGCGGTCGGGGCCCTCACCCGCAATAACCAGTGGGATGTTCTTCGGGCCGCACACGTTCTCCCATGCCGCCAGGAGAACGTCGAGCCCCTTCTGGACGACGTCCAGACGCCCCAGATAGACCACGCAGTCCCCCTCGCCGGGATGCTCTTCGGAAAAGGCGTCGTCGTTCACTCCACAGGGGATGATGCGGCAATCGGCCCGGGGTAGCAAGGTCTGGAAAACACGCCGCATCGCCTCCGTCTGAACTATCACGTGGCGGTAGCGATTGCCCCAACGGGCGATCCGGCGCATCCACCGCGAGAACGGCAGATGGTAGCGGCGCTCCCACTGCTCGAAGAAAAACCACTGAACGATCAGGACCACCGGCCGGCGCGTCCACCACGGCGCCATGCAGAAACCGACCGGCGGGGTAAACTCCTCCACGACCAGGTCGTGGGGCGTCGAGCGGATGACCGGGCCGATGGCCGACAGAAACGTCAGGTGGGGCGACAGGCCGAACGGCGCCACTCGGAACCCCACGCGGCGGTACCGAAGCCGGCCCCGATCCTGCCGCCGCTTGCATCCCGAATAGACGCTTGTGAAAACGGTGACGTTGTGACGTTCGGCCAGGCGCCGTTCGATTTCAAACGTACGAACCGGCTGTCCCCCGCCCAGGGGGTTCTCGATGTCGTCCGTATCGAAATGGAGGATCTTCAATCCTAGTAGGCTCCCCGACCTAGCAGGACGGCAGGAAATGTCAGCACCAGGATCTTCAGATCCAGCAGCGGGGACCAGTGGTCAATGTAATTGAGGTCCATCTCCATCCAATCTTCGAAACCGATTTCGTTGCGGCCGGAGATCTGCCACGTGCACGTCAGCCCGGGCCGGAGCGACAGACGGCGCCGCCATGCCCACTCGTACTGAGCGACTTCCTCCGGCAACGGCGGCCTCGGCCCGACGAGGCTCATGTCGCCCCGGAGAACGTTGAGCAATTGCGGCAACTCGTCGATCGAGAAACGCCTCAGGATGCGTCCGATCAGCGTAATCCGCGGGTCGTCGCGCATTTTGAAAGCCGGCCCACCCACTTCGTTCAGGTGCTCGAGCGACGTTCGGTGTTTTTCGGCCTCAAGCACCATCGTCCGGAACTTCAGCAGAACAAACCGCCGGCCGTGGTACCCGACTCGCATCTGTCTGAACAGCACCGGCGAACCGCTCGTCAGACGAATGGCCAGCGCCGCCAGGAGCATGATGGGCCCGCACAGCACCAGCAGGATCGAGGCCACCAGCAGGTCCACCGCTCGTTTGAACGACAGGGCGGAGGCCGACAACGACGTCTCGTCAAAGGTCACGAACGGCTGGCCCGCAAACACCGTCGTCCGAGTCTGGTAGGGCGGCACGGCGGCCAGGCCCAATTGGTAACGGACCTCGATTCCTACCTCGCTGCAAACCTGAACCAGACGGCAAATGTCGTCGTAATGCGATCGCACCGGCAGCGTGATGAATACAATGTCCACAATCTGCGTTCGGACGAACTCCGCAATGTCCTCGAGGTTCCCAAGGTACGGGGCAAACGTCAACCCCGCTTTGCGGTCGGGGGCGTCGAACACCCCCACCAGGTCAATCCCCATTTCCGGCCACCTTCGAATGGCCCGGGCGATGGCCAAAGTCTGGGGATTAATCCCCACACAGACAGCCACCTTGTGATCGTAACCTCGCCGACGAATGACCCGAAGGCCTTTGCGGGTCGCCAGGTGGTACCCTATCAGTCCGGCACCGCCCGCGGCAGAGGCCAGGATCAGGTGGCGGTCGAAACCCTCCGGAATCAGTCGGAGAAAACTCGCCGCCATGAACGCGAGCGCGACCGAAAGTGTGTACACAATGAACGTCCGCTTGATTTCCTGACGCAAGGTCATCAGCCGCATCGACTGGAACAGCCCCAACCGGCAGGCGAGAACGAAATAGGACGCAAACAGCACCCCTTCGAACACGAGGTACAGACTCGCGGCGCGCGCCATCGAAATTCCGGACAGTTGCCAGAACACGACCGCGATCAATAACGCACAGGCGAGCGCTTCGCCGAGGTGAAACGCCGCAAAGAAAAGCCGCGCGTGCTTCTGAACGAACCGCACCATGCCTCACACCCTTCGAAAGATAACATGCTCCGACCGGCGCCCGGATCGCGCCCAGGCCCCCCGGCGGCCGGACGATCAGGCCCGGCGCTTCCGCCCCCTGGCGCGACCGGCGGCGATACCCGCCAACCCGACGATTAACAGGCCGAGGGATGCGGGTTCCGGCACTCCGCCGCTCACCCCGGGCCGGCCCTTCGGGAAACCGGGCGCCGGATAGAACAAAAACGCCCCAAGCGACTGCGGCCCGCCGCCGTTGACGTCATACCAGCCATAGGCGATCGTCGAGCCGCTCACAACGAACAGGTCCAGGCCGAGTTTAAGGTCCACCGTCAGCGGGTCCAAACCCGTCTCGACAACGAATGGGGTCTGCAACAGGATCGTGTTGGTCGCCCGATCCCACGCTTCCACGGAAAGCTGCAGCGTTGGCTGAAACGGCCCCCCGCCCGAAGACCCGTCGTACCAGCTCGCGTTGACCTCGAGCGTGTTCGTGCTGTTGTAAACGGTCATCAACACGCCGAACGAGTACTTGGAACTCGGGTCATCCATGCCCGTGAAGTTCGTCGCATGGGCGGATACGTGGGATTCCCGGACGAACTCCCACTTGAGGATGTCGCCGGCAAGAGCCTGTGCCCCCCAAGTCGGCGTCGACGAAGAGGTATCAAACGTCATACGCATCACCGTCGGCGACGGCCCCTCCAAGGTGGTTGTCAACCGCCCGCTCGGATCCCACTGGATCCAGTAGGGGTTGCTGACGTAGCCCAGCGGGTCTGTAACCACCCCGCTTCCGATCACGACGTTCTCTCCGCTCATTCCGTCGGTCCCGAAAGAATCATCAATGACAAACCCCGGGGCCCCGTTGTCGTAATGAATGGATGTGACGTCAAAAGAATAGGTTGTCCCACCGTACGCCGCGCCAGCCGCCAACGCCCCTGAAACCACGACAACCACGAACAGGGTTCTGAGTTTCATCGTGCTCCCCCGGAAGTTAAACTGGTCCGGCCCCGCCACACAGAAGGGCCCTTGACTCGAAAAAACACCCTCCCTATCGCGTCTCTCCTCTTCAACTATCTCCTACCAACGCCCGCGCCCGAGAGCGCAACATCTCAAACCATGCGGACGGAAAGTCCGCCACGAGGAAATGCCGACTCTGCTCCCCGCCGACCTGTCCCCCCACACATGACGCAACAGAAATCGCCCAGCCGGTGAGCGGAATCAAGAAAGGGCGAATACACGCACTCTACGCCGCTTGGTTAGCCTCCCCTGGGGTTTACCTGTTAATCATACACAAAATCCGCCCAAAGTCAAGGTAACCCGTTGCAGGAGTTTCCCCACGCTTTCTCACGTGGGCGGTTTGGCGAAGGCC
>DATKUU010000220.1:0-19277 GCA_035530455.1 Phycisphaerae bacterium | reverse complement strand
CCTTTCAAGGGGTGTCATCCCGACCGAGTCCCGACGGGACGAGTGGAGGGATCTCGCCGTGTGTTGTAAGGTTGTCATCCCGAGCGAGTCCTGCCGGGACGAGCCGAGGGATCTCGCCTCGAATCCGTTGCCTTTTGCCGTTCTTTCCGGTCTCCGGGCTCCGCTTTCCGGGTTCTTTGTTCTGCATTCTGCATTCTACTTTCTGCGTTGCTTCCTCCCCTTCCGTGCTATAATGACCCGTGCCTCGACCGTGAAAGACATCCTCGACGAGGAAATCGCCAAGAAACTGGCGTGAGATCTTTTGCCTGGATTTCCGTGTCCTGTGGTGAAACAATACCCAGTTACGTGGAGCCCTTGGGGGAAATAGGTATTGCGTCCCCAGAATTAACATGATATTTGTTTAGCCGCGTGGGCGCGGGGCTCATGGCAAGAGCAGGTATGCGGTATTTGGGCAAGGGCGCGCGAGGTGAGGGAGGGTGGTTCAATGGCAATGAACTTCGAGGAGATGGACGACATAACCCGTGGATACATGCTCCAGGAGTTCGAGCCTGAACTGCGGAGCAGCAATCCCTACGTAAGCAAGGCGCTCTCTGCCAAGGGGCGTGACGCATTCCCCGATCTGATGCGAAAGGCAATCCAGTCTGGGAACGAAGAATCCCTTACCGCGGACCTTGCCAAACCAGACTACTGGCATCCCACTGAGACTTATGAGCGCGATGGAGTCGTTCGGGAAAGAAGACGCAACATACGCCAGGCCTCCGAGCGTCTCGCGCTAACGGAGTTTAACACTTGGTATGTGCGGGGGTTTGCCAAGCGCCTCATGGAAGAGGGCGTTACTCGCTGCCAGGCCTATCGGGCTGCTCAGCCAAAGTGGGAGCCGGCTGAGTGTAGCGTACACGAAGGGCAGATTTTTCAAGTGGAGCAGATCTATAACGGGCACCGGGCAAGGTATTGGCCAACAGACAACCCCAACGCGGTGTCAATCCCATTTGGTCCCGGCTGTCACCACACAATCAGGCGAGTTCCCGAGGACCGCTGACCTGCAACCGGAGTTGATGGTTGCGGATTTTGGCCGCACGGGGTGTGCTGTGGGTCTAAGGCCTCTACGGTTCGCTTTCTTCTCGCCCCGGCCCGATCCGGAGTCTGGGCCCGTTCTGGGCCGACGGATGATCAGTCTGCCCGCCGCGGCGGGGCGGAGCCTGGGGCGGGCGAAAAACTTCTTGTGCGGCCGGCGAGGCGAGATAGAATCGAGACAGGCGGCGGTTCAACCTTATTCCAGGTTGGAAACTGTCCAGCGCATGGGGACAAGTTAAATGTTCTTGGGGGGCGATGAAATGCCCGTTCGCGTCCGTTGTCCAAAGTGCGGCACGGCAGCCGAGTTTTCGGAGTCGCTGATTGGCGAGATCGTTCAGTGCCCGTCCTGCCGACAGCGCCTCAAATTGAATAAGCCCGTTGGGGTCGCACCTGAGAAGGATGCAGCGCGCCGCATTCGCCACGAAGCAGGAACCCGGCATGCTTCCTTGTGGCACAACCCGTCCCCGGCAGTCTGGCTTGCCCTCGCAGCGGTTACTGCGCTCGTGGTTGGGCTAATTATTGTTGTATCACTCCCTAACGCGGCCCCGCCTAAATGGGTCAAGATCAGTTACGGAGACCTGGTTGATGTCGGTCGCATCACACATAGCGGCGAACGACTCGACGAGGTGATCGGCAAGCCGGACCTTCGTCGCGAGGCTCAACCGTTCCTTGAGCCATACGCCTCGCTCCTGCCCCACGCGGTTGACATGTTGTGCGGACCGAGCGGACTGCCATTCACTGATGCGTGTGCGGCATTCCCAGAGGGGACAAAGCAGCCGTGCTGGGCGGCCATCATGCGAAGCGGAAGGATAGTCCTTGAGTCCGATGGACGCTCCCGGGCGCGCATCTTTCTGCCGGGGAGCGATCCGCGTGAGGCTTATGCGAGAGACTATCCCGTTTTCAGGCATGCGCTGGAGGGCATTTTGGCTTCGGGTGAGCGGCCATTGAAAGTGGAGTGTTATGCTTATACCAACAACTACGCTGCCCTTGAGTTGTCGCTGAACCTCACGCCCTACCGAGTCTCTTTGGAGTATTGTTCGCCTCCGAGCGGCAGGAAACCCTTGGACGTTAGGGGGCTTGAGGCTTTTTTCAGCAAAGGCGGTGAGCTTACCGGGGGAAAGTTGGATTCTGCCGAGGGGCTTGTGCTGTTCGCTCGCCAAGGGCCTCCCCAGACGCTTTGCGGGGAATCAGCTTCTATCAGTGATTTTGCCGTTGCCTATAGGGCGGTCTTCTACGCGGGCGACAACGAAGCCTTCGTGAGTCTTGACAAGCACGCCGACCCGACCAAGGTGACAGTCAACTTCGGCGGGCTGCTGCAAGACACGAGGATTGGCTCTGTTGTGCTTGAGGCCGACAAGCGGTTCAAGACGATAACCAGTGGCCTCGACCCCAATACCTACCACGACATGAGAGGCAAGGCCGGGCAGTGTATTCCCGGATTCCGGACAACCTCCGAAATCGATCTGGCGTCTGAGGTAGATGAATCGGACAAGTGGATAGGCACCCGCTTCTGGTACTACCCCGAATCCGTTCAAATCGATGCCGACATTGATTATAGTTATGCGGTCATCAAGTGCGCGCAGTTCACGGCCGAGACGGAACGGACCCGCGACGATTACGGTTCAGAAGCTGAGTTCGAGAGCGGAAAGAAGCGTGACTTGAGCCCCAGTATCCGCGAGAGCATAGCCAACGTTAACGCGAAGTATGACGCCTACGCCGAGGCATTCCCCGAGTTGAGGGAACTGACCGTCGTTGCGCGGATGATGGGCGTCTGTTCGTGGCTCCGGCGCGCCAATCCCTCGAACGTAGACCTGGACGCCCTGCTCGCCGTCGAGATTCCGCCCGTTCGGACAGAGAGAGAACGCACGCAACTCCTGTCCGCCGCCTACGCGGCTTCCGTCTTGTGTCTGACGCCGACTCTCGATAGGCCGTTTGAGGCCCTGTTTCCCGACAAGGCGGCCGTCGCCAAGTTCCTCTGCCAAAGGGCGCAAGTCCCGGAAGGCGAAGTATCGGGGTTCATGGCGGAGGCAGGACCGCTCTTCGATTCGTGTAGCGGACAGAAGGTGGCGGCCATCGTGAAGAACGAGGAGGACCTTAAGGCCCTCCTCGTCTATGCGGCCGATCCACCCGAAGTCTTTGCGGCCGAGAAAGAGATTGAGGCAGAGACCGCGAAACTCAAGGACTTGGATGCGGAGATCGGCCGTCTCGATTCTTCCATGAAGCGCGACAATGAATCGTGGAATAGGAATGCAGAGTCATACAATGCCTTGGTTAACAGGTATGAGGCCCTTCGGGCGAGCCTGAATCGCAAGATCGGTGCGTTTAATACGATGGGCAAGTCAGTCCACCGGATTAGCGGTGGTATCGAGTTGGGGCCAAAGCAGTTCACGGTCCGCAACATGGGCCAGTCGCCTCTTCTCGCGGGTTTCCGAGGGATCGCTCCTGGCGTCCGCACGGAATGGACACAAGTTCCAGGTGGCGAGAAGTGGGTTAGGAGTCCGCCATCAGCATACACGCCCCCCGTGACGACGCAGGCGCGGCCAACATGGAGGCCCGTTGTGCAGCGAAGAGCAAATGCCGCAGAACTCGCGAGTTCGCAGACAGACTCCGGCGATGGGTACTGGTTCTTGAACGACAGTTCGGCGGGAAAGTGGCGTGACCAACTTTCAACATTCGATGGCCGAGTGCGCCAGCGCGTGTTCGAGCCAGCCAGCAAGACACTTCACGTGGTGGTACACAATGGCTCGAAGTTGGAGAGTCAGGTCGTGGCGGAAGTCAGGGACAACCAGACGATTGTCTTCAAAAAGACCGGCCGCAAGGACTTGATTTCACCTGATTCGCCCCCAGTCTGGTGGCGAGACAATTAGCGTCCCACTTCGTAGTGCTTCCTTCGATTTCCGGCGACAGGCATTTCCGGCCACACGCTTCAACGGCAGGCTTGCTCGCCTGGGGCGGGCTGGAGGATTGAGACCTTGGACCTTGGACTTTAGACTTTGGACCCTTCCTCCCCGGCATGCAAATCCCGTGCCAAACCGGTCAAGCAAATTCCGTTTTGGTGTGACAGTTATTAGCGCCGCTCCATAGCATAGGAGGCAAAACGAGGTGTTTGCGAGGCAAAACCGGGGCAGTACGGGGCATGTACGGGGCAAATCGGGGCAAAATCGAGGTCAAAACGGGGCTTTTTGCACTCCACGCGGAGTCTTCCAGGCCCCCAAACCGCCCTGGCGCTCTGGGAACGCGGCCCGACCCCCAAAAAAACGTCCCAAAATCCGCCCAGCCATCAAAAATATTTTTTGGAATTTTTAGATTTTTTCCCCGGGGGGTATGCGCTCGGTGGTGGGGAACATGACCGCCCGCAAAGCGGGCGGCTCGAACGACGCTCACTCTCCCGGCGCGCCGGAACCAGTGCCCGCCGCGCCGGACGAGAGCCTGCCCTTCTAGCGCAGCGCCAGCGCACCATCGGATACCGCGGGTGGCTGGCGGAGGCCGTTACGGCCGGAACTCCAGGGTCATAATCTTCTTCTTGCCTATAGTGAAGTCCACCCAACCGGCGGAGTCCATTGCAAGATCAGCGACTGGAATCTCTTCCAGGGTCGTTTCGCGAATCTTGCGCCACGGCTTGTCGTTGGGTTCGGGAAGGGCGAACTCCTTCTGAACCCGCTGGACGGGCGAAAACGTCTCGGACGGATTGGCCTTGCCGCCGTTGAGGCGGATCCGGCCCTGAACGGAGCAATCCAAAGGATTGAAGAGCCTGACAACCCAGCCTTGGGCGTCCTGGCTCTGCTTGACGGCACTGACGTGCAGGATGGCAGGATCAAGTTCCAGGAAAGACTTCGTCAAAGGCTCCCTGCCGTGTGACGTAATGCCCATCTGCGCGGGGGCGAATGGAAGGTTGAACCGCTCGGCCGCCTGCCACAGGCCTGCCTTGACCCAGTCGCCCTCGTGGGGCATGACCGCGTAACGGAAGCGATTCTTGCCAGGGCACTGCGACCCTTTGTCAACCCGGCTGTAGTCGGTCGCCTCCGTCATGGCAAAGATTCGCAGCGAGAAACAACGCAGCAGCGAAAGGCTCAACGTCCGGTCCGAGTCGTTCTGGGCCTCATAAGCCTTAAGACCTTCGTTCAGGAGGGCAAAGCCGGCCTCGCCGTCGCTGATGTCCACGAACGAGTTCATGGGCTTTTCCGAAGGCGGCTCTTCATAGCACAGGGGCCGCTCGGCGTCCACAAGAGGCCGCTCGACCACATCGAAGTTCGCCTGGGCGGCTACCTTGTCGGCCTTTATCCCGCTTGGGAAGCATACCTGGAGGTAATGATCCTCGACGGAATTGTCCACTTCGGACACGATCTCCACCCAGGGCGTTCCCTTGCGAAGCGTGACGGTGTTGACGATTCTGTAGGGTTTCAGATGCCGACTGCGAGTCTTCTCGTCGCCGGAACTGCCTTCGGGCAAAGCCCAGTCCATGGCCACCTTGAACGAAGCCTCCAACTGCCCGTTCCTTACGAGCATAACGTTGGCCTTTTCGTTCAGCGTGGTGAAGACCACTTCGTTCGGCACCGTTTCGTGAACCCAGGGGTTGCCGATCTCGCTGGAGTCGCGGAAGTATCCCAGCCCCTGGTATTCACGGCCGGTCTTTTTGTCGGCGACGTTCAAGGTTCCATTCGAGTTGATCCGGACGCGAACGAACTCATTCTCCATTTGCGCCGGCCCGGTGACGAGCGTGGCCTTGGGTTCTCCGAGCAGCGTTTTCTTCGGATCCTTGTTGAACGGCACGACGCGGAACGTACGGTATCCCATGCCCGGCACGTCGGGGAGTTCCACGTTCACTTTGTAGCGGCTGGAGCGAATAGGGTTGATCACGTCGTTACAGTTGAAGTACAGCGGATAGACGGGCGAGGTCTTCTCAATCACATCGAAGGCAAGCGCCTTGCCCTGCTCGTCCAGAATTGTGAAGCCGTTGCAGTTCCATTCCTCCGGCATATCGAGGAGGATCGGCATAACCTCGGTCCGCTTGGAGGGCGCCGGATTATAGACGAACAGCGCCATTGCATCGGCCGACCAGTCCGACAGGTTCAGGGAACCGGCTATGTCCATCACGGCGCGTTCCGTGACGCAACTGGAAATCTCGCGCGATTGCCTGTACCGGAACAGCATGTCATCGTGAATGGCGTCGCGGCTGCATCCGGCGATGGAATCGTGCCCATGGTTTTGCAGCAGCCAGTTGGTGGCCATCTCGATGAAATTGGCCGGATAGGCTGCTCCAAGCATGCCGGCGAAAACGGCCAGAGGCTCGGCGTAGTTCATCAGAGCCGCCTCGGTCTGGAAGTTCTCCTGCTTCAGATACGTCCTTGCGGAAGTCACCCAGCCAATCAGTACGCTGGAGCTTCCCGGGCTGGCGGCATGGCGCATCTCGCCGCGCACGACCGGCCAGTCCTTTCTCGCGTTGGCCAGGATGCCGTCCTGCCAGGCCTTGACGCTGCTGTGGAAAACATCGGCCTTGTCGCCGACGGCAGCGTTCAAGTCCGCGATCATCTGAACTTCGCGGATGTCCGGAAAGGACGTGTCATGGCCGGCGGACCAGAACCGATGCGGAGTCGTCCAGTGGCCGTCCTGCTCGGCAAGCGCCTGCGCGGCAGCGTGGGCGATGTGTTCGGAATGGTACTGATACACGGGGTGCAGGTATTTTCCATCCAGCAAGGCGTTTTTCTCGTCGACGAACCTGAACGGACCGCCGACATCTTTCCAGGAGAGGTACCTGTTATCGACGTCCTTGAAGTTCCAGTAAACCGGGCGCTGAATGACATACCATACGTTGTACCGCGGACGCGGGCCAAAACGCGACACCACGATTTGCGACCCGTCGGGGCCTTCCCAGATACATTCGGATTCGGGCGCAACTCGTGTGTTGATGCCGCGGTAAAAGGACATCATCTCGATGCCGAAATTCTTGTATATCTGCGGCATCTGGCTGATCTGGCCCCAGGAGAACGGCGAGTAGCCCGTCTTGGACACCCCACCGAAACGCCGGGCGATCTTATGCCCAAGCAGGAGGTTGCGCACCAGAGACTCGCCACCCACGCAAAACTCGTCAGGCAGACAGAACCAAGGCCCCACAAGCAGCCTGCCGTCCGTGATGTATTTGCGGATAGCGTCTTCCTTTTCAGGCCTGGCTTCCAGGTAGTCCTGAATGGGAAGAGTCTGGGAGTCCAGGTGAAAACTTTTGAAATCCGGCTCCTTCTCGAAGATGTCCAGGAGTCGGTCGAGCATCTCAACCAGGTAGTAACGGGTTCGCTGGGCCGTGAAACGCCACTCCCTGTCCCAGTGCGTATTGGAGATGAAATGACACTGAATGCGGGCGCTGTCAGGTTCTTTCCCTGAGGCTGATTTGTCGGATGGGTTTCTTGCTTTCCTTGCCATCACGAGGGTCCTTTATCCAGGCGCGACGCAGGGGCCTTCATCGGCGTCCGAGCATGCGTTCGAGTGTGCTGGAGCGGGCGATGGGATTCGAACCCACGACGTCCAGCTTGGGAAGCTGGCACTCTACCGCTGAGTTACGCCCGCCTCATCACCCTGTCATTATGGGGAGGGAGCCGCGGCTGTCAACGGCATTCCGCCGACAGGCAGCGCGGAACGGGGGCCGGCATTTTGTGCGTGGAAAAAGAGAATCTTTTTTTCCGCCACCGCCGCACCCGTGACGGGGTGAAGGGATGGATAACGACGACAACCGGCCGGCGGGCGGGGGGCGCGGAACGGCCTTCGCTCCGCCCGCCCACTCGGACAGGCCGCTCCGCCCGCGCGATTTGGCCTTGACAACCGCCCTGTCCCACGCTAACAATCCTGCCGCAGGTCGGGGGCGTAGCTCAACTGGTTAGAGTACCGGACTGTCGATCCGGTGGTTGCGGGTTCGAATCCCGTCGCCCTCGCCAATGTAAGTGATTACCGGCCAGTCGCTCACCCGGCTGGCCGGTTTCTTTTTGGCGGCGGACCTGCACCCCAAAAACTGGTCCAGTCAAAATGAGAGTCCTCCGGGTAAATGGGTAGCCAGGACAGGAGGACGGGACCATGCGGAAGAGCCGGTTTTCAGAGGAGCAGATCATCGGGGTGCTGAAGGAGCAGGAGGCGGGGGTGGCGACGGCGGAGAAAGGGTAACGGCAACCGCCACCCGCCTTTAGCCGCCCGCGAACCGCCCCGCGCGCCCGTTCGCCGTTCGAGCCGCCCGCTTTGCGGGCGGTCCCGTTCCCGGCAACAAAAGGAAAAATTCCGAAAATTTTTTTGGGTGGCGGGCGGATTTTGGGGGCGTTTTTTGGGGGTCGCGGCCGCATTTTTAGAGCGCCAGGGCGGTTTTTGGGTGTGGAAAGGTCCATTTGGGGTGAAAATTGCCCCGTTTTTACCTCGTTTTTACCCCGATTTGCCCCGTACATGCCCCGTACTGCCCCGGTTTTGCCTCGCAGGACCCTCGTTTTGCCTCCTATGTTATGGAGCAACCCTGATGCGTTTAGGGACTTTTCTGCGCGATTGGCACGGGATTTGCGTGCCGGGGGGGGACGTAGGTGCGAGGGATAATGACGAAATCCGACTTGCCGAATGACGAATGAATGACGAAGCCTGCCCGCCGGTGGCGGGCCCGAAATCCGAGACGAGAGGCCAAGGCGGCAGGTCCGAGGTTCGGGCGGCAGGTTCTTCATTCGTCATTCGGGTTTGATTCGTCATTCGCGTTTTCGGATTTCGTCATTCCCGCGAAGCGGGGGGCGCTTTGGCACGAGATTTGCATGCCGGCCTCCCTACCGTGCCTGGTGCGTCTATCCACCCGCAAACTCGGCACGGGGGAGGTCTTCCCTGTGACCTCATCCCCCAATGGACGATCTCGCGGCCACAAGGCCCTTGGCAATGCGACGGCGGGCGACGTATACTGTGGCCGACATGGACGCGTCAATGAAGCAAGCGAACTGGTTGGAATCGGCCTTGGAGGCGATTCCCCGCGCGCGGGTGACGGTGTTCGGCGATTTCTGTCTGGACGCCTACTGGCTGATTAATCCGGACGGATCGGAGTTGTCGGTGGAGACGGGTTTGCCGGTCCGGCGTGTTTGGCAGCAGCGGTATAGTCTGGGGGGAGCGAGCAACATTGTGGCCAATTTGGCCGCCCTGGGGGTGCGGCAGATTCGCGCGGTGGGGTTGTTAGGCGACGATCCGTTCGGCCGGTTGATGCGCCGGATGCTGGGCGAGTTGGGTGTGGACGTCGAAAGCCTGCTGACGGGGGACGCGGATTGGCAGACGGCGGTCTTCGTCAAGCCGCTCGTGGGAGACGCCGAACACAACCGTCTGGATCTCGGCGCGTTTAACCGTCTGACGCCCGGCACCACGGAGGAACTGGCGAAGCATCTGGATCGGGCCGCGTCGGCCAGCAACGTAGTCATTCTGAACCAGCAGGTGCCCTCCGGCATCTCGACGGCGGAGATGATCGAGCGCATCAATGCGGTCGTGGCCGCCCATCCCGACTGCACGTTCATCGTGGACTCGCGTCACCGGGCGGAGTTGTACAAGAACTGCATGCTCAAGATTAACGCGCACGAGGCGGCGCGTCTGGCGGGCGAGCCACGGCCTCTGGACGAACGAATTCCGGCGGAGGCGGCGAAGAACTTGGCCGCTCAGTTATTCCGACGGATCGAACGGGCCGTTTTCCTGACGCGCGGCGAGAACGGGGTGATCGTGGCGACTGAGGCGGGGTGTCACCTCATTCCCGGCATCCAAATCGTCCAGCGGACTGACCCGGTGGGTGCGGGCGACACGATGCTGTCGGCCCTCGCTGCGGTGTTGGCCTCAGGCGGCCGTGCGACGGTCGCGGCCGAATTGGCCAATATCGCCGCGTCGGTCACGGTCCGCAAACTGAAGACGACCGGCACGGCCAGCGCGGAGGAGATCCGGCAGGTGGGGCCGACGCCCGACTATGTGTACCTGCCGGAACTGGCGGATGACCCGCGAGGTGCTCGGTATGTCGAGGGCACGGAGATTGAGATTATCCGCGACCTGCCGCGGGAACTGAAGATTCGCCACGCCATTTTCGACCACGACGGCACGATCTCCACGCTTCGCCAGGGGTGGGAGGAGATTATGGAGCCGATGATGGTCCGCGCGGTTCTCGGGCTCCGATACCAGGATGCCGGCGAGGCGGACTATCACAAGGTGGTTGACGCCGTACGCGGATTCATCGAGAAGACCACCGGCATCCAGACGCTGGCCCAGATGCAGGGGCTTGTGGAGATGGTCCGGCAATTCGGCTTCGTGGATGAATCGCAAATTCTCGATATCCACGGGTACAAGGCGATCTATAACGACGCACTGCTGGCGATGGTGTGCCGGCGTGTTGAAAAACTCCATCGCGGCGAGTTGGATCCGGCGGACTTTCAGATCAAGAATTCCCGCAAATTTTTGGAGTTGCTGCATGCCGCCGGAGTCAAATTGTATTTGGCAAGCGGGACCGACCAGGAGGACGTGGCGGCCGAGGCAAAAGCCTTGGGCTACGCCGACCTCTTCGAGGGGCGCATCTTCGGAGCCGTCGGCGATGTGAAAGTGGAGGCCAAGCGGGTCGTGTTGGCGCGTATTTTCTGCGAGCATCGGCTGGGAGGACACGAGATTGTCACGTTCGGCGACGGGCCGGTGGAGATTCGCGAGACCCGCAAGCGTCGTGGCGTGGCGGTCGGCGTGGCCAGTTCCGAGATTCGGCGGTTCGGGTTGTGCCCAGCCAAGCGGGCACGGCTGATCCGCGCCGGCGCCGACCTGGTGATTCCCGACTTCAGCCAATTGGATCGCGTTTTGAACGCGTTGAAGATCCAATAGGGGTCCGTCGCACGCGTGGTTGCCTGGGCGTCGGCCGCGCCCCCGTCGGCCGAACTCGGCGTGTCCTGCGCTTGCCGCAATGGATTTGCCCCCTGACGGCGCCAATTCAGCTCCCCGGCCGATCTCAGCGTCGCAAATATCCTTGTCGAATCCAGAAAACGGGTTACAATCATGCACAGACGGCCCACGGCGGTCGTGGGCGAGAATCAAATGGGAAATCCCAGGTGAAAGGAAGCGTGATCATGGCCTTTGTCGTCGCGGGCACGGCACTTGGGTGCGAATTGGCTTCGGCGGCCGTGACGATTCGGGGTGAAGTAATCGTCCACCGCAGGTCGGCGGACTGGCTGTCGCAGCAAACTCAGGAGCCGTGTATCCTGCCGAATCCGAAGGATCCGGCACGTTTGGTGATGTTCTACTCGGGGGTCCCGGCCTCGAATCGCAATCTCTGTTACATCGGCAAGGCGTGGGCGCTGAAGTCGAACCCGTTCGCGTGGCATCAGCACGAGGCCAACCCGGTGTTCGGACCCAGCAAGGACGGATGGGACTCCGGCAGCATGCGCCTCGATGCCGTGCTCTATGTTCCGGAGGAAGAGGCCTACTACATCTACTACTCGGGCGCCAAGGCCGCGGGTCAAGACCGCATCGGGCTGGCTATCTGCCCGGCGGGCGCTGACGGTTACTCTAGCATTAGTCCGGCCGACATCCAGCGCGCGGGATCGGAGCCGGTGCTCGCACCCGAAGCCGCAGAACCGTTTTGTGAGAACATGGCCTCGCAAGCGGCGGTGATGCGCGAGTGGGACTCGACGGCGAAACGGTGGAACTGGTTCATGTACTACTCGTATCGCGGCAAGGACGGTACGCTGCCGGGCATTCGGCTCGCGACCTCGGAGGATGGGAAGACCTGGAAGCGGCAGTTCAACACGAAAGACCCGCGCGGCATGGGCCAGCTCTTCGCGTCTACGCTAGACGCCTACTATGAATGGCATCAGGTCTTCAAGATCGGTGACACCTATGTGCTTTCGATCGAGGTCGGGACGGAGAGGGGGAAGCGATGGCGTCCGGTCATCGCCGTCAGCCGGCACCCGGACCGTGGGTGGGCGCAGCTCGATGTGGATACAGCGTTGCAGACCAAGTGGGAGGGAATCTATCGTGACGATACGATCTTCCACGTGGCCACCCCTGCGTTCTATCAGATCGAAGGGAAGTGGTATCTGTACACGCAGGCCTGTCCGTTGCCAGCAAACCGCAACTACATCGACGGCCAGTGGGACATGTGGTGTTTCACCTGCGACCGTGAGATCGCGACCCTGCCGGGCCACGCCAGGCTCTTTGTCCCCGGCCAGCCGACGGCAACCAAGCCGTCGGCGCAGCAAAGGACGGTCGAATGACTTGAGGGCCGGGGCTTCGGACACAGGAGAGATCCCAGTCAAGTTGGGCTTCCTCCCCGTACCTCGTTGCGATGGCGTAGTTGGGAGCCATGTGCCTCCGGTCATAGCCTGATCCTGTATAGTCGGACGGCTTGACTTTGGCTTCAGTACTTCTTCAACGAGAGCAAGGCCGAGGTTGGGGTTGAGATTGTGCCTTGCCATGCCCTTCCGAGTTCGATGTCGTCGGGGGTTTCGTACGGCGAGCAACTCGTGTACGACATCGAACGGCTCAAGCGTCATTTCCCGGCTGTGCCGGTCAAAGTGATACTGATAGACGCAGACTAGGCCAAGCCCCTTCACGCGGGCGCTTGCGACTTGACAGAGCCTTGCTCATAGATGGGTGTCCCCTTTTTCCTGTCCCCTTTTTTCCGAAACCTCCTGCCTGTCCGCCGATCCACTGAATTCGCGACTGAACACTCGCCCTGGTCAGTTCCACTGACAGACCCAGCCGCGTGCCCCGACCGTGAGCCGCTTGCCGTTCAACTCCACCGTTGCGGGCTCATCGTTGAAGTTCTCCACCACCCAACTTCCGTCACCGAAGAGGTAGAGCGCGACCCGGTTGGGCGCCAGCAGCGATGTCTGAAGTGCCCGCAGCAGCGGCGCCCGCATCGAGTTCAGTTCGCTTTCGGACAGTTGCAGCAGCGATTTGGGCTGGCCCTTCACGGGCAGCACATGCACGTTGGGTCCCGCCAGGTCCACTTTGCCTGCCAACCGCTGGACCAGTCCGTCCGTGACCAGCACGGGCTTGCCTGCGGCGATGAATGCCGACAGTTTTACGGCAAGGTTGGCGTCCTTGAGGGCGTGAACGGAGAAAAACGCCGCAGGCGCCTCGGCGGAAAACTCGTGGCAGGGCACCAGCGGCAGACCAAGCATCCCGACGAAATCAAACACCCGCGCTTCGCCCTCCGGATGGCTGTTGGGTGGCTTGTAGGCGGCGATCCCGATGAGGGGGCGGCGCTGCACCTGCTCAGCGACGGCCAGCAGTTCGGGCAGGTTCGACCGCAGCGCCTCGATGTCTTTCGGCCCCGTGTCCCGCTGGAGGCCTCCGTAACAGAACAGCAGGGATTCGCGTGCCCCGGCCAACACGGTCTGTCGCGCCTGCTCGACGTAGGTGCGTTCGGTCGTGCCCAGCCAGTCGTACCATCCTCCTCCGCACTTCGCCCCGCCGATGCCGCCGAGCCATCGCATGATGAAATACGCCTCATACTGGACGGTGCCGCCCCACTGTTTGTCCTGCCAGTCGCGGATTTCGGTGCCGACCCAGATGCGGTCGAAGTCGGCCGTCTCCCGCAGCACTTCGTAGCCGCGCTCGTGGAAGTTGTCATACCACTGGGGGTACTTGATGATCAGCCGCGCCTTCGGGTTGACGCGCTTGGAAGGGCCGAGAACCCGTTCGTGCGACAAACGAATCATCAGGTCGCGCCGGTAGTCCTCCCAGGTGTCGCCCGCCACGGGGGACGTCCGCCGGCCGACCGTGACGGTCTTCGCGCGACGGGCGGCATCGCATTCGGGGCAGGCGCAGTCGGTGAACCAGAAGTCGTCGATCATGATCTCGTCGAAGAGGCTCGCGGCGTACTCGAAGATGCCCTGGAGTTTCTCCTGCGTCGCCGGGTCGGTATAGCAGGAAATCTCCTTCCAGCCCGTCGAGACCCTGCCGACTTGGGTCGTCGTCACGCATCCGGACACCGTGAAGCCAGCCGCGACGAAACGCTTCTTGATGTGCTCGAGCGCGGCCCGCTCGGCCTGGTAGCCGTCACGAAACACCTCGATGTATACCTTCGTCACCGCGGTCTTCTTGCACCAGTCCATGGCGGAATGGATGCCTTCCTCGGTGCTCAGACGATCCCGCACGTCCTGCGCGGTCAGCAGCGTCGAGAACCGGTGCACCGGCTGCTTACTCCTGGCCAGAGCCCAGAGGCTTGTCGTTCCAGCGCCTTGGGCTGCGCTCGATGCAAACGCCGGTCCGGCACAGTACAGACAGAGCAGCGCCAGCGCGACCACCGACCCAATCAGCGTTGGGAAGGCCAGGAGGTGTGGCGTCACCTTCATACTCCTTCGGAGGTCCGGTGCCACCTTCTCATCCGCGGCGGCCCTGGTTGTCAAGCCGCCCTTTTCAACGGGCCGTTAGCCCTCGCCGGTCTCCTCACTAAAGATGGCGACCGGGATGGGCGCCGCAGCCAAGCCCAACGCCAGGACGTCCGGCACGGCCCAGGGCAGGACGGACTTATTCATTTTAGCTCTTCCTCCGAAGAAAACCGACTATCGTTTTTTCCCGCCTCGTCCACCGGCCACCCGCCGCCATGGCATGATCCGGTTTGCGGGCTACCGGCGCGGCGAGCGCATGTAGTCCCTCAGCATGGGCGTCCGGTTGACGTAATCCCACAGGAGTTTCTTCATGGTCTGGTAGTCCGCATCCGTCGGCTGATAATTGTCGCCGTTGAAACAAAGGAGGTTGTACAACATGGGGATGCCGAGTCTGCCGCCCACGTCCAGATACCGGAAGAAATTCTGGAAATAAACATGTTCATCGAGCCCCGGAATCATGCCGGGAGCGATGGCTTTCACATACTTTGCCCTGTTTATATGGACCCGGATATCCGGGGTGGCGACGTCATAGGTCCGGATGATGTCCTGGGTATCATTGAAAAACGGATGGGGGGACACTCCGATGATCAGCGCATCCCGCTTAAAGGACTTCGCCATGTCATAGATGAGTTTTTGGGTCTTGTAGACCGTCATTTCCTTTCCCACCCAGTCCCGATTTTCATAGGGATAGTCGTGCGGGACCAGGAAGGGCCAGTCGAACTTGATGCCGTCGAAGTTGTAGCAGCCCGGGTCGGAGGAAAGGAAGCGGTGCAGGAGTTCGCCCAGGTAGGCCCTCACGATCTTCTCGTCGGAATAGTCAATATGAATGTTGTCCGGCACGGTGTCCAGGATGGACCAACTCCGCGGGTAATGGTGGATGACAAACCACTCCGGGTGGTTCTTGTAGACCTGGGAATTTTCGTCGAACTTGTAGAGCGTGGACCAAGCTAAAACTTTGAATCCCTTCCCGTGCAGCCGGTCCACCGTGCTGCGCATGTCGGGGAACTTGGCCTTGTCCGGGTGCATGTCGCCCTTTTTGTCGTACCACATGTCGTCCAGGATCAAGGTCCGAATGGGGAGTTGATGCTTCTCGATGACCTCGACGACGGCGTTGACCAGCCGGTCGTGGATGCGGTCCAAGAGCGGCCAGCGGTTGGTGGCGAGGCTGGTGGCACTGTCCTTCTTCTCCAACTCGAAGTGCTGGTCACCCCAACTGCACCACATGGGCGAGAGCCACCAGGGCTCGATCTCGTTTTCCGTCTTCGCCCGCACAAGCCCGTCCCGGACGAGAATGCCGGTATAGGCGGCCAGGGTCTCGTAGGGGTCCTTGTCGCGGGTAAGTTGAATCATGAAGTGGGGCGACTCCAGCGCCTCGCCCTCCTGAAGCCAGTACAGGTTGTCGCCGATCCGAATGTGAAAATCCCTGAGCCGGGTGCTCCCCTCATCCATCTGGACGTACAGGCTTTCCGCCTGGACCAATTGCAGCGGCGCCACCAGAAGGTTGTCTTCCAGATGCCTGAAGATAAACAGCATCGGGTGCGGACCGAACATAAAATCCCCGTCTTCGGTGTCCGCCTGAAAACCGGAGATGCCCAGTTTCCGCCTGCCGAGGATGATCTGATGCGTTTCATAGGGGTCGGAATTGATGATATGGGAACGAAAGTCCAGACATTCAAGGCCGTTGATTTTCGTGCCCTTCTCGAACAGGTACCACTTGTTGAGGGCGACTCTCCGCTTGACACGGGCGGCGCTGAAGAAAAACTCAACGTAATCGTCCTTCAATCGCAGGATGACCCGGGGAGAGTCGTAAAGCCAATTCGATTTCAGGGCGAAGGTGATCGTATCGCAACCTGCGTCCCGGCTCGTCGTAACTTCGGGCGCCCCCCATACCACGCCCCGGTTGACCAGCGGGAGAAAAGGAATGCCCTTGCTTTCCAGGAACTTGAGATTGCCGGAAGGTGTGCTGATCTCGAACGTGCCGTCATCATGCAGTTCAAACGTGTAAGCGGACTTGCTGAAAAGCATCCCCGATTCCTCCTGTCAGCGGCCGTGCTCGGCCCCCGGTGAGCCGGTCCGCCGATTCTCCTGGGCTTCCTTCCGGCCAAGAATTCCACCCAAGCCTTGACGTAAACCGGGATTTCCCATTGGACCTTTGGCCCACGACCACCGTGGGCTTTGGGATGATTATATTCCATCTCCGGGCTTCTGCAATATGCATCAACGGAATACGCAGAACTGCGAGTTCGGGGGGACACCATCAATCCCGTTCGGCACGACAATCGCACCATCGTGTAGGGCGAGGTTCAAGAGGTTGCCGTGGTCGGCGGCGCGGGGGGTGAAGGGCGACGGGAAGGAACGGGCGGGGGCGGCGGTCCAAAGATTACCCGCCATAGCCTCCGGCGAAGGCGGGTCCAAAGTCAACGGCACGCGGCCCGCACTTGTCCGCCATAGCCTTGGCGGCGGCGGAAGCGGGCCGGCGGGCGGAGGGAAGGGTTAGGACCGTCGGCGTGCCGCCGACGGCTAAACGTGAACAGCGCGCGGCGGCCCCTACCTTCGCCCCCGGCGCGCCGGGGCTTCGGCGGGCAGGCTGGGAAGGCCGCCGCGCGGAACCCTATTCCCGCGGGCGAATCATTCGGCTTCGAGGACCGCCATGAAGGCCTTCTGGGGAACCTCGACCGTCCCGATCATTTTCATCCGCTTCTTGCCGGCCTTCTGCTTTTTCAGAAGTTTCTGCTTGCGGGTGACGTCGCCGCCATACAACTTGGCCGTCACGTCCTTGCGGAAGGCCTTGATCGTCTCGCGGGCGATGATACGCGACCCGATGGCCGCCTGCAGGGCAATCTCGAACTGGTGCCGCGCGATTTCCTTCCGGAGACGTTTCAGGATCGCCCGCCCGCGGGCCTCCGCCTTCGACCGGTGGACGATCCGCGACAGAGCCTCCACCACCTGGCCGTTGAGCAGGATGTCGAGTTTCACCAGGTCGTTCGCCACGAAGCCCGAGACCTCGTAGTCCATCGTCCCGTAGCCGCGTGTCGCGCTCTTGAGTTTGTCGTAGAAGTCGTACAGGATCTCGGCGAGTGGCAAGTCGTAGGTCAGGATCGCCCGGTCGGGCGAGAGGTACTCCGTCCGGCGGTAGGTTCCGCGGCGGTCCTCCGCCAAGGCCATGATCGAGCCGATGGCGTCGGCCGGCACGATGAGGTCGACCCGTGCGACGGGCTCGCGGATTTCGGCGATAACGCCCGGGTCCGGCAGGTCGCCGACGGAGTCCACCTCCTGCAACTTGCCGCTCGCGAGGAGCACCTGGTACGGCACCGTGGGGGCGGTCTGGACGACCTCGACGTCGTATTCGCGTTCCAGGCGTTCCTGCACGATGTCCATGTGCAGCAGGCCCAGAAACCCGCAGCGGAAACCGAAACCGAGGGCCTCGGAGCTGATGGGGTGGAACGTCAGGGCGGCGTCGTTCAGTTGGAGCCGTTCGAACGCCCCGCGCATCTCGCGGAACTCGGTCGAAGGGCCCGGGTAGAAGTCCGAGAAGACCATCTGCTGCGGCGCGCGGTAGCCGGCGAGGGCCTTCTCGGCCGGCTGGGCGGCCAGGGTGATCGTGTCGCCGACGTGGATGCTCGCCACGGTGCGAATGCCGGCAATCACGTAGCCGACCTCCCCCGCCGCCAGCGTTTCGACCGCCGTCGGCCGCGGCCGGAACTTCCCGAGTTCCACCACCTGGTACACCTCGCCCGCGCCCATCATCCGGATTTTCTCGCCTCGGCGAAGGCGCCCGTCCACCACCCGCACGTAAACGATCACGCCGCGGTGACTGTCGTACGCCGAGTCGAAGATAAGCGCCCGCAGGGGCGCGTCCGGCTCCCCCACGGGGGGTGGAAGCTGCTCGATGATGGCCTCGAGCATTTCCTCGATGCCTTGGCCCGTCTTGGCCGACGTGAAAAGACAATCCTCCGCCCGCGTTCCCAGCAGGCGCTCGACCTCCATGGCCGTGTCCTCCGGCCGCGCGGCAGGCAGGTCAACCTTGTTGACGACGGGCACCAGTCTCAAGCCCAGCCTCTGCGCGAGATGGGCGTTGGCCACCGTCTGGGCCTCCACGCCCTGGCTCGCGTCGACCACCAGGAGCGCACCTTCGCAGGCCGTCAGCGCGCGGCTGACCTCGTAGTGGAAGTCCACGTGGCCCGGCGTGTCGATGAGGTTAAGCATGTACTGCCGGCCGGCGTGCTCGTAATCGAGCGTCACCGCGGAGGCCTTGATCGTGATGCCTCGCTCACGCTCCAGGTCCATGGCGTCGAGCATCTGCTCGCGAACCTCGCGCGGATTGATGGCCCCGGTTCGCACAAGGAGCCGGTCGGCCAGCGTGCTCTTGCCGTGGTCAATGTGGGCGATGATGCTGAAGTTGCGAATGAAAGCCTGATCCATCAGGGCATTCTAGCGGCACGGCCTGCCGTAGCAAGGGTGTGCCTACCCCCGTCCTCTTGCTCCCCGCAGTTCCAGCGCAGCACCGAAACCCGCGAAAGACGGGTTCGAACGCAAAGAAATGGTGGAGGCGGTGTAACTGGCAGCGAAACAATTTACATTTGCGGGTCACGTCGTTTTGCCCTGATTTCATTGGGCGAAATGCATGTCCGCCGAAAACGTAGAAAGTTCGATCCCCACCGCCGTAGTGACTGTAACCAAAACATTCACCCTCTCGCGGCCCGCCACGGGAGACCCGACCATCCCGCCCAGGCGACCAGGCAGGCGATCCCGATTCGCGGCTGACCTGCGAAGTCGATCCCGACTTCCTGGAATTCGCCCGCCGGGAGGAAATCGACGAGCCCGAGCCGGTCTGGGAGCCCTGAACACCGCCGAGACCCA